>NZ_CP134198.1:0-300000 GCF_031585635.1 Paraburkholderia sp. FT54 | reverse complement strand
CCTCGGTGCCATGTTCCACGACATGGGCCTGACAGCGGCGTATAGCAGCGCAGGCTACCGTTTCGAAGTGGACGGCGCGAATGCCGCGAGTAACTTCATGAAGCAGTACGGCATGAATGAGTACGACATCGAACAGGTCTGGTTGTCGATTGCATTGCATACCACGCCGGGCGTGCCTGAACATCTGAAGCCGGTGGTCGCGCTGGTTACTGCCGGCGTCGAGATGGACGTGCTCGGCATGGCCTACCACGAGTTCAGCGACGAGCAACGCATCCAGGTGGTGGCAGCGCATCCGCGCGAGAAGGACTTCAAGAACGGCATCATCAATGAGTTCGCGAAGGGCACTATCAAGAAGCCCGAGACGACGTTCGGCAACGTCAAGGCCGACGTGCTCGAACTTCGCGATCCGTCGTACAAGCGCCTGAACTTCTGCAAGATCATCCTGGGCTCCCCGTGGGACGACAGCCAGGCCGGTCACGCTCACACCGCCGGTTGCGGCTGCAACACGGATACGAAGGCACAGGCCCAATAACGACCGCCTTTGCCGAATTGCGTTGATAGAGGATCTCTCATGAAAAAGCTGACTACCGTTTTCGGCGCACCTGTCGTCGACAATCAGAACATTCGCACCGCCGGTCCACGCGGCCCGGCACTGCTTGAAGACGTATGGTTTCTCGAGAAGCTGGCCCACTTCGACCGTGAGGTGATTCCTGAGCGGCGCATGCATGCGAAAGGCTCCGGCGCATTCGGCACGTTCACGGTCACGCACGACATTACGAAATACACCCGCGCCGCGATCTTCTCCGAGGTCGGCAAGAAGACCGAGATGTTCGCGCGCTTCTCAACGGTTGCCGGTGAGCGTGGCGCGGCCGACGCCGAGCGGGACATCCGCGGCTTCGCGCTGAAGTTCTACACGGAAGAAGGGAACTGGGATCTGGTCGGTAACAACACGCCGGTGTTTTTCCTGCGCGACCCGCTCAAGTTCCCCGACCTGAACCACGCCATCAAGCGTGATCCGCGCACCGGTTTGCGCAGCGCGGAAAGCAACTGGGACTTCTGGACGCAACTGCCGGAAGCGCTGCATCAGGTGACGATCGTCATGAGCGAGCGGGGCATTCCGAAGACGTTCCGGCATATGCACGGCTTCGGCAGCCACACGTTCAGCTTTATCAATGCCGCGCATGAACGCTTCTGGGTGAAGTTCCATTTCCGCTCGCAACAGGGGATCGAAAACCTGACCGACGCGGAGGCAGTGGCGCTTGTCGGCCACGATCGCGAGACGCATCACCGTGACCTTTACGAAGCGATTGAACGTCAGGAGTTTCCGCGCTGGACGCTTTTCGTGCAGATCATGCCGGAGAAGGAAGCAAGCAGCTATCCAATCAATCCGTTTGATCTGACCAAGGTCTGGCCCAAGCGTGACTACCCGCTGATCGAAGTGGGCGTGGTGGAGTTGAACCGTAATCCGGACAATCATTTCGCGGATGTGGAGCAGGCGGCTTTTGCGCCGGCCAACGTGGTGCCCGGTATCAGCTTCTCGCCGGACAAGATGCTGCAAGGGCGGCTCTTTTCATACGGCGACGCACAACGCTACCGCCTAAGCGTGAACCACCACCAGGTTCCGGTGAATGCGCCGCGTGGGGCGAAGTACGTGCACAGCTACCATCGTGACGGCCTGATGCGCGTCACTGGCAATGCAGGCGGCGCCACGCCTTATGAGCCGAATACGCGGGGCGAATGGCAGGAGCAGCCTGACTTCCGTGAACCGCCGCTGTCGATCGAGGGCTCGGCCGATCACTGGAATCATCGCCTCGACGACGACTACTATTCGCAGCCGGGAGCATTGTTCCGCATGATGAAGGCGGAGCAGCAGCAGACCTTGTTCGATAACACGGCACGAGCGCTGAATGGCGTATCGAAGCCGGTCCAGCAATTACATATCAAGCACTGCGCCCAAGCGGATGCTGCCTACGGCGCGGGCGTTGCCAAGGCAATCGCCAAGCTTGAAGGGCAGTGAGCCTGGGGGCGGCAGGAGAGGCTGGACGACACGGGGCGTCCAGCCACATGCGACGCCCACTTGCCACGCGAAGTCTAGCCCTGCTTGACCACTTACGACGTCGACGACCATCCACTCAAGAGCCTTCACAATCGGAAGGCGTTATGCCTAGCCGTGAATTATGCGGAGTTGCATCGAACGGAACACGACATGGATCGGTTCTACGGACCTCCATGAGCTTTGTGTGCTACAGCAAACTGTACATAAAAAAGTGGCTTCCTCATAATGATCGGCTTGGCTCCTCTACGACCGCAACCTCAGGCATAGTTGTGACGCAGCGTCCTTTCCCTGTTTGCAGAGCGGTACTGCGAATATTTTCTGGAACGGGGCTATGCGTGCGTGACCGTGCCCCTGTTTGACGAATCCCATAACCGAGGGGTTATGCGGCCTCGCCTTGTTGGGCTGCCCGCCAGTTCTTCTCGAACGACATGGGGACGACGTCGTCGAGTGTAACCGGCGTGCGTTGTTAAAGCTCAGCCAGGTAATCACATCATCTATGGCGGCACGCCGCATGGCGAAGTGTCGTCCATGCATGCGTGCTACCTTCAGCGAACCCCACAGACTTTCCCTCCGGCGCGTTGACGCTCCTATGTCAGGAAGTCGGCGTCGAATCGGCCAGATCAGCCAGGATGAGCGGGTACAGTTCCTGGACGATATAGCGCTTGAGGCAGCGGCGGATCTCCTTGTTCGACACGCCTTCCTTCATCCGACCATCCACCAGATCCGGGTACGTGGACCACTCCGCATTCGAACCATCGCAATGGGTGTAACAACAAATCGCATTGATTTACACCGCTTAACTTGTCCGCGGAAATATCGTGCGGAGACAATCACTCCAGCCAAAAAAGATCGCGACTTCGCGACACTGCCGGACAGTGCAGGATCCATCGCCCCTCATCCCGCGTCAAATATCTACAGGAGTAGAAAATGAAAACAAAAAACGCAGTCTTCAAAAAAACAGCCATTGCCGTGATGCTGGGCGTCGCGTCGCTGCAGTTTGCCTATGCGGCAGATATGACTCGCGACAACGGATCGCCAGTTGGTGACAACCAGAACTCACAGACGGCAGGGCAGGAAGGTCCGGTAGTTCTTCAAGATTCGCATCTGATTGAGAAGCTCCAACGTTTCGACCGCGAACGCATCCCGGAACGGGTGGTGCATGCGCGCGGTACTGGGGCCTTCGGCGAGTTCGTACCCAGCTCGGACATATCGAATCTAACTATCGCGAAGGTCTTCCAGCCTGGTACGAAGACGCCAGTCTTTGTGCGGCTCTCGACGGTCATGAATTACCGGGGTTCGCCGGAGCAGGCCCGCGATCCGCGCGGGTTCGCCATCAAGTTCTATACGGCGCAGGGTAACTGGGACATCGTCGGCCTCAATAAGGGCATATTCTTCATTCGAGATGCGATCAAGTTCCCTGACTTTGTCCACGCCAACAAACCGAGCGCTGTGACAGGTGTTCAGGATGCGAACCTGGCCTTCGACTTCTGGGCACACACGCCCGAGTCGACGAACATGCTGACCCACATGTACGCCAACGAAGGGATGCCCGATTCGTATCGGCACATGGACGGTTTCGGCGTTCACGCTTTCAAGATGATCAACGCGAAAGGTGAAGTTCACTATGTGAAGTTCCACTGGAAAAGTGACCAGGGTCTCAAGAATATTCGCCCCAAGGACATTCCTGCGTCCATCGGCAAGGACTGGAACATGATGACGAATGATCTCTACGGCGCGATCAAGAAGGGGGACTACCCGAAATGGGATCTGTACATCCAGGTGCTGAATCCGTCGGACCTGAGCAAGTTCGACTATGACCCGTTGGATGATACGAAGGAATGGCTGGGTGTACCGGAACAGAAGGTCGGCACGATGACCCTCAACCGCATCCCCAACAATTATTTTGAGACCACGGAAGAAGTTGCGTTTGCGCCGTCGCGTCTAGTTCCGGGCATCGAACCGTCGGAGGACCGGATGCTTCAAGGCCGGATGTTTGCCTACGCAGACACGCAGATGTATCGTCTCGGTGCAAACTTCAATTCGCTCCCAATTAATCGGCCGCTGGTCGCCGTCCATAACAACAATCAGGACGGGAAGATGAACTCCAGTGGCCGGACAGGCGAGGTGAATTACGAGCCGTCCACTATCGGCGAGATCTCGCAAGACCCGAAGTACAAGTATGTGCAGACGCCTCTGTCGGGCACGACGCAGCAAATGGCCATCCACAAGCAGCAGATGTTCAAGCAGGCCGGTGTGTTCTATCGTTCGTTGCCCGAGTCTGAAAAGGCAGATCTCGTCACCGCACTGTCTGGCGACCTGAGTCATGTGACAAACGACCAGAACAAATACACGGTGATTTCGTACTTTAATAAGGCGGACAGCGACCTCGGCGCCCGCCTCGTGAAGGCGCTTGGTGCCGACTCGTCGCGCGTTCAGGCGATGTCGGCGAAACTGTCGGACGAGTAATTGGAACGGCCACGCCCAAATACCTCCCGCAACGAGGTATAGGGCAGGTTGATGGCCTGCGCTGTTTCACGAACTGGACGCGCAACTTCTATTGAACGTACGCCTCGTAGGTTCCAATGAAGAATCTTGTTTGGGCTTTGGCTGGAGTTGTCGCGGCTTTGGTTTCCGTTGCGTTCTCCGGTTGTGCCTCCCTGTCGGAACGTCTGTCCGCACCGACCGCCGGAGTTGACGTCAGCAAGTATGGCAAGGAGTGGTTCGATGCGGCGCGAGCTGGTCGATGGGACATTACGCAGGCACTTCTGGAAGCGCACTTCCCGATCGACGCAACGACACCGCAAGGTTACACAGCGCTCATACTCGCTGCATACGATGAGCAGCCTGACATGCTCCACCGACTTATTGAAGCGGGAGCAAACCCGTGCCTGGGGGACCGCAACGGCAATACTGCGCTCATGGGCGCGTTATACAAAGGGGGGACTGACATTGTACGCACCCTTATGGACACCTCGTGCGATATCAATCAGACGAACAATGCTGGCGAGACCGCGCTTGCCTTTGCCGCGCTCTTTGGCCGATTTGATCTGCTGCCTGAGCTGGTGAAGAAGGGTGCGGATCCAAACCATACAGACGCAAGGGGTAACACCGCCATGGAGGCAGTGATGGCCCAGGGTAACCAGGCGGCTGTCCGGGCGTTGAGACAGGTGGGTGCAACACGTTGATCCCGGGGGACATTGCCGCGAAATATAATTTAGCGCGGTCTTTTGGTAAGCCTGATTCCTTTGCCTTTATGAACAAGCTACATATTTTTGGAGACTATATGAACCGTCGTTCCTTTATAAAAAAGTCCACGACTGCTGCGGGTGCGATTGTTGTCGGTAGTCAGTTAAGCCAGAGCGCATTCGCGCAGGAGTCCGGTGCCGAACCAACCTTCAGACGCCCCAAGGTAATTTTGCCCGTACCGACTCCCTCGCTGCAGACTCAACATGTGCAACCTGGAGTTCCCGACAGTAAGATTACTCGCGAAGCTACGGGAATGCTCCGGGAGTTCAGCACGCCTTTACTGTTTAACCACTCGCATCGCGTTTTCTTCTGGGCTATTACTACTGTGTCATAAAATTCACGGCATTATAGGAGCTTCTTCATCCTTTGCATGAGGAAGCGATGGACTGGGATACATCTTTCGACGAGTACCTTGAACACCTATGCGAAACGATTGGACACAGTGATCGTCGCGCCGGTCTGGTGGGCTATTGCCAGGGGTTGATGCTGCCGATTGCACGTAAAAGTGTTGAGCCGCTGGCGGCCCATCTCGAGCCGCATCGGGCGAGCGCGCGGCACCAGTCGCTGCATCACTTCGTTTCAAAGTCCGAATGGTCTGACGCCGCATTGATCGAACAGGTTCGGCGCTGGGTATTACCGCACATGAATCCGTCAAGCGGGCTGTATTGGATCATTGACGATACGGGTTTTCCGAAGAAGGGAAAGCATTCGGTGGGCGTGTCAATACCGCCCGTAATTTCCCCAGAAGGGGGTGCGGCTAAATTCTTGGACTGATTTATGCCGCGATTCCAAGACTCTGCCGGTATTCGATCGGGCTAAGAGAGCCGAGCGAGATCTTGATTCGCTTTGCGTTGTACCAGCGGATGTAAGAGTCAACGACTTCGATGAATTGATCAACGGTCGTGGCCCGCCAGTCACGAGGATAGAATAGCTCTGTCTTGAGGCGCCCAAAGAAACCCTCGCAGGCTGCATTATCCGGCGAACATCCTTTGCGCGACATCGAGCGAGTCAGTCTGGCCTTCTGCATTCGCGACAGCCATCCTGGCCAGCGATAGTGCGCACCACGATCCGAGTGAACGACAGGCCGCTCCTTGCAGCCGGCCACTGACTCAATCGCCGAATCGAGCATGGTATTGACGAGTTCGGCGTCCGGCCGCGTGCCGATCGACCAGCTTACAACGAGACCGTCGAAGCAGTCGATAACCGGCGACAGATACACTTTGCCGGCCGGGATCTGGAATTCGGTAAGGTCCGTTAGCCATTTCTGATTAAGAGCGGCGGCACAGAAGTCGCGATTGATGATGTTCTCCGGCGCAGGGCTTATTTCTCCACGATAGGAGCCGTAGCGACGTCGCCTGGTCGTGGCAGCGGCCAGACCTTCCTGTCGCATCAAACGACGCACTACCTTCTCCGAGACGACGACCTGTTGCCTGATCAATGCCGCGCGAATCCGACGATAACCGTAGCAACGGTGATTGAGTTCGAAGATGTCCGCGATGACGCGACGCGCATCAGCATGCCTGTCAGCAACCAACAGCCGTGCACGGTGATAGAAGTAAGAACTGCGGGGAAGACCCAGGGCGGTTAACAGCTCTGGCAACGTATAGGTCTGTTTCAGGGCATCAACCAGCATCGTCTTCTCCCGGTTGCTCAGGAGTTGCGGGTTGATGCCCATTCCTTTTTTTATCAGTTCGTTCGCCTTCTTCAGAATATCGTGTTCAAGCTGCAACTGTCGGATGTCGCGTCGAAGCGATTCGACCTGTTGTTCCAGTTCCGCACGCTCATGGTCCGGCGCTGGCTTCTTTTTGCGGTTCATGGATGCTGGAACCTCTCGACCGAGTAGCTGATTCTTCCAGTTATACAGCGTTGGCCGACTCACGCCTGTTTTCTCGGCAACCTCGCGCGCGCTTTGCTCTCTGGTGCACAGCTCGATGACTGCCGCCTGCTTCACCTTTCGTGATTTTGGAACGCTATCAACGGCTCGGCCAACAATACGTCTTCTTATTTCAGGACACAGCTCTTCGATCCAGACCGCCAGCGTCTCGCGACTCGGATAACCCAAAGCCCTCAAGGTTGCGGCAGCACAGCGGCCATGGCTCAAATAATGATCGACGGCCACCTTCTTCTGTTCAGCCGAATACCTGGGCCTAGAACGGACATAGCCAGCCCGTAGATCACGGCACTCCTCGTATTCGCGATGCCAGGCTTTGAGAGAATTCTTGGTCGGGTAGCCCAACTGCCGGATGGTAGCTCCGATGCGCTTGCCCAGCTTCAAGTACAGTCGAACCGCTCGAATGCGATCTTCGTATGAAAACATGAACTACCTCCAGGTAGTCCAGGATTTTGTCCGCACCCCCATTCCCGACATGGTCAGTATTCATGTGCGGCCGCCCGAAATCGAAGACCGACTGCTGCCTGGTCACTGGGAAGGTGACTTCATCAAGGGCGCCGCCAACCAATCTACTGTCGGCGTGGTGGTCGAACGAACCAGCCGCCTGGTGCTGCTCGCCAAGATGGATGACGCCACCGCCGCCTCCGCGTTAGCGGGCTTCTCTGCCAAACTTAACTCGATTGCCGCGCCGTTGCGACAAACCTTCACCTACGACCAGGGCAAAGAAATGTCGCGGCATCAAGAACTCGCTGCTGCCACTGGCGTGCGCGCTTACTTCTGCTACCCGCACAGCCCTTGGCAGCGCGGGACCTGCGAAAACACCAACGGATTGCTTCGTCAATATCTGCCTTAACACTACAGCCGTAGCTATTTTTTCCTATACTAAGTTAGTACTGCTACTTTGTAATACGGACGCTATGAATGAAATCGCTAAAGCGTGGGAACATGAACTGGACGTATTGCATGAGGGACTCGCCGGCGGCTGGCCTCATAACAGCTGTAGACGGGTGTGTCGGCGGTGAGGTGGCAGCGCGCCCTGGCGATGGCGGTGAGGACCGCCGTGGTATCACCTGCGGCGACCGTAATCCGGCTCGGCGCGCGCCGGCCACCACCCAGTGAGAGCTTCCAGTTCTTCTCGCCCAGTCCAAATGCCGTGTACAGCCGGCCACCCACCGTCGTATTCTGCCCATGAAGGGCTGTGTAAGTCGCATCCATTTTGCGCGCTCCTTCTGAGAAAACAAGTTTGGAAATCCCGTTTAACTCCCGCGGGCTTTCCCTCTTATAGTGTCTAGTGCGCCGCGTGTACATGCCAAATTCTGCGCGCACGGGTTCGCCATCCGCTGCTCCTCTGTCTGCAACAACAAATAGCATTGCTTCACACCGCTTAACTTGTCCGCGATAACGTCGGGCGGAGATAATCACTCCAGTCAAAAGAAACACTGCTTCGCGGCAGTGCCGGACTGATCGCCCCTCAACTCGCGTCGAATATCCTGAACTTGACGTGAAAAACGGGGACGGGGCTTTGCTGTTGGTTTAGCCAACCGCAATTGTCTCAATGTTGACGATACGCCTGTTCTTGGAAAGCAGTTGATCAACGCAGTCCCCGCACAGGCGGAAGCACAGCAAAGCAGCTTTACGCAGGCAGTGTACAAAACCTGCGCCGCCCCGCGGGTGAGTAGTACATCCGTATGGAAACGCAACCGCCCCAAGTGGATTGTCCAGTCGGAGGTCTTAACGAACAGGTCTCGCATGTTCCACCTTTACGCTGGAAATGTGACGAAACGGTTTCGCTGGAAGTTGCGTCAAAGATTGGCCATGACGTTCATACCATCGTGACCACTCCGAAGCCAAGCGGCATGACATTCAGGCATGCGGGACAGACGCTGTTCGACGGTAGTGCAACGCGTGGCACCATGCACGGCCGAGGCAGCGTGTAGGTTCAACGTGCATTTACAGTGCGGCATGCTTCATCTGCCTTTCAATGTCGTCGGACGCATCTTCAGGGAGCCACAATTATGAATCCTGGTAGCGCCAAAGCCGACCCCTGGCCGAAGATTCTCGACTTGCTGAACCTATGTAGCGCGTGCGGAAATGCGGAGAGCCATGCGTCGCCCATTACAAAGATGATCAGCGCACAGCGATCTCAAGGAGCCCACACCGGAAGGCGGTACGGTCCGGCCTCTTTGGATACGCCAGGTTTCCAGGCTTGTGTGACGATTAACGTGCGTGAACTGACGGAATCGTCCGCGACCATTGGGTGGTACGACCCGACGTGTTGCCGCTATGAGGACCAGCACTGGTGTCGCTTCAAGGCGCGGCACGGAGGTGTTTGTGCCATGACCGGCGCCCAGATCCCGGTCGGCGCCGACGTCTTTCATCCGGCTCGCATCCGCGGAGTCGCGGCCAACGCCGACGCAATGATTCTCACGCATGCGCTGCAATGTGCTGCTACCGAGGCCGAGTGACATGACAAATGAAAGCTACGTTACGGAGTGAAGCTTCAGCGGGCGAGCGGGCAGAAACACCGCAGGATTCTTCGTCTTTGACATCTGGCGCTCAGATCGGACGTAGATACCACATCTGGTCCAGTCTCTCCGCTTGGCTGGTGTTTTGTTGGGCGCTGATCGAGCTACCTGTGGAACTTTGGGTGTCGACAACATGGCGAGAAGCTGTGGCGTTGTCGTGCGCCAAACTGTTACTTTTGGCGGTGGTGCTGGCGATGGCACGCGGCGCTGCGTGGGCAACTGTCGTTTTTGTTGGTATCTGTGCGACAAGTGTGCTGGGGATTACGCCGATGCTACCCACCGAGTTTCATTTCTCTCCAGTTGGCGCTACTTTATCGACCGGTGAAGTCCTGATCAAGTTCTTTGCATTGTTTATCTGCGTGTTGGGGCCACCAATGCGTGGGCGCTAGGCGCGTCGGAGTGCAATTCTCGCCCGAAGTTTTGCGCCGCTCGAACACGCTTCCCGCTTGCTGATATACGAGTCAAGCGTAGCCGATCTGAAACGACCAGAGAATGCAATTGAAAGGAGCAAACGTGACTTTTTCTGAGGGACAGCTGACTGGCAAAGTGGCGCTCGTGACCGGGGGCTCGCGCGGGATAGGCGCGGCCATCGCAAGACGGCTCGCAAGCGATGGCGCGGCCGTGTCGATAACCTATTCGAACTCGAGTGCCGACGCGCATCGCGTCATTGAGGACATCGAACGCGCCGGGGGACGAGGCGTGGCAATTCGCGCGGATTGTGCCGACGCGGAAGCGGTAAGAACCGCGGTTGGATCGACCTCGAAACGCTTCGGGGGACTGGATATTCTCGTGAACAACGCCGCGATGTTCCGCCGCGGTCTGATCGACGACTTCCCACTGGAAGACATCGACCGGATGCTGGCCATCAACGTTAGGAGCCTGCTTGTCGCCATTCAGGAATCGCTCCGCTTCATGGAAAAAGGCGGGAGGATCATCAATATCGGCAGCATCAGCAGCGACTACATGCCGATTTCGGGTGTGTCCGTCTACGCCGCGACGAAAGGCGCGGTAACCAGCATGACGCGGGCGCTGGCAAGGGATCTTGGCAGTCGGGAAATTACGATCAATAACGTCCAGCCCGGACGGATCGATACGGTGATGAATCCGGCCGACGGTCCGATGGCCGACCAGATCCGGGGTTCAATTGCACTGGGCCGGTACGGATCAGGCGACGATATTGCGGGACTTGTCGCCTGGCTGGCAAGCCCCGATGCGGCGTTCATAACCGGCACCAGTCTGAAGGTCGATGGGGGCACAAGTGCTTGACCGATGGCCGCGGGCCCAGGGGCGGCACTCCGTATCGTGAACGAATCACGCGGAGGCTCATGGACAATCGCAAATCCGAGGTGCCAAACTCTACCTTGGAGACCGCTTGGCGCTTAGATTTGGCGTTATCGCGCAAAACACCCTCTCTTGGAACGGGGATTGACTGCCTGAGAAACCGACGGTATTTTTGACGGGGCATCACGCCCCCTGCGCCGCCTCACAGTTCATTTCGATTCCGTGCCGGCTGTGGAGGCTCGTTGGCACGGAAACTCGGACCCAAGCCATGCGTATCTGCTTTCAGAACGCGTCTATCCCGACGCGGGCCGCCAATCGGCTCAAATATCGCCTTTCGCTAAAGGAATCCCACGCGCGACAGGTGACCTCGGAAGTCTTCGGCTATAGAGACTGGACCGAGCTTCACAGCGAGCTGGGCAGCAAAGTAGCTTCCGCGCTCGACGAGGCGTGTGACAGCGCGACACTAACCGAGCGACGCGTATATCAGGCGTCGCAATTGCTCGCATCGTCAGTTGATCTTCACGGTGAATCCGCGGACGACTTTGTTCGATGGTGGCAACCATCGTCCGCGCATGCGCAAGACGAAGGCGTGCACCCGACAGGAGCGCCGTTTGCTGGCTCCAAGGAAGATCTGAGTTTTCAGGAGGCGCTGAGCACGTTGGCGCACGCCGCGCGCCATTCCGTTGGCCACTTCGAACAAGCGCTTACGACTGGCATACACAGAACGGAAAACGAAAGCTCGCTGAGGTTTGTAGAATCGATTGCGGATGAGCTGCTAAGCGGCAACCGAAACCGGGAACCCGAAGTGGCTCGTCACCTCCTTGAGGCTTTGGCCTCGCGAGGGCTGCCCCGCTCGATACTTAACCTGGCAACGAGTTTGACGCTTGGCGACGGCGGCCCGAAAGACGAAAAGAGAGCCGCCGAGCTGCTTGAGCAGTTGGTTGAATCTGCTTCAACTCCCGATGATCTCAAGCGGATTGCCAAATCACGGTTGGGCACCGCCTAAGCACCCGGTATCCCGGGTTCTGGTGCAAATAGTTGGTCGGAGCGATCTTGTGTCTATAGACAGGATATCTTATTGAGTGGAGAGGACGGCATTCCAGACGGCGGGATCAGTCGTATCTTTGTCGCAAACGGGCAAGGCCAAATTGTCCTTTGCGAACACGGTGCATCAACCCGATCCCTGAAATCGTGTTCGCAGCGTTCACGAATCGTTTGAAACCGAGCATGACGTTCGTTCTGGACTTGGCGTTACGATGGTCCTGCTCGACCAGGTTATTCAAATACTTCGAAGACCGAATCGCGCTATCTTCGGGTAGCAGGCGGTCGATCTTCATTTCGCGCACCGCGCGGTGCGTGGCTGCATAACCATCGGGAGTGATAGGGCGGACTCAACCGGTCGTCGCAACACTAGATTGTTGAACAGATTTTAGATACTCGTCCAGAGCTTCGGCAGGTGTCTTCCAGCCAAGTGTTTTCCGGGGTCTGGTATTCAGTGCATTGGCAACGGCCTGGATCTCTCGAGCGCTCCACCTGGATAGGTCTGTGCCCTTTGGAAAGTATTGTCGCAGAAGGCCGTTCGTGTTCTCGTTCGTGCCGCGTTGCCATGGACTGTGCGGGTCGGCGAAGAATACCTTTACCCCGGACTCGACGGTGAAGCGGGCGTGATCGGATAGTTCCTTGCCACGATCCCAAGTCAATGACCGCCACAACTGGGCAGGCATGTCAGTCACGGTCTTCTTGAGCGCATTGGCCATCGTGACAGCTCCGTAGCCAGCCAGCGCGGGGCCGTTCTTCGTTCGGGGAGTCAACCCATAGCCTTTCTCCCGAGGCAGGTGCACGAGCATGGTGAAACGGCTTGATCTCTCCACCAGCGTCCCAATAGCAGATCGGTTCAGGCCGATGATCAGGTCACCCTCCCAATGCCCTGGCACGGCACGATCCTGCACTTCTGCAGGCCGGCTAGAGATCATCACATCCTCGCTAACGTGCGCCCAAGCCTTGGCTTGTGCCCTGGCTCTCGGTACGCGCAACGCCCGCCCTGTGCGAAGACAGCTGACCAGTTCGCGCTTGAGGGCACCTCGGCTCTGGATATAGAGAGCCTGGTAAATCGCTTCGTGAGAGATGCGCATAGATTCGTCATCCGGGAAGTCGAACTGCAGCCGTTTGGAAATCTGTTCGGGTGACCAGCCATTAGCCCATTTACGGTCACCGCGATGCGGCTTGTTTCTCCCTTTGAACGGCGCTTGCCGAGGCCCAGCAATCGCACGGCCATCCGCATCGCGAACCTTGCCCTCCAAACGGTCTTGCACGTAGTGGTGCAGCCGTGGGTTAGTCACCAGTTTCGACGGTTTGGGTCTTCTGGCAACCAGTTCGGCCTTCCACTGCGCAACCGAAGCCCGATAATCAAGCTGGCCGCTGCGAGTTGCAGCGTTACGTGTCAGTTCCCGGGAGACCGTTGACGGGCTGCGTCCGATACGGCGAGCGATCTCGCGTATTCCGACGCCCTGGAACGAAAGTAACCCTATCTCTTCTCGCTCCGCGAACGACAAGTACCTCCCGGATAAGGGGTTCGACATGAAAAGTGGCATGCCGCCATTATGACGAAACCAGCGAGTACCTACCGCCTGCGACACGCCAACCGCCTCTGCAGCCTTCTCACTTGTAATGCCTGTCGCGATTTGCTCCCAAAATCGCCGCTCGATCTCTCGCCGATGCGACGGCGCACCTGGCGAGCGCATCGCTGCTCGCCCTGTCAACTTATACATCCACCCCGCTGGTCGTCCCATAAACACCTCCTCGATCAAAGGTGTTGCGACGACCGGTTGAATCCGCCTAGTCTTCGGCGGTTGGCCCTCTTGTTTGATGGCCTTGCTGAAAAAGGCTTTGGCCGCCTTCACGTCGCGCTTCGCGCGCAGCATGAAGTCCACCGACTGACCAGCCCGATCAGCCGCCCTGTAGAATACGCCCACCTGCCGCGAATCTTCAGGTAGGTCTCGTCGACACGCCACGACTGTCCAGTGGGCGTGCCAAAACGATTCCAGCGCTTGACGAACTCCGGCGCATAGCGCTGCACCCAGCGCAGGATTGTCGTGTGTGCAAGCGACAAACCCCGTTCAGCCATCATCTCGACGAGATCCCGCAGACTGAGTTTGTAGCGTAGGTACCAGCGCATACACAGGACGATGACCTCGCGATCGAAATGCAGACCGTCGAACAGCTTGTCGATGCTTGGCCACTTGCCCATGCCTCGCCACCCACTCGTTAAACCGCGAGCTTAAACCATCCGCATTCCTATTTGAACCAGAACCCGTTTTTCGGGGGCAAGCTCATGCTTGCCGGAATCAGCGTGGACTCGCTCATTATGCGCGGCCCGACCAAAGAGGGCCGTGCGTTTGAAAAAAAAACGTGCTATGGTCCTCGCGGTACGCGCCCAGGCACGCACTGCGATTGGGAATCCGGTCATGCAGCGGGCGCAGGGCGACCCACGATTAAGGTAGGATGTGAACCGTTCTCACGATGTGCGAGACGATGAGATCGCATTATTCGGCCCGTTTCGCCTGCTTGCTGCGGAACGACTTCTTTATCAGGGAGACGTTGCTCTTCGATTGGGCAGTCGCGCGCTCGAGATCCTGATCGTGCTGGTCGAACGTGCGGGCGAAGTCGTCAGCAAGCGTGACCTGATAGCGCGCGTCTGGCCGGACGTCGTCGTTGACGAGAGCAGTCTTCGGGTGCAATTGGTCAGCCTTCGCAAGGCGCTTGGCGACGGGCAGGCCGGCGCGAGGTATGTGACCAATGTCCCGGGCAGAGGCTACTGTTTTGTCGCTCCAGTTTCGCGTGCCGCTACGCCAGGGCGGCTTCAGGCCATAACAGAACAACCCGTCGCGGCCTCGAAGCCTGTTTCGGGCTACGACACCCAGCTTCCCGCCCAACTGACGCGCATGGTCGGTCGCGAAGATGCCGTCCGGACCATTTCAAGCCAGCTTGCCGGTCAGCGCTTCGTCAGCATCGTGGGGCCAGGCGGCATGGGTAAAACCACCGTCGCTGTATCTGTGAGCCATGTCTTTGTTGCGGAATTCGAGGTTCCGGCATGCTTCGTCGACCTCGGCGCGCTTACCACACCAGAGCTCGTCGCCGCCACGATTGCGTCGGCACTTGGCATCGTGGTTCAGTCCGCCAACCCGCTGCCGAGCCTTATGGCTTTTCTCCAACACAGGCGGCTACTACTCGTCCTAGATTGTTGCGAGCATGTGGTGGAGGCAACAGCCACGTTGGCGGAACGCATCTTCAGGGACGCTCCGCAGGTGCATATCCTCGCGACAAGCCGGGAGAAGCTGCGTGTCGAGGGCGAGCACGTCCATCGGTTGATGCCGTTGGAGAGCCCACCCGACGAAGAAGGGCTGACGGCCGCGAAGGCACTGGCATACCCGGCTGTGCAGCTTTTCGTGGAGCGGGCGGCCGCGGGCGACAATGGCTTCGAGCTGAGCGACGGGGATGCCTCTATCGTCGCCGACATCTGCCGCAAGCTCGACGGCATCGCTCTGGCAATCGAACTTGTGGCCGGCCGCGTCGATGCGTACGGTATTCGTGGAACCGCGGAGTTCCTCAATAACCGCTTCGGGTTGCTCTGGCGGAGCCGACGCACGGCGCTGCCCCGTCATCAGACGCTGAACGCGATGCTCGACTGGAGCTACCGCCTGCTCACCGCCTTCGAGCAAACCATCCTTTGCCGGCTTTCCCTATTCGTTGGCACGTTTTCCCTTGACGCGGCGCGGGCCGTCGCGGCGGATGTTGATGTCGACGAAGCCCGGGTCGTGGATGCCGTGGGCAGTCTCGTCGCGAAGTCGCTTGCGTCGGCGGAGAAAGCTGGTGACGCGACGATGCGTTACCGGCTACTCGACACCACGCGCGCGTACGTTACCTCGAAACTCGCGGAAAGTGGCGAAATGGACGCGGCCGCACGACGTCACGCGATCTATTTCTGCGAATTTCTCGAAGGTGCTAACGCCGCTGATGGTCATGGCCTGGTGGAGTGCGCCCAGCAGCTTGGAAATGTGCGCGCGGCTCTGGACTGGAGTTTCTCGGACCGCGGGGACCCCTGCGTCGGCACTGCGCTGGTCGCCGCGTCGGCCCCCCTCTTCCTCCAGCTCTCACTGCTGTGCGAGTGTCGGCGCTGGACGGAGCGCGCCCTGGCCCTAATCGAATCTGCCACTCGCGGGAGCCGCCGAGAGATGGAATTGCAGGCATCGCTCGGGCTGTCGTCGATGTTCACCACGGGCAACCGTGAGGAGGTCCGCTCAGCATTGACTCGTGGACTCGAACTCGCGGAATCGCTCCATGAGCCGTACCATCAACTCAGGCTGCTTGGCGGTCTCAACATCTTTCTGACACGGATCGGAGATTTCAGAGGCGCGCTGAAGGTCGCGCAGCAGAGCGAGATCGTGGCCAAGGCACTGGCCGTTCCGGCCGCCGCCGCATTGGCAGACTGTATGCTGGGCGTGGCGCATCACCTCATCGGGAACCAGGCGAGCGCCAGAGCGCACTGCGAAACTGCGGTGGTTCGCGCGATCGCGTCCCACCGTATGAACATGATCCAGTTCGGCTGCGATCACCGTATCCGTGCGCTGGTCGCTCTCGCACGAACGTTATGGCTTCAGGGCTACCCGGACCAGGCCGTGACGGTTGCACGTCAAACGATCCACGAGGCTGACCAGTTCAAGCATCCCGTCAGCCTCTCCAGCGCACTGATCTGGACCTCGTCCGTGTTCACCTGGAGCGGAGACTGGACGACGGCGGAAGCCATCATCGAGCGGTTGGTCGCTCACACCGCACGGCATTCGCTCGGGCCATGTCAGGCTGTGAGCCTAGGTCTGACGGGTGAATTGTCGATCAGGCGCGGCAATGCGCAATGCGGTGTCCAGTTGCTCCGCTGGTGTCTGGAGGAACTGTATGCCGGGCGCCATCACATCCTTACTCCAGTTTTGGCGAGCGCCTTGGCGGAAGGTTTGATGGTGCTGGGAAACATCAAGGACGCTGTCGCCACAATCGATTACGCGCTGGCGAGGGTCGCGGAGAACGGTGGATCGAGCGAGACGCCCGAGATTCTGCGCATCAAGGGACGGATCCTCGCTTCAGCGCCGCGGTCAGATCCGTCGGAAGTCAAGGACTGGCTCTTACGCTCGCTCGAATCGGCGCGTCAGCAATCAGCCCTGGGCTGGGAACTGCGAACAGCAACGACGCTCGCACGTTTGCTGTCCGATCAAGAACGCCGAACGGAAGCGCATGACCTGCTTGCCGGAGTCTATGGCCGGTTTACCGAAGGATTCGGCACGTCCGATCTCAAGAAAGCGAGGCGCCTTCTAGACGATCTGAGTCGCACTGTCGATTGACCGTCAAGCGAGGCGCCCGGTCGGTCCTTTGCAACGGGCGCTGGCCGCCAAAATTCATCCGTTCTGCAAACATCACAGTCATGACATGCCGGCTTACATGTCTTCGCATTTATTCACAACGTTTAACGCGCCATGATGCCGATGTTTGATCATAGTGTCGTATAGAACGCCGTTCAAAAATTACTGAGTAAGCCTGATACATCATGGAGTGAGCCAAGTGCGATCCCCAAGCTTTCCGGAGAACGGCGCAGCGCATGTTGGCGTTCGCGAAGGTGGTGTTCGATGTGGCTTCGTTGATCTTGATCATTAGCGAGGCTCACGCTGGAACGGTCGACGTCATAGTCAGTGGTGCGCTATCCAGAATAGGCTGCGCGTCCTCCGCACACTAATAAGCTAAGAGGCCAGTTCAAAGACCCCTGAGGGGGCTGTTTACTTTCTCGGCAAGCGGTTAACCTTGGATGTCTGGACAACGGAACCCAAGGGATGGAAGCGCCGATCATTGATGATGAATTGTGGGCACTGATCGAACCGTTACTGCCGCCGCCCAAGCCACGGCGCAAAGAGCATCCTGGCCGCCCACGCGTATCGGATCGGGCGGCGTTGAATGGCATCCTGTTCGTGCTGAGGACGGGGCTACGATGGAACCACCTGCCGACCATATTGGGCTTTGGCTCCGACGCAACCTGCTGGCGACGACTGCACGCCTGGCAGAAGGCTGGTGTGTGGGACCGGCTGCACGAACTGCTGCTCGACAAGCTGCGCGAGGCTGGCCAGATCGACCTCTCACACGCCGCGGTCGATTCCTCGTCGGTACGAGCCGTTGGGGCGGGCGAAAAACTGGCCCGAACCCCACGAATCGCGCGCGACCCGGTTCCAAACACCACATCCTCGTGGACGCAAACGGCGTTCCCATCAGCGCGGTCCTGGCCGGCGCGAAGCGCAACGACGTCACCCAACTGCTGCCGCTTGTTGTCGCGATCCCGCCGATTCGTGGCGTGCGCGGACCGGCCGTTTTCAGAAGCCCAAGCTCGCCTATGCCGATCGTGGCTACGATTCCGACCCGCATCGTCAGCGACTTCGCGAGCGCGACATCAAGCCGGTGGTCGCGAAGCGTCGCACTGAACATGGAGCGTCCTAGGGAAATTCCGCTGGGTGGTTGAACGGACTCACTCGTGGCTCCGCAACTTCCGTCGTCTTCGTATTCGCTTCGATCGCCGAGCCGACATTCACGAAGCGTTCTTGAAACTCGGTTGCGCCCTTGTCTGCTGGAGCATCTTCAGGCGTACGGAGCAACCTTTTTGAACTGGCCTCTAAGGAACCGAAATGACTAACACGATCATCGCAGGCATCAAGATACCGAACAGCGCAATCGCACGCGCGGCCACCGACCTGGTACGCGATACCGAAACCGACCTGCTGTACAACCATTCCCGGCGGGTGTTCCTGTTTGGAGCCCTGAGCGGAGAACGCAAGGGCCTGAAGTACGACTCGGAACTACTGTACCTCGGCGCCATGTTCCACGACATGGGCCTGATGCCGGCGTATAGCAGCGAGGGTTACCGTTTCGAGGTGGATGGCGCCAATGCTGCGCGCGATTTCATGATGCAGTATGGCATGAACGAGTACGACATCGAACAGGTGTGGTTGTCGATTGCGCTGCATACCACGCCTGGCGTGCCTGAACACCTGAAGCCGGTGGTCGCGCTCGTCACCGCCGGGGTCGAGATGGACGTGCTTGGCATGGCCTACCATGAGTTCAGCGACGAACAACGGATTCAGGTCGTGGCTGCACATCCGCGTGAGAAGACGTTCAGGAACGGCATCATCGATGCCTTTGCGAAAGGAACGATCAAGAAGCCCGAGACGACCTTCGGCAACGTCAAGGCCGACGTGCTCGAGCTTCGCGATCCGTCGTACAAGCGCCTGAACTTCTGCCAGATCATCCTCGGTTCCGCATGGGACGACAGCAACGCCGGTCACGCTCACGATGCGGGCTGCGGTTGCAACACCACTTCGACCGTGAAGGATATCTGAATGACCGCCGTCACCATATTGCAAAGATAGAGGATCTCTCATGAAAAAATTGACTACCGTTTTCGGCGCCCCGGTCGCCGACAATCAGAACATTCGCACCGCGGGGCCACGCGGCCCGGCACTGCTTGAAGACGTATGGTTTCTCGAGAAGCTGGCCCATTTCGACCGCGAAGTGATTCCTGAGCGTCGGATGCACGCGAAAGGTTCCGGCGCGTTCGGCACTTTCACGGTCACCCACGACATTACGAAATACACGCGGGCCGCGATTTTTTCCGAAGTTGGCAAGAAGACGGAGATGTTCGCGCGTTTTTCAACGGTTGCGGGTGAACGCGGCGCGGCGGACGCCGAGCGGGATATCCGCGGCTTCGCGTTGAAGTTTTACACTGAAGAAGGTAACTGGGATCTGGTCGGCAACAACACGCCAGTGTTCTTCCTGCGTGATCCGCTCAAGTTCCCGGACCTGAACCACGCGATCAAGCGCGATCCGCGCACCGGCTTGCGCAGCGCGCAGAGCAACTGGGACTTCTGGACGCAACTGCCGGAAGCATTGCATCAAATCACGATTGTCATGAGCGATCGCGGCATTCCGAAGACGTTCCGTCATATGCACGGGTTCGGCAGCCACACCTTCAGTTTCATCAATGCCGCTCACGAACGCTTCTGGGTGAAGTTCCATTTTCGCTCGCAACAGGGGATCGAAAACCTGACGGACGCGGAGGCAGCGGCGCTGGTCGGCCACGATCGCGAGACGCATCATCGCGACCTGTACGAAGCGATTGAGCGCCAGGAGTTCCCACGCTGGACGATGTACGTGCAGATCATGCCGGAGAAGGAAGCAGGTAGCTATCCGATCAATCCGTTCGATCTGACGAAAGTCTGGCCGAAGCGTGACTTTCCGCTCATCGAAGTCGGTGCGGTGGAGTTGAACCGCAATCCAACCAATTTTTTTAGCGACGTAGAGCAGGCCGCTTTTGCTCCCGCCAACGTGGTGCCCGGCATCAGCTTCTCGCCCGACAAGATGTTGCAAGGCCGGCTGTTCTCGTACGGAGATGCCCAACGCTATCGCCTGAGTGTCAACTACCATCAGGTTCCGGTGAATGCGCCGCGTGGAGCGAAGTACGTGCATAGCTACCATCGTGACGGTCTGATGCGCGTTGATACCAATGCAGGCGGCGCCACGCCATATGAGCCGAACACGCGGGGCGAGTGGCAGGAGCAACCTGACTTTCGCGAACCACCGCTGTCGATTGACGGCTCGGCGGATCACTGGAACCATCGCCTCGACGACGACTACTATTCTCAGCCGGGAGCATTGTTCCGCATGATGAAGGCGGAGCAGCAGCAGACCTTGTTCGATAACACAGCACGAGCGCTGAATGGCGTATCGAAGCCGGTCCAGCAATTACATATCGAGCACTGCGCCCAAGCGGATCCTGCCTACGGCGCGGGCGTCGCCAAGGCAATCGCCAAGCTGCTTGAAGGGCTGTGAGCCTGGGGCGGCAGGAGAGGCTGGACGACACGGGGCGTCCAGCATATGGACGCCCCGTGCTCGACCAAGGCCGTTTTCCAGCCACATGCAACGCCCACTTGTCTTGCCACGCGAAGTCTAGACCACTTACGACGTCGACGACCATCCACCAAAAGCCTTCACAATCGGAAGGCGTTATGTTTAGCCGTGAATTCTGCGGAGTTGCATCGAACGGAACACAACATGGATCGGTTCTACGGACCTCCATGGGTTCCGCAACCTCAGGCATAGTTGTGGCGCAGCGTCCTTTCCCCGTTTGCAGAGCGGTACTGCGAATATCTTCTGGAGCGGGGCTATGCGCCGAGTGACCTTGCCCCTATTTGACGAATCCCATTACCGAGGGGGTTTATGCGGCCTCGCCTTGTTGGGCTGCCAGCCAGTTCCTCTCGAAAGTCCTGGGGCTGACGTCGTCGAGTGTCGAGTGTAACCGGCGTGCATTGTACAAGCCGACAACACAACACCCATATTAGCGAATCAAAGGAAGTTCTTTATCGCTGGCACCCGTGGTACGGGCGCACGGTGTGGATTTTTCAGGACCGTCGATAGGAAGAATGCAGAGATGGTTTCGCGCTGCGCGCTGGAACCGTTCGAGACGGCGCGTTTGCTGGAAGTGCCGCAGTGGATGTTCGATCCAGGTGCCTGCTGTCGCGTCACTGCTGCAACGTCTCCCGCCGTCAACTGTGAAGCGTTGCGGAAGCGCCTGTTGGCGCAGAGACCCCGTGCCGGGCAGAACGGTGTGGTACAAGCCGAGCACCATCCTTTACCCCGTAGGAGGTGCTGATGCGACGCCAGACAATCCGCAACCGGGCGGTCAACTCTACCTGTTCCGTCCTTTTCCGAAGACACCACAATGGGCGCACCTGCCGCAAGAGGTCCGGCAGCAGACAGTGCGTTTGCTGGCGCAATTGCCGAGGCAACAGCCTGAACGAATACGAGCTGGAACTGTTGCGTCAGCGTTCGCTCGAAGCTCGGCGGGAGAAGGCCAAACGCGGCGAACGCATCGTCGCGGCGCCGGTGGGTTACCTCAAGACCGAAGACCAGCGCCTGGAGAAGAATCCGGATTTGCGCGTGCAGGACGCCATCCGCTCAGTATTCCGCCAGTTCGGCGCGATAGGTTCGGTGCGTCAGACGTTGTTATGGTTCCTGGAGCATGGCCTGCAATTGCCAGCTTGCACGCCGCGCGGCGAGATCCAATGGAAACGGCCGAGCTACGGCACGGTGTACCGGATCCTGACCAACCCGATCTACGGTGGCACGTATGCATATGGCAAGACCGAATGCGCGATCAATTACGAGGCTGGGGAGCCGCGCAAACGTGATCGCCGCAAACCGCGGGATCAGTGGCTTGCGCTCATTCCGAATGCCCACGACGGGTACGTTGACTGGGACGAATTCGAACGGATCCAGTGCGCGATCAGTGGCAACCTGGGTCTAGCCGGGCACGCTGGCGCACCGAAAAACGGCGGGGCCCTGCTGGCGGGAGTGTTGCGCTGCAGCCGCTGCGCGGGCAAGCTGACGCTACTCTACACGGGTAACAGGCACGACGCCTTGCGCTATAGCTATCATCGCGGCTGGCTGGACAGGGGACAACCGCGCTGTATTGCGTTCGGTGGCACACGCGCGGACGCGGCCATCGCCGGTCTTGCAAGTCGTTCAACCGGCGGCAATTGAGGCAGCAATCGTGGCGCGCGAAGAAGAGACCCTGAAGCAGGACGAAGTCCTGGCCGCGTTGCAGCGGGATCTTCAGGCGGCACGCTACGCCGCGCAACGCGGATCAGCCAGGATGAGCGGGTATAGTTCCCGGACGATATAGCGCTTGAAGCAGCGGTGGATCTCCTTGTTCGACACGCCTTCCTTCGTCCGACGATCCACGTAGATCCGGGTACGTGGATTACTCCGCATGCGAACCATCGCAATGGGTTGTGACAACAAATCGCATTGATTCACACCTCTTAACTTGTCCGCGGAAATATCGTCTGGAGACAATCACTCCAGCCAAAAAGGATCGCAGGGCTCTGTGCCATGACCGGCACTAGGATCGCGGCTGGCGACGAGGTCTTTCGGCCCGTGCGCACCCGCAGCGGCCCAGCCAACGCTGACGCATTGATTTTCGCGCTTGCATTGCAATGCCTCGGTGCTGCCGATTCGGCCCGAGCAAATGTCTATTTGCATCCGCGTGGACCAGGGTAAATCCCACGGTGCAACTGACGTTACCTGGATCAGCACCGTTTAACCGCGTCGCCCAGAAGGAGATAAGTGTGGAGATAAATCAACAGCAGGCAATGCTCGCCGCACGTGCCGTAAGGCTCGCCAATAATCGAATTCGCGGCTGGCATCATCATGCGGTGCGCACGCGTGACATGGTCGCGACCCGCAAGTTTTACGAGGAGGCGCTACAACTTCCGCTAGTGGGGACCTGGGTTGAGGCATTCGATGTAATCAAGCAAACGCCGTCGAATTATATGCATTGTTTTTTTGAACTTGGCGACGGCAGTGCGCTCGCGTTTTTCCAGTTCGAAGAGGGCATGCGCGAAGATCTGATGCCCATGCCGAGGGATCCGTACGAACATCATGTCGCGCTGGGCGTTGATTCCATCGAAATGGTCGACTACTTCCGCAAGCGCCTTGAGGAGGCGGGGTCTGAGATCATGATGGTGGATCATGGCTATTGTTACTCATGCTACACGCAGGATCCGAACGGGATGATCGTGGAAATCTCGACGATTGTACCGAATGGTTTTCCGATTTTGGAAGCCGCGGCGAAAACTGCGGCTGCGGACCTGGCAAGATGGCTGGATGGCGTTAGTGAATCTAACAATCGATGGCGAGGCACCACAAAGACCTGACATGCCTGCCCCGGGAGCGCTTCAGACGGGTTACTTGTCGTAGGGCAGGGCGATGCTAAGCCTTGCTGTACGACTCGTTTGCTCGAATTTCGCGCAGCGAGCCAGATAGGTGGAACGCTGCATAGCTGAAGTGCTTCGCTGAAAGGCGGTCTATGCGAATGGGCCGCCACATGAAAGGGTGTGATACTTCTCGAATGATTCTGAACGATGCCCTAAAAGTGAATGATGCCGGGCAACGGTAACGGGGATCCGAATGCGGTCTGGTTGTCCCTTTGGCGATTTAAAACACACGACACGGAGACACAGACCATGGCGCGCAGCGACATGATTGTTGACCAACCGCCTATGGCGACAGCTCTGTCTGCGACGACAGACTCCCTTTACAGAAAGATCGGCTGGCGTTTGATACCGCTGCTCTTTCTCGGTTATTTGTTTGCCTATCTCGATCGCATAAACATCGGCTTCGCTGCGTTGCAAATGAAAAGCGACCTCAGGTTTACCGATACCGTCTACGGCCTGGGTGCCGGAATTTTCTTCGCGAGCTATTTCGTCTGTGAGGTTCCAAGCAACCTGCTGCTACAGAAAATTGGCGCCCGGCTAACGATCGCACGCATCATGATCTGCTGGGGACTGACATCATGCTTGATGATGTTAGTACACAGCCCGGGCTCTTTCTATGCGATGCGCGTGCTGCTCGGCGTCTTCGAAGCCGGCTTTGCTCCAGGCGTAATGCTGTATCTGACGTTCTGGTATCCGAGCGCGAGACTCGCGCAAATGACGGCCTTGTTCCTGAGCGGGAGCACGGTCGCCGGTCTGATCGGGTCACCATTATCCGGGTTGATTCTCGACCACATGAGCGGCGCTTATGGGCTGCGCGGCTGGCAGTGGCTATTCCTGCTCGAAGGCATTCCGACGGTCATTCTTGGTCTGGTAGCGTTAAAGTTGTTGCCAGACGGGCCACGCGTTGCCGGCTGGCTCACTACTGACGAAAAGCGCCGCGTGACAGAGCCGTTGACGCCTGCCCGCGCGCACGCCGCGGACGGCTTCCGCGAAGCGTTTCGTGATCCCAACGTGTATGTGATCGCGTTCGCGTGGTTCACCATTGTTTGTGGCCTCTACGCCGTCGCTTTCTGGATGCCAGTGATGCTTCGGGCGGCGGGGGCAGGAAGCGCGTCACATATCGGACTCTGCTCAATCATTCCTTATGGCTCGGGCGCGATAGGCATGGTGCTGCTCTCCCGGCATTCGGATCGCGTCGAGGAGCGTCGATGGCATTCTGCATGTTGCGCGCTTGTCGGCGCAGCAGCACTCGTGCTGATTCCATTTGCAGGACTTAACCTGGCGCTCGTAGTGCTGGCGTTGTCGGTCGCAACTATCGCTGTTTTCGCCGCCATGCCTATCCTGCTGGCGATTCCGATGACCGCTCTGTCACCACGCGCGGCGCCGGGTGGAATCGCGCTGATCAACTGCATTGGTTTGACCGGCGGTTTCGTTAGCCCGTTCATGCTGGGCTGGATCAAGACCTCCACTGGTAACTTGAACAATGGGCTTTATGTCATCGCGGGAATGTTGGTGCTGGGTGCGATGGTTATCGTACGTGTTGTCCGGATTCCACCAGAGTAGGGGAGGAGGCGTTTGTCGGCCTTCGAATTCTCTCTTTAAAAGGCTTCGCCCCAATCCGGGACAGAGGAGGCAACGCGGACGACAAACGGCAACGCAACTATCAGACAGGGGCAGATTCCATCGACTGCTTGCGCGTTTTTGATGGAATCAGGGTGGCGCTAAGGAGAACGCAGGACTGCAGGAATGGATTAGAACGAAAACTGGAAACCATTCATGTGGACCGTTGCCGCTGATTTCCCCTTTGAAAGGCTGGGACTTGTTGGCGAATCTGCGGGCGAAACATTAGTTCATATTATGGGTAGAACATATATATTTATATTGTTCATATATTTTTACAGTCTACGACGTTAGGATCAACAGCCATGAAACTTTTGCGTTACGGCCTAATGGGTCAGGAACGTCCAGGAATCCTTGATTCGATGGGAAACATCCGTGCCTTACGCCCAATCGTGCGTGACATTGATGCCACCGTGCTTTCGCCTGAGGGCCTGCGATTCCTCTCGGCGCTCGACGTCAGCAAGCTGCCGTTGGTAAGCAATCCCGGCCGACTGGGTTCGCCGATCGGGGCGGTGCGCGAAATAATCGCTATCGGCCTGAATTATCGGGAGCACGCGAAGGAGTCGGGGCTGCCGATTCCTTCCGAGCCAGTGGTGTTCGGCAAATCAACCTCATCCATCAGCGGCCCGGACGACGACATCCTGTTGCCACCCGGGTCGAAGAAAACCGATTGGGAAATCGAGTTGGGTATCGTTATCGGAGCGGTTGCCAGGCGTGTCACCAAAGAGGTCGCGCGGAAATACGTAGCGGGCTACTGTATGGTCAACGATGTGTCCGAACGGGCCTGGCAGATCGAGCGCGGCGGCCAATGGGGTAAAGGCAAGAGCTTCGACACCTTTACTCCGGTCGGACCGTGGCTTGTCACTGGCGACGAACTCGACCCGAATGCGCTCGACCTCAACTTGCAGGTGAATGGCCGGACGTGCCAACAGGGCAATACATCGGACCTGATCTTCGATGTTGATGCAGTGGTGAGCTACGTCAGTCAGTTCATGACCTTGATGCCCGGCGACCTGATCATTACCGGCACTCCAGCCGGTGTGGGACTGGGTATGAAGCCGCCCAAATACCTCGCAGACGGCGATGTGATTGACATGAGCATGACAGGCCTTGGCACGCAACGGCATGCAGTCATAAAAGCGCTCTGAGAGTGACCGACAAGGCAGCGACCGGTCTTATTGTACGGCTTCACCAGCGGCGAATGAGATTGTGAAAAAGATAACTCTGACGTTTGACAACGGGCCGACACCAGGCGTAACGGGCAAGGTTCTCGACATCCTTGCGAGAAGGAGCCTTGATGCAACTTTCATGGTAGTAGGGCAAAACCTATTTGATCCGTCGGCCGCTGCGCTGCTCGATGAAGTCAGCGCAGCGGGGCATTGGATCGGCAATCACTCGCTCACGCACACGGTCGCGTTCGGCGAGCGGCGCGACGCAGAGTACGTCGAACACGAGATCGGCGAGACGCAGCGGTTGCTCGGTTGCCACGCGCACTCAAGGCGCTTTTTCCGGCCATTCGGGAACAACGGTTTGCTCGGTCCGCATTTGCTGTGCGAAGCCGCGCTGACTTACCTGCTGCGCAATCGGTACACAAGCGTGTTGTGGAACAGCGTGCCGCACGATTGGGACGACCAGGCCAGCTGGGTCGAGCGTTGCCTGGCGGACGTCGCCCGGCAGGACTGGACGGTGGCTGTGCTTCACGACATCGCTAACGCTTCGCTCGCGAGGTTGCCCGAATTGCTGGATCGGCTCGACGATGCCGGCGTGGAGTTCACCCAGGAGTTTCCGGAGGAGGTAATCGTGACCCGCGATGGCGAGCCGGTTTCCCTTTTGGACACCTACGTCGCGGAGCGCAATCTGCCGGCGGCGAACTGACATCGGACGGGGTGGAAGCAGATAGCGCCGTGCCTGCGGCCCGGTATGGGAAGGCCATCTGCTTGCGAGGCCTGACCGGCTGTGCAGGCTGATCAAGAGCGAGCCCCGATCAGCATTGTTTACTACTGTGTTTTTCAGAAGGAGATAAGTGTGGAGATAGATCAACAGCAGGAAAATGTTCACCGCACGTGCCGCACGGCTCGCAAATAATCGAATTTGCGGCTGGCACCATCATGCTGTGCGCACGCGTGACATGGTTGCGACCCGTAAATTTTACGAGGAGGTGCTGCAACTTCCACTTGTTGGAACCTGGGTAGAGAGTTTCGATGTAATCAAGCAAACGCCATCGAATTACGTGCATTGTTTTTTCGAACTTGGTGATGGCAGTGCGCTTCCGTTTTTCCAGTTCGAGGAAGGCATGCGGGACGAACTCATGCCGATGCCGAAGGATCCCTACGAGCATCACGTTGCGCTGGGTGTTGATTTCATCGAGATGGTCGAGTGGTTCCGGAAGCGGCTTGAAGAATCGGGAGCCTCCATCTTGATGGTCGATCACGGTTACTGCTACTCCTGTTACACACAGGACCCGAACGGGATGATCGTGGAAATCTCGACGATCGTACCGAACGGTATCCCCATTCTCGAAACCGCCGAGAAAATCTTGCGAGATGGTTAGATGGCATCCGTGCATCTAACAATCGCTGGCGAGGCACCACGAAGACGCGACGAGCCTTGCCCCGATAAGGCTTCAGTCGGCGTTACGTGTCGAAACACAGGGCAAAGCTGGACCTCGGGGCCCGCGCCTGTTCGCGCGAATCTCCTCAGTGAGCTAAATATGCGGAATTCTACATAGCCACGGAGCTGCGCTGCCAGGCGGCTTATTCGAATAGTCAATGGGGGGAAAGGAGCTATTGAGATTTAGCGAATGTGAACGACGCCTCCCGGGTGAATGACGCAGGTCAGGTATGACGGGGGGAATGCCGTTTCCTTGACGACCCTCCTCGCTGACCCAAATAGACAACACGGAGATACAGTCCATGGCGTGCAACGAATGATTGTTGACCAGTCGGCCACCTGAAGGCTTAATCTGCGGATTAAGATCCCCTCTACAAAAAAATCGGCTGGCGTCAGATTCCGCTGCTTTTTCTTGGGCGCGATCAGATCTGAAGTGCAACACCTTCCTCGTGTAGGGTGCGCACATCCAAAAAAGAAGAACGTATCAACAGTTTCAGCCTGAAGATCGCATGACCATTGCAAGCATGAAGCAGCAGCAGGGTTCGAGTGTTCGGGCCATGGCCCGAACACTCGGGCGCCCTGGCATCAACTGTGAGCCGCGAGCTGACCAGAAACACGTGTTCTTTCGTGGGCTATGCGTCTGCCCCGGCGCAGTCGCTCAACACGAGCCGACTAATAGTGAGGCTCGCCGGACCGACCGGGGGTCTGAGAGCGGGGCAAAGGTATAAGGATGGACTCCCCAGGAACCTGGGAGAACCCTGTGTTTGACTAATCTTACGTGGGCCCGAGGCACGTGTGGGTGACTTCGGAGAAGGGCCGGGCAATGGTGTCAACGGCACTCAGGATTTGATACAGTTTCTGTCGGCATCGGCACTTCAGATTTGATACACCGGGTTGTAGTGTTATTGCGGTGCCGACCGCATTCCGTTGGCGGCGTTCTCCTTTGTTGTAGTCGATCTCTTCATAATTAGTCCGGCGCGTCGCTTGTCGCGTAGTCGATAGCTCTCGCCCTGGATTGCCACGACGTGAGCGTGATGCAATAGCCGGTCGAGCATGGCAGCAGTGAGCGTTGCGTCATCGGCGAACGTCTGGTCCCACTGCCCAAACGGAAGGTTACTGGTCACGATCAGACTGCCACGCTCGTATCGTTTGGCGATCACCTGGAAGAACAGGTTGGCCTGCTCACGGCTCATCGGCAGGTATCCGATCTCATCGATGATCAACAGCCTGTACGGGTTGACGAATCGTTTTAGCGCGTCTCCCAACTGATTCTGTCGATGTGCTGTGGTCGGTGTCATCAGCAGGTCCGCTGCGGTGATGAAGCGCACCTTGATCCCAGCTTGCGTTGCTGCATAACCAAGTGCCATTGCAATGTGCGTTTTGCCTGTGCCACTCGGTCCGAGTAATACGACGTTCTCGTTTCGCTCCAGAAACGTCAGACTCGCCAGCTCCTGGACCTGAGATCTAGGCACACCGCTGGCTGCTGCGAAGTCGAAGCCGTCGAGGGTCTTGATCGTCGGGAAGCCTGCCAGGCGCGCAAACGTCGCGCGCTGTCTGACGAGCCGCGCTGTGTGCTCGGCCTTTAGTACCGATTCGAGAAACTCTGTCAGGTTCACCTCGTCGGCGATCGCCTTTTGCGCCAGGTGTGGCAACGCGTCCGCGATGGTCGTGAGCTTCAGTTGGGCGCATAGCTGCGCCACGCGTTCGTGTGCGATGTTCATGCGGCAACCCGAATCAGCTGGTCGTACACGGACAGCGGGTGCTGTAGCGGAGACAGCCAGTCGTGGAATCGCTCGCGCAACTCTTGTCCGCTCGCCGGTGTCGTTGCTGGTAACAGCGCCGGATACGGTGGCGGTACGCTCTGCAAGGCCTTCTGCTCAATAAGCAGTTGCTCGCCTGGCTTCAACCGGGTCGTTCCATGTATCCGGACATGCGCAACTTCGCGTAGCCAACGCCAGACTTCAGCGTTGGCGGTCGTCACGTCCAGTTCGACGTTGGCCGTCTTGAACTGAGCGGCCAACGGAACGTAAAAACTGCGGCGCAAATATCCGTTCATCCGTTCAACCTTGCCTTTGGTCTTCGCGCGATAGGGCCGACAAAGCTGCGGCTGAAACCCGTAGTGCCGGGCGAAGTCGAGAGACCCCGGCTGGAAGCGGTGCTGCTTCTGTCACCTTTCGGCGTAATGGCGCCGGGCATTTTCGCCGTAATGACGCCACTGGAAACGGGCAATTCGAGGGCTCGAACGGGGATCAAGGTTGCTTGATTTTGCCTCCTTTTGCAAGCTCGGTTCTGAGCGTTTCCACGCCCGGTTTTAGTCCGCGATAGCTCTCACCGTCGAGGACGATTTTGTGAGCGCCATGACGCAAGCGGTCGAGGGTTGCCGCGCCGATCATCTTGTTACCTGGGAATGCTTCCCCCCATTCTGGAAAGTCCAGATTCGAAGTTAAAATCGTTGCTGCGCGCTCATAACGCTCGGCGATCAGGTCGTGGAAGTCTTCATCATCTGGCGAACGCAATGGCTTAAGACCAAAGTCGTCAATGATCAGAAGTGGAAGCTTGGCGAGATACTGGAAACGACGGTCGTAAGTGCCCACGGCTGCCGCGCTGCGCAGGCTTGCTAATAATTGGCTTTGTGTTGAGAACAGCACATCGTGTCCTTGCCGGGCTGCAGCGTGTCCGAGGGCTTGCGCAAGATGGCTTTTCCCCGTTCCGCAAGGCCCGGCAATCAGGACCGCCACCTTCTCGTCAATAAATCGGCACGTGGCGAGATCATGGATAGCGGCTCGATTCAGCCCTGGTAGCCGGTCGAAGTCGAATCCTTCGAGGGTCTTCTGGCTACGGAAGTTGGCGCGTCGCATGCGCAGGCTGAGCTTTTTGTTATCGCGCCGGGCTACTTCGTCATGAATGAGCAGCGAAAGGAATTCGGTGAACGCAAGCTTGCGATCGATGGCCTCGCGGTTTCGCGCTTCCAGTGAATCGAGGATGCCGGACAAGCGCAGCTGTTTAAGCAGTGGAGTCAGTTCAGGAATGGGATGCATGGCCGTCCTTATTGGAGAATGGTTTGTGTGTTGCGGCAGAAACGGCCCCCTTCGGTGTAGGTGCTCGCCAGCGCATCAAAGGCGTTTAACACCGTCAGCTGATCCAATCCCTTTTGCAGGATGGTTTTAACTGCTGTGTAATGCGGCGTGCCGTAGTGATTGGCGCGCGAGCACGCAGCTTCAAGGCGGACTGCTCCGTATTTCTGTTTGAGCCGCAAAACGCCTTGCACCGAGCGTATCTTGATTAAGACTTTGTCGCCGAAGAGCGCCTGAACGAGGGCATGGCAGGCAGGCCCGATCTGCTCAGCAGTTGCCAGGCACCACTGGGTGTCCTGCAATTGCCACGCTTGGGCAGCGGAGGGCAAGTGATCGTCTACCGTGCGACGGCCGCCCGCGCGAGTAAGACGGACGTGGGCTGCGACCGATTCCTGCCCGCGATACAGCATCACCATGGTGTCGGTCGCCTTGAGCCACAGTTCCTGGCCGACCAGCCTATACGGGACCGAGTAAAAACTCGGCTCGAACTGGACATGAGCGTCGCGGTGCACCTTGGCCTTCGCCCATACTGCGAGCTCCGGCGGCACATCCGGCAAGCTGATCAGCAGGCTTCGCTCGACTTCCGCGAAGCGCTTGAGCGGCATCTCGCGAGTCGTACCGTGAATGCGGTTGCCGGCTTCGTTAGTTACCCACGCGTGTACTTGGCGATTGGCGTCAGCCAAGCCACGAAACTCGCGTAAGGGCAAGAAGCCTCGCTTCACAAATTGACGCCCGATTCCACGATTCCCTTTTTTTGCGGATCCCTTGGCGGACAAGCATCAATCTTGAAACCGTATCCTTCTGCGCACTCGCCGTATGCGCGCTGCACCTCGGGCTCGTAATAGCACGCGCGCGTGATTGCACATTTACAATTGTCGATGATGACCCGAGCCGGCACACCACCAAATGCCTCGAAGGCGCGCCGGTGACATCCCAGCCAGGTCGCTACCGTTTACGCCGAAAACGCCGTGGCTCCATTACGCCGGAAATCCGGTGGCGCCATTACGCCGAAAACGAAATGGCGCCTATATGCCGGAAATTCACAGCTTCGGACCGTATGCATCCCGCTCGATGACAACGGTCTTCATATTGTCGTACAGCGCACGGCGCGGCACACCGCCGAACCAGTTAAAACAGTTGACGTGACACCTCAGCAAAGTATCGAGCCGCATGTCGAAAACGAATTCGACATATGTCGCACGGCTATAGCCAAGAGTGGCCACGAATGCGAACAGATTCGCTCCTTTGCGCCTGCGGAACTCGACCCAGTCGACCTGCATCTGATCGCCCGCAGCAGTCTCGAATCGCACCAAAGGATCGGGCGCCGGTACAGGCCTCAATGTGGCAACGAACTTGCGCACGATTCTCTCGCCGCCGTCGAATCCCTTCGACTGAATCTCGCGCCACAGAACTGTCGCTGGAATCCAGTCCGGTGCCGCTGACGCGATCCGTTCCCGAAGATAGGCTTCGAACGGTTTCAGTATCGACTCGCGCGGAGTCGCCGCGGGCCGAAACGTCGGCGCGTCCTGCGTCGCCAGATACTTCCTCACCGTGTTGACTGAGCAGCCAACCTCACAAGCAATGGCACGCAGGCTCTTGCCCTGCTTGTGCAATATCCTGATCTGCATGTATCCCTCGTACGAGATCATCGCCGCTCAAAGCGGCCATTATCCCTTCGTCGAGGTGTATCAATTCCTCAGTGCCGACGGTGTATCAATTTTCAGGTGCCGATGACAATGGTGCGGCAGTTGACCCCGGACGGTCAGTTGAAACTCCTCCACTTGTGGTCGCGCAAATTCCTCCACCCGTGAAGCAGGGCAAGATCGTTATTTAGCTTTCTTTCGTTTTTCGCGCAAGGGTTTCGGCAGCCTCCTTCAGGCGATAGCTGCGCCCGTCGAACTCGAGCAGATGGCAGTGATGCATGAGCCGGTCGAGAATCGTGGTGCTCATCGTGTTGTCGCCCAGATAGGTCCCCCAGTCCTGGACGAGGCGATTCGAAGTCACGACGACACTACGGTGCAACTTGTAACGTTGATGGATCAGGGTTTGCAGCAAGGCGCTCGCGTCATCTGGAATTGTGCGGGACAGGAACAGGTCGTCGAGCACAAGCAGGTCGCACTCGAGAATCGCGCGGAACCGCGTCTCGCGCTGCGCCGGTGCGCTCAGCGCATAGCGGTTAAAGAAGTCGTCGGTCTCGAGATACTGAACCTTGTGTCCGTGCTGAACGGCGTGGTAAGCCACAGCCTTCGCAACGTGCGATTTCCCGGTGCCAGGTTTACCGATGATCAGCGCGTTCTTGCCCTCGGCGATGAACTTCAGGGCGTGCAGCTGGAAGCAGGCCTGGCGCGGTACTTTCGGATTGAAGGACCAGTCGAATTCGGCCAGCGTCAGCTTCTCTTCAAGGCCGGACTGCTGGTAACGGCGCTCGATGAGTCGCGACTGCCGGCGATCGAGTTCATCCTGCAGGATCAGCGCGAAGGTTTCGAGAAAAGGCTGCTGGGTACCCTGAGCCTGCAGCACCCGTGTCTCGAGCGTGTCGCGCACGCCGGACAGGCGCAGCAGCCTAAGGGCCCGTTCGATGTCCGGTAGCATTGTCGTCATACAGTTTCTCCGTCGTTGGAAGTGAAGGTTTCGGCGCTACGTGCAGCGCCGGCGCTGAACAGCTCGCCGTATTCGGCGGCGGGCCGGATCAGTGGGTGCTCTTGAGTCAGCGGCAAGACGAGTTGCGGCGCGCGATCCAGGCGCTCAAGAGCCTGCTGGAACAGGCGCTCGACGACTGCGCGCACCTGCCGGTACCGGTAGATGTGGTGGCGCAGTGCGTGATCGCAGGCCTGTTCGACGAGCCACGGGGGATACTTCTTCGCCAATGCGACGATGCCCCACATGCCGCGATGGCCGACGCGACCTTCAGCATCGAACAGGTGCTGGCACAACGCCCTCGCCTGAGGCCCGATGTCGCCGGCGCTGGCGAGTGCGAGGCTGGTCTGGCGTGACGGGTTGAATGGGCGCTCGCGCTCGGGAAGTTCGAGCGAGCCGGGCTCGGCTGCGCGCGCATGCGTGCGCAGCAGTTCCTGCGTCCGACGGTCCCGGATCTCGATCGTGGTGTCGTAAATGCGCACGCACACGAGGCTGCCGATTGCTGCGGGCCGCGCGGCATAGTGGCTGCGATCAACGCTGACGGTCGTGTCATCCCAGACAGTGCGCACGACCTCGGTGAAGTAGCGGAAGCCGTTGGCAGGCAGCGGCCGCAGGTGTGGCTTCTCTTCCTGGAACATCGCCTCGACCTGCCGTCGCGCTCTGCCGTGGATGCGTTTGGCCGCCCAGTTCTCCTCCCAGTGCGTGAGGAATTCGTTCTGCGCATCGAGAGATTCGAAGCGACGGCCGGTGAGCGCCGTATTCTGCGTATGCTGGATCGCGTTCTCGACGGTCCCCTTTCGATTCGGGTCGCGTACGCGTGCAGGGTCGGCGACGGCGCCGTAATGCTCGAGCATTGCGGCATAAGTCCGGTTAAGCTCCGGTTCGTAAAGGTCCGGCGTGATGACGCCCTCCCGGAGATTGTCCAGAACCACGTAACTCGTCGAGCCACCGAAGTACCGGAAGGCCTCTTCGTGAAGCTGTGCCCAGACCTGCTTGCTGGACTTCCAGACCACGCGCCGGAAGCTGCGTCGCGAGTACCGCAGGGTCATGATGAACAGGCGCGGTTTCCGGTATCGCCCCGTCTTCGGATCGAGCGTCGGGGCGCCTTCGCCGTAATCGACCTGACATTCCTCGCCGCAAGCAAATTCAAGACGGTCGAACTGCTCGGGGTCGACGTGTCGCAGGGCACGCACGAAGCGCTTGACACTCTCGTAGCTCGCAGTGAAGCCGAACCGGTCAACCAGATCCTGATAGATGGCCTGGGCGTTTCGCTTCAGGCGCACCTGCTGTTCGATCCATTCGCGATGCGGCTCGCTGGCCGAGCGAGCGAAGTTGAACGGCCTGACAGTTGCGGCCCCGGGATCCGGTGGTCGCGGCGGTGGAGGAGTTTGAGGTGGAGGAGTTTGCGCGACCGCCGGCTCCGCCGGGCCGGTGGTCGCCTCCCCGGGGGAGTTTGACGCCGCCCGACGCGACTCAAAGATCGCCTGGTAGCGTCGGATCGTCTTGCGATCAACACCGGTTAGCTCATGGATCCTGCGCTGGCTCACCTCGCGCTCGAGCAATGTGAATATCGTGCTTTGCAGATGCTGCTTCAAGACGTTCAACTCCCCATCCCCTTCTTCTTGTTCGAAGGGGATAAAAATAAACGTCCTGCTTCTCCTCTTCCGGCGGCCGTTCAGACACGTCGCCGGTGATCGTCAGGTGGGGGAATTTGAAGTGACCATACCTGGGGGAATTTGACCGACCGCCGGGGCAGTTGACCGCCAAAGATCGCGTCGCGCGCACGCTTAAAACGATAAACCGGGTTTGCCGTAGCATGTGGACCCGGCCGCTTCGCGATCAGCATCAGCGTCTGTGTCGAATGCTCAAGAGGCACTACGCCTACTTCGGCATCAGCGGGAACTATGAGCGCCTGGCGAGCGTGCCATATCAGGTCGCACGCATCTGGCGTAAGTGGTTATCGCGACGGTCGAACAAACGCTCTCTGCCAGGGGTTGCCTTCACGGGTATCCTCAAAATATTTCCGTTACCGCAACCACGCGTTGTCCATAGCTACGCCAAACCGTGAGCGAATCTGCACGATGAAGAACCGGGTGTCTTAATTGGGCTCGTCCGGGTCTGTGAGGGGTGAGGGCGGCGACCTCCTCGCCTACTCGGAAACCGCCTTGGTTATGTTTGCCTACTCGATCGCATAAACATCGGCTTCGCCGCATTGCAAATGAAAGGCGACCTCGGCCTTACCGATGCCGCCTACGGCCTGGGCGCCGTATTTTCTTCGCGAGCTATTTCATCTGTCAGGTACCAAGCAACCTCCTGCTGCATAATATTGGTGCGCGGCTAACGATCGCACGCATCATGATCTGCTGGGGACTGACATCATGCCTGATGATGTTAGTACACAGTCCGGGCTCTTTCTACGCAATGCGCGTGCTGCTTGGCGTCTTTGAAGCCGGCTCTGCTCCAGGCGTCATGCTGTTTCTGCGTTCTGGTATCCGAGCGCGAGGCTCGCGCAAACGACGGCCTTGTTCCTGAGCGCAACGCTCGCCGGTTTGATCGGGTCACCCTTTATCCGGGTTGATTCTCGACCAAATGAGCGACGCGTACGGGTTAATGTCACACTGTCTTTGTCGAGGTGCCGACCGCATCGGCGATCTCCGTCTGGTTGCGGTTGCGCTCGAAATGTAGCCGCAGCAATTTCCTGATAGGTCGGATTGATGTCGGCATCGTACAAGCCGGGCTTGTGCACACCCGATTTCAGATTGTCGGGCACCAAGATCTCGACCACGGCCTATGCGGGAGCCCGAAGCGGGCTCCCGCACAGGCTGACCTGCCGCTCATGCACGCCAACGTGCGTGGGCCGTCCTACTACCATTGAAAGGGAGTCGTTATGCTGCAACAGCCCACTGTCGACAAACTGCACGCGCTGCGCCTGCCTGGCATGGCCGCGACGCTTGCCGAGCAAAAGAGCCAGGACGGCATCGACCGGCTGGGCTTTGAAGAACGTCTGGGGCTGCTGGTCGAGCGCGAAGCCAGCGAGCGTGACCCGCGACAAACAGCGGCCCGGTTGCGCCGGGCGAGACTGAAGATCCCCGACGCGTCGCCCGAGGACATCGACTATCACACCGCCCGCGGGCTGGACCGGGCGCTCACCGCCCGGCTGCTAACCTGTGAGTGGATTCGGGAGCGGTAGAACCTGATTCTGGTCGCGCCAACCGGGCTCGGCAAAAAGTTGGTTGGGTTGTGCCTTCGCGATTCAGGCGTGCCGCCAGGGATTCTCCGCCTGCTATCTGCGCGCGCTGAAACTGGCGATCGCGCACGGCAGCGGCCGCTACGCCCGGTGGCTTGCGCAACTGGCCAAGACGGATCTGGTAATTCTGGACGATCTGGCGATGGCACCGCTGATGTATTCGGCGCGACGTGACCTACTGGAGGTTCTCGATGACCGGCACGGACACCGATCCACACTGGCGACCAGCCAGATTCCCGTGGACCACTGGCACGAGGCGATCGGCGAACCCACCGTCGCGGACGCAATCCTTGACCGGCTCGTACACAACGCTCATCGCATCACGCTCGCCGGCGAATCGTTGCGCAAGACGCGCAGTCGATTGACTGCGAAGCCGCAGTCCGAGTAAAAAGGCAACGTCCCGCGTCGCAGCGCTCCGCCTGTTCGCGACGGCGTGGAATGGCTGTTCTCTTTGCGTGGAATACGCAGCCTGCGCGCGCGCACGCCGCGGGCGGTTTCCGCGAAGCGCTGCGAGATCCCAACGTGTATGTGATCGCGTTCGCGTGGTTCACCATTGTTTGTGGCCTCTACGCCGTCGCTTTCTGGATGCCAGTGATGCTTCGGGCGGCGGGGGGCAGGAAGCGCGTCACATATCGGACTGTGCTCAATCATTCCCTATGGCTCGGGCGCGATAGGCATGGTGCTGCTCTCCCGGCATTCGGATCGCGTCGAGGAACGTCGATGGCATTCGGCCTGTTACGCGCTTGTTGGCGCAGCAGCACTTGCGCTGATTCCCCATGCTGGACTCATCCTGGCGCTCGCGGTGCTGGCGTTGTCGGTGACGCCCATTGGGGTTTTCGCCGCGATGCCTATCCTGCTGGCGATTCCAATGACCGCCCTGTCACCGCGTGGGATCGCACTGATCAACTGCATTGGATTAAACCGGCGGTTTCGTCGCCCGTTCATGCTGGGTTGGGTCAAGACCGCAACAGGTAACCTGAATAATGGCGGACTACGCGCAAGATGATCACCGCACCTGGGACGAGCATTCCCGCAATAACATAAAGTCAGCGGGAAGTCGTAAAACGCCAGCAGACCTGCCCGATCTTTCGTCAGCTGGCCACCCCTTGTCGAAGGGACAGCGATTACGCCGATTTCCTTGCGCGCCGGGAAGCGCTACGTTTGTGCATGCGCATCTGCACCTCCCGGGCGGCACGTTCGGCATCGGCTTGAGCAGCAAACTCGGTGGCAAGAAAGTCAAGCAGATAGCGCACGGCCGGCAGCAGTCCGCGCCGGGACGGGAACACCGCGTGGATGATGCCGCTGCGCGGCAACCAGCCGGGAAGCACCTCCACCAGACGACCCTGCAGCAGATCCTGCCTGACCTGAATCTCTGGCAGTTGCACGACGCCGACACCGAGTAGTGCGGCGTGATGCAAGGTGGCCAGATCGGTCGTGACAAGCCGCGGTTGATGGTTGATTTCGAGCCGGTTCCCGTCAGCCCGGTCAAGGGTCCAACGGTGTTCGTGCATCGGTGGCCCAAGATCCAGACTCGGCAAACGCCCCAGCTCCTCGGGCGAAGGATCGGGCGCATATCTTTCCAGCAAGGCGGGATGTGCAACCAGGCGCTGGGTACTGCCTCCGAGTACCTTCATCACGAGATCGGCGTCTTCGAGCGGCGGGAAGCGCACCCGCAACCCGATATCAAATCCTTCACTGACGACGTCGACGCGCCGGTTGGCGACCTCCATGTGGACCTGAACATGGGGATTTTGCATCATGAACCGGGCGACCATTTCTCCCACCGCGAGCGCGGCCAGTGCCGTGGGGCAACTCAGACGCACGATGCCGCGAGGCTCGGAGCGGGAGCGCTCGACCGCGGCGTCCGCTGCTTCGGCTTCGACCAGCATCGCAACGCAATGGCGATAGTAGTCCTGGCCGATCTCCGTCACCACAAAGTGCCTCGTTGAGCGCTGTATGAGCCGCACACCGAGGCGTTCCTCCAGCAGAGCGATCCGCCGGCTCAGTTTCGATTTCGGCATGCCCAGTTTTCGTCCCGCTGGCGCGAAGCCGCCGTTGTCCACCACCTGGACGTAGAAAAACAGGTCATTCAGATCGTGCATTGATTGCCTCGCCGTTCACCAAATAGAACGCTGAGGGCAAATATAGCGTACTACCGGGCTAATCGTCCTACATCTAAGATTCATTCCAGATCGGCACAGGCAAGGCCCGATAAGCAGCGAGTGATCCGGTGAGTGGACAGTGCGGCTCAAGGGTCTTTCCGGTTGCGACACATGCAAACGAGGACGCCGGAAGGCACGTTATCCCGCCTCGTTTAGTGTGAGTACCGTGACTCTTAATACCGAGGACACGGCGTTTTGACCCCCGGCAACCACGCGATGATGCCGGTGCGCTTGAGCTGCCCCTGGGTTCTTTTTCGGCGCCATCGGCACCCTCTTTCAAGTGAGTCACCAACAGGCGAAGCAGGCTGCCAGCCGGCCGCGCCGCAAGGAAGCACATCATGGCAAACCGCACACTCAAGGCGATCCATCTCGCCTACCGTGAAGACATCCGGGATCTGACGACGCGACGTCCGTTGCCCGGTCCCGGCTTACCGGATTTGAATCCGTTCTTATTTCTTAACCATCATGGTCCGCAAGTCTACGCACCTCGTAACGATGGCCTGCCGTTTGGTCCGCATCCGCACCGCGGCTTCGAGACGGTGACATTTGTGCTGGAAGGCAGTCTCGCGCATTCGGATACTGGCGGCCACGAAAGCATCATCGATGCGGGCGGCGTGCAATGGATGACCGCGGGTAGCGGTCTCGTACATGCCGAGCTTTCACCGCAGCGGTTCATGGAACGAGGCGGCAAGCTGGAGATCCTTCAGCTGTGGCTCAATCTTCCCGCCACGCTGAAGATGACGCCGCCCCGTTACGTGGGTGTGCAAGAAGATGCAATTCCGTCGATTCCCACGCAGGAGGGCACCGGTCGGATTGAACTGGTTTCCGGCGAATGGTCGGGCTTCCGTGGTCCCATCCAGTCCCTGACTAACACGTTCATGTCCGTAGTCCGGCTGGCAGCCGGGGGGCGTGTGAAATTCGCAGGTGTAGCGGGGCGGCGTGTCTTTCTGTACGTCGTTCGCGGCAGCATTTCCGTCGAGGGGAAGCGAGTCGCGCAGTTCAATCTTGCGGAATTGCACGACGACGGCGACGTGGTCGAGCTGGAAGCAAATGACAATGCCGTCATTCTGTTCGGACACGCCGATCCGATTGATGAGCCTATCGCCGCTCGCGGGCCGTTCGTCATGAATACCCAGGCGGAACTCGATCAAGCCTTCGCGGATTTCCGTGCGGGGAAATTTAACGTTGCGGCAGGGTAGCCAGTGGCGCCTCAGCAGAGCTACCGGCCGGCCTCATGGAGGCTGACCTGGGAATTCGTCCCCCTCATACGGGGGAACGCTCGCGGCGACTCGTCAACCTGCCGTTTTGGCAATCCAGGGCCGATCAAGTTCCAAGCGGCTCAAACAGGGAAAACGTGTCATCTACTATCCGCTGTCCAGCGCTGTATCCTGACATTAGGGCCTCGGCCTCCGTCGCGAAAGGATGCCGGTCAGCGGCTGCGAGGCGTATCGGCGCAACCATAGGGAATATTGCGCCCGCCACCTTGATCTGCACGATGGCAATAAAGCCCTGCGGCGCAGACAGTTTGGTTCCTCCAGAGGATTGCCATACCGGTTTGACCTCGACGGAGACCTCGAAACTTTCGTAGGCGTAGAGTTTTTTCATCAAGGCAATCAGTTGCTGGTGGGCGTCTTTGCGGAAGCCAGAGTTTTCTGTCGAATCACCGCGACCAGTCACAAAGCATTGACGAGCCGGTCTGAATGCGAGCAACCGAGTATCCGACGACGTTTGCGAAAATCAAATGCTAACGAAATTTGACATCAAAAACGGACTTGCCGGCGTGGCTGGCCGCATATGACGCCTGTTTGGCAGGGATCGCGACGCGATAATCGCGGGCTAAATCAATCATCGAACGTGCGCTCGACTGCCCATGCATTCGAGCTTGGGAAAGCGCACCTCGTGCCCCGACGCTGGAGATTCGTTCAGTAGCTTAAATCAGGCATACGAAGATAGATTGCCACGGGCGTGGGCCAGCTCATGCTTGAGCTGCAATGCGGAGCCTGGAGATGCCATAACGCTTTCGGAAAGCATCGGTGGGCCTTGGGTGTTGTAGCGCTTACCGAACTATGCCGCCCTCAAGCAGAGTGCGGATCGTGCCTTCAATCCTGGCCTCTAGCGCTGCCCGGCCCGGCTTTTTGATGAGGCCAAGCAGCACCTGTTGATGTATTTCGTAGATCAACATGTCGTGAAAGAGTACGGCGGCCATTCGAGTGTCAAAAATGCGTACCTCGCCGTTCCTTTCGCGCTCTGCAAGAAAGGCGGTGAGCCAGCGGTAACTACTGGCCGGCCCACTTTCGTACCAGATGCGGCTGACTTCCGGGAAGCGATGTGCCTCGGCAATAACCAGGCGCTGCAGCTCGATGGCCCTTGGAGACAATACCCCGTCGTAAATCGCAAGTCCGATCGCACGAAGCGCTTCCCGCAAGGATCCTCCATATGGCTTTGACAGGAATATCTTCGACAGTATTTCGCTGCACAATGCCTCGACTGCGGCAACGAAAACTCCTTCCTTTCCATGAAAGTGTTTATATATGGTGGACTTCGACCCTCCGGCAGCTGCAACAATCTCGTCGAGGGTGACGCCGTCATAACCTTTCACGAGAAACAGCTCCGAAGCGATGGCTAGCAAGTCACGGCGCTTTTGTACTGCGCGTTGACCGGGCAGTAACGGCGCTGGCAGACTATTTCGCCCTGCGGATTTTGGCATGTCCGTTCGACTGACTGTATAAGATGCGTCGATCGCGCCCAGTTTTCCTTCTTGCTGCAGCAATGGGACATCGGGCAGGACGACTTTACGAGGATTGATTCGTGCGGAGCGCGTCACCATAGTGGTCTCGCGCACGTACCGCGTGAGGCTTGTGGCGAGGCGAAGTGTAACATGTCGCTGCGTGCGCGAGCGACATCTGACCTGGCTCGGTGGCGCTGCTCAGTCAAGCCCTGCTTAAGAGTTCAGCCGATGCCCTAGAGGGGCCGGGCGCTGATCTCATCGAGAAGAGCGGTCGGCTGCCCGCGCCTTATTGGTACGCAGCTATCCGGAAACTCCTGCACAAATGTCGCGCCGCGCGTGAGCATTTCGTCAAGAAAACTACCAAGCTTGAGCATGGCCTCCGGCAGAATATCGTGGACCACTAGTACGCTCGTTTCATCTCCCAGCGATCTGCAGGTTTGCGCCGCACGTTCGGGCCAACCCTGTGGATCGATCCAGTCCTCGGGTAAGTTGTTCCAAAGAACACAGGTATAACCACCCTCGGTCAGATACTTCACTGCGGCAGGATTAAACGTGCGCGCGTCCATTGGCCCACCCTGCGTAGAGGGACGAAACAGTAGTTCGTCTCCCGCCAAGTCTCCCAGAAGCTCTGCGGTCCGAGCAATTTCATCTATGGCATCTTGCGGATTTTTAAGTAGTCCAAACGGCGTCCCGTGGGTGTACGTGTGATTACCGATCAGATGACCTGCATCGCGAGCGGCACGGGCAAGTGCACGATGTTCTGGAGTGAGGAGTCGCTCGCCGACTACGAAGAACGTTGCCTTGATCCCCCGGCGGTCCAATTCTTCAAGAACACGGGGCGTTACCGTGTTCTCGGGCCCATTGTCGATCGTCAGAGCGATGCGCATGGCGCCTCCGCCAGGAAAGGAACGGGCGCAATAAATTCACCCTGTTGTTCAATCAGATACCCAGCTGCTTCCTCGGCAATAGCGAGCCAATCGGGATCGCGGGCGAGGGCAGCTCGCTTGGCGATCCGCTCTTCGATGCTTTCATACTCCCACAGGAACATGACTGTATTCATGGTGCCAGACACCGGCGTCCAGCATCCACGCAACGTTCCATATCTGCATGCAATCGGTAGCAGCTTCGCTTCAAGGAGCTCAAGAAGACCGGGTAAGTTGCCCGGTAACGTTTGGTACCTACGAAGTTCGTGAATCATTCATTCTCCCTGGATGAACGCTTGGGGACGATCGGACGTCGCTATAGGAAGTTGACCGTGTAACAATCGTACTATACGGTACATAAATATGTGTGACAACTTCTCTCAGCGTCATGAGCGGTTGCGGTTCTGGCGCGCGACTGTACAGGTCGATTTCACTTTTCGGAGGTAGCTTATTCGGCGTTATTTAGGGGACCATGAGTGGGTGCCAGTCAACCGCGGGGCCAGGGAATACCCGCGTTGGTCAATCGATGTCTTGCTGTAGATAGTACTGTCCGGTACAGTATCAATGGCGGTACGTTTTAACTGTCTCGATCATGCGAAGATCATCTGGAGGACGACATGGCAACGATTATCCGATCCGAAAATCAGGTTGTTGGCAAATCAAATAAAGTTCTGAAGCTGCACCACCACGCCTACCGCACCCACGATATCGAGGCAACCCGGCATTTTTATGAAGACATCCTGGGCATGCCTTTGGTCGCTGCATTTGTTGAAACGTGGGACGGGTTAAACGAAAAACCCACGAACTATATCCACGCGTATTTTGAACTCGTTGACGGTAGTTGCATCGCCTTCTTTTGCTTCCCTGCAGATCAAAAGGCGCCCAGCAAGATCGGTAATGGAGGAATTGATCCGACCGATCCGTTCGACCACCATATTTCATGTGAAGTTGATGACATGGACGCTATCAAGGAAATGGAAACACGAGTAAAAGCAGCGGGAATTGATCACTTCGTGATCGACCACGGATACTGTTACTCACTCTATTTGATCGATCCCAACCAGATGCACTTTGAGCTGACGGCGAACCTTCCGTCCACCGACGCCACTATGCGCGAGCAGCGCCTAACCGCGCGCAAAACTCTCGAAGACTGGCGAGCCGGAAAGACGATTGGCAACAACGTGTTGCGTGTCAAGGGTGCTGAAGGTGCGGTTCACTAATTATTGGGCTGGGTTTTTTGCCAGGGAAGAGACCTGATGACGCGTATGTCGTCTAGCTACATCTGCACGGTTAACGCTCAAATATGCTGCCGACACGGTGAGAAATTCTCTCCTGTCAGCGAATCGCAACCTACCTTAATAGTGGATAGACAATGAAACTTTTGCGCTACGGGCCGGCTGGGCACGAATTGCCGGGTCTTCTTGACCTCGAGGGTAATGTGCGCGCACTGCGCCCAATTGTTCACGACATCGACAACGATGTTTTGTCGCCGGAGGGGCTGCGATTTCTCGAAGCCCTTGACCCGAAGAAACTGCCTTTGGTCGACAAACCCGGTCGCCTGGGTGCCCCTTTGGCTGCTGTGCGCCAGATTGTCGCTATCGGCCTTAACTATCTTGCGCACGCCAACGAAGCAGGTCTTCCTGTGCCCGCAGAACCGGTTGTCTTCCAGAAATCGACCTCGTCGATTTCGGGTCCAGACGATGAGGTGATATTGCCTCCGGGATCCGAAAAGACCGATTGGGAAATAGAACTAGGGGTCGTGATCGGTTCCGTTGCCAGGCGCGTCGACAAGAGCAGCGCGTATGCCCACATCGCCGCGTATTGCATGGTCAATGACATCTCCGAGCGTGCATGGCAGATCGACCGCGCTGGTCAATGGGGCAAGGGAAAGAGTTTCGACACCTTTACGCCGATCGGCCCCTGGCTTGTGACCGGTAGCGAAGTCGATCCGAACGCACTCACGCTTTCTCTAAAGGTAAATGGTGAAATCCGGCAGCAAGGCGACACGTCAGACCTGATATTCGATGTAGGTACGCTCGTGAGCTACGTCAGCCAATTTATGACACTGATGCCTGGCGATCTGATTATCACAGGCACGCCGTCCGGCGTCGGCCTTGGCATGAAGCCGCCACGGTTTCTGGCAGCGGGCGACGTCATTGACATGACGATAACGGGCCTGGGCACGCAGCGGCACTCGGTGATCTGACCAATCGGACGGAGCACGCCAGTCGAAGGCCACAAACGATCCAGTCGGGGGCCGCCCAGCTCGCGGGGGACCGCCGGTAGCTCGCTCTACAAGCAGGTTGGCGTGCACTCCGCCTCGAAATTCAGCACGTTGCCCGCAATCGTCACCTGTCTCGGAAAGATCGTTGAAAAACTCGAAGAAAGAAGGCGTTGACCGATTGCGGTCGACGACAGCGTTCGTGGTCGTTGCCCTGGCGTTCATGGTCAACATGATGGGAACGACGTTGCCGACGACCATCTATCGGTCCTACCAGCTGCAATACAACCTGACATCGACAACCATCACGGAGCTCTACGCCTTTGGTGCAGTGGGTGTGCTTGGTGCGCTGGTGGTCGCCGGCAACTGGTCTGATCAACTGGGACGCCGTCCCATGCTGCTGGTCGGCCTCTATATTGCTGCTGCGTCGGCGGTAGCGTTTCTGTTTAGCCATAGCCTGTTTGGGCTGATGCTGGGACGGTTACTCTCTGGTATTTCGACCGGAATTTTTACTGGAACTGCTACTGCTGCTCTGATTGAGTTCGCACCTCCGGCATGGCTTCGGCAGGCAGCGTTCGTGGCCACCGCGTCCAACATGCTCGGAATGGGGTTGGGCTCAATCTTGAGCGGGATGCTTGTCGAAGTACTACCCTGGCCGATGCGACTTCCCTATGCGGTGCATCTACTCCTGGTCTGCGCGGCGATACCCGCTGTCTGGCGCCTGCCGGAAACAGCACGACCATTCGTCCGGACGAAGCTCCGACTTCAACCAATATCATTGCCTCGCGAGGTACGCGGCGCATTCGTGCCCGCCGCGATGGCCGCGGGTGCCGGCTTTGTCGTCGTGGGTTTCTTTGCGGCGGTTGCTCCCCGCTTGATTTGGAGTGTATTAGGCTATCGTAGTGGTATCACCGTGGGCGCGATTATTTTCCTGTTGTTCCTGTCTTCGGCATTCGGACAACGGGTACAGACAAAGATTCCGGCCCCACGGCGGCAACCGGCTGGTTGCGGTGGACTGATTGCGGGACTGTCCTGCATTGCCCTTTGCGTACCGGAGGGCTCATTGGATGTACTACTGATTGCCACCGTACTTGCGGGAATGGGTCAAGGAATCAGCTTTCGTGCGGGGCTAGGGGACATTACGGCAAAGAGTCCCGCTAACAGGCGCGCCGAGGTTACTTCCAGCTTTTTTGTGGCTCTCTATGTCGCTATCTCAGTGCCGGTTATTGGCATTGGCTTTGCCGTGCAACTGGCGGGTATTCAACGTGCCACGATACTCTTTGCTGGTTTGACGATCGCACCAGTGCTGGTTGCCTTGTACCTGATACTTCGCCGCGACGACCGGATGATTGGGGAGACCGGTGCAGTCAAGGCGGATTCAACCGGTCGTCGCAACACCTTTGATCGAGGAGGTGTTTATGGGACGACCAGCGGGGTGGATGTATAAGTTGACAGGGCGAGCAGCGATGCGCTCGCCAGGTGCGCCGTCGCATCGGCGAGAGATCGAGCGGCGATTTTGGGAGCAAATCGCGACAGGCATTACAAGTGAGAAGGCTGCAGAGGCGGTTGGCGTGTCGCAGGCGGTAGGTACTCGCTGGTTTCGTCATAATGTCGGCATGCCACTTTTCATGTCGAACCCCTTATCCGGGAGGTACTTGTCGTTCGCGGAGCGAGAAGAGATAGGGTTACTTTCGTTCCAGGGCGTCGGAATACGCGAGATCGCTCGCCGTATCGGACGCAGCCCGTCAACGGTCTCCCGGGAACTGACACGTAACGCTGCAACTCGCAGCGGCCAGCTTGATTATCGGGCTTCGGTTGCGCAGTGGAAGGCCGAACTGGTTGCCAGAAGACCCAAACCGTCGAAACTGGTGACTAACCCACGGCTGCACCACTACGTGCAAGACCGTTTGGAGGGCAAGGTTCGCGATGCGGATGGCCGTGCGATTGCTGGGCCTCGGCAAGCGCCGTTCAAAGGGAGAAACAAGCCGCATCGCGGTGACCGTAAATGGGCTAATGGCTGGTCACCCGAACAGATTTCCAAACGGCTGCAGTTCGACTTCCCGGATGACGAATCTATGCGCATCTCTCACGAAGCGATTTACCAGGCTCTCTATATCCAGAGCCGAGGTGCCCTCAAGCGCGAACTGGTCAGCTGTCTTCGCACAGGGCGGGCGTTGCGCGTACCGAGAGCCAGGGCACAAGCCAAGGCTTGGGCGCACGTTAGCGAGGATGTGATGATCTCTAGCCGGCCTGCAGAAGTGCAGGATCGTGCCGTGCCAGGGCATTGGGAGGGTGACCTGATCATCGGCCTGAACCGATCTGCTATTGGGACGCTGGTGGAGAGATCAAGCCGTTTCACCATGCTCGTGCACCTGCCTCGGGAGAAAGGCTATGGGTTGACTCCCCGAACGAAGAACGGCCCCGCGCTGGCTGGCTACGGAGCTGTCACGATGGCCAATGCGCTCAAGAAGACCGTGACTGACATGCCTGCCCAGTTGTGGCGGTCATTGACCTGGGATCGTGGCAAGGAACTATCCGATCACGCCCGCTTCACCGTCGAGTCCGGGGTAAAGGTATTCTTCGCCGACCCGCACAGTCCATGGCAACGCGGCACGAACGAGAACACGAACGGCCTTCTGCGACAATACTTTCCAAAGGGCACAGACCTATCCAGGTGGAGCGCTCGAGAGATCCAGGCCGTTGCCAATGCACTGAATACCAGACCCCGGAAAACACTTGGCTGGAAGACACCTGCCGAAGCTCTGGACGAGTATCTAAAATCTGTTCAACAATCTAGTGTTGCGACGACCGGATGAATCCGCCCAATGATTGACGATCGAAATGGCAATTTGAGGCGAGGAGGTTGGTTGGAGCATTGCGCCCCGCATCCATCAGGGACGCTGAGCTGTAGCAATGGCGACGGCTTTGTAAAGTTGACGGCTGTAGACTACCTTTTTGGCGAAAGCGTAGTTATCCTTATTAGACAGCTTTCTGAGATGCGGTAGTTACAGTCCAACCACGCCATGTGACGAAGCGTTCCTGGACTACGGCACGATGACATGCCGCGTTCATCCGATGTCTGGGCAGCGCGAAGTGCTGCCGGATCGGGCCAAAGCATGAGAGAAACGCCTGCGTGCGACGCGCATCGGGAAAGCCGCGCATGCGACGCTCGCGTTCGCGCGTTGGTTGGTGGCTGTTCTCTGCGCGGTTGTTCAGTCGCGCGGCCGCTTTGACGAACACGTGCTTCACGTTCGCAAGTTCCGGGATCACCGCTTTTGCCGCCGGAATTGGTAAGGAGCTCCCGTCCCTGTGGCGCCTGCGCCTCCTGGTGCCATCATGATAGCCGTTGCTCATCTGTGGAAGGGGAAAGTCATGAACGCGATTACCCGTGTTGGTGTTGATCTTGCCAAAAATGTCATGCAGATCCACGCGGTCGATGCTGGTGAACATGTTGTGGTACGGAAGGCCATTGCGCGTGAGAATTTCATGAGCTGGTTTGCCAACCTTGCCCCCTGTCTGGTGGCGATGGAGGCGTGCAGCGCTGCGCACTATTGGGCGCGCAAGCTCCGCGGTGTCGGGCACGACGCGCGGCTGATTCCCCCGCAATTTGCGGTGCCTTACCGCAAAGGTGGCGCTGGCGTCAAAAATGACGCCCTCGATGCTGAAGCGATCTGCGAGGCAGCCAGCCGCCCACACATGCGTTTCGTGCCGGTCAAGTCAGCCGCGCAGCAAAGCGTGCTGGTCCTTCACCGCATGCGCACCGGTTTCGTGGAGGAACGCACGGCGCTCGTGAATCGCTTGCGAGGCCTGCTAGCCGAGTTCGGCGTCTTCCTGCCGCAAGGCATCGGTCGGTTCCGAAGCCATTTCGTTGACCGTGTTGAGGATGGCAATAACGAACTCGCCGGTCCGGCCCGTCAGGCGCTGATGCATGGCTGGGCCCAATGGCAGGCGCTGGATGAGCAAATCGGTTGGCTAGACCGGCAGATCACCGAACACGCCAGTCACGATCCACAGACGCAGCGCTGTATGGCCATATGTGGCGTGGGCCGAATCACCGCATCTGCCGTCGTAGCGACCGTGGTCAACGCCCGTCAGTTCAGAAACGGCCGGCAGATGGCCGCCTGGATCGGCCTCGTTCCCAAACAGAACAGCAGCGGCGGCAAACAGCGGCTCGGCCGGATCACCAAACAGGGCAGCGACTATCTGCGCACGCTCCTGTTCCAGGGCGCCCGATCGGCCATTCTCACAGCGCACTGACGCGATGACCGGCTCTCGCGCTGGATCGTCCAGCTGCATGCGCGTATTGGCTACTATAAGACGCTGGTCGCGGTTGCCAACAAGCACGCTCGCATCCTCTGGGCCGTATTGGCCAGGGACGAACGCTTCGATCCATCCCATGCGCCCGCCCGCAATGCAATGGCGGCGCACGCATGAACTACAGAACAGAAAGTGCAATGCCACCATGAATTGACTTCCAGGCGCAGCACGAATCACGCAGGGATAGCGACAGGTCAGACCGACAGCGGGCGAACTCGAGCAGCTATCAGGCGCTACAGTTCTTGTATTCGCCGTCGCCGGAATGGAGTCCCGCTGTGCGGTTACTATCCGGGCCCGGGCGCAGCAATCACAGCGCCCAAACAGGCTGATGGCATGGACTCCCGCCCCCTTCGGGGCGCACACTTTCCGAACCACTTTCGGGAGATTCGACATGCCTGCGCTGACCATCGGTCTTGATATTGCGAAACACGTCTTCCAGGTTCACGGCGTTGACCGCAGCGGTAAAACGGTCATACAGCGCAAGCTCCGCCGATCTGAAGTATTGACGTTCTTCTCAAAGCTGGAGCCGGGTCTGGTTGGGATCGAGGCCTGTCACGGCTCGCACTTCTGGGCGCGTGAATTGACCTCGCTAGGTCACACGGTACGCTTGTTGCCCACGCAGTATGTGAAGCCATTTCTGGTGGGCGGAAAGAATGACGCAAATGACGCGGCGGCCATCTGCTTTGCTGTTTCCCGGCCCGACATTCACCCTGTGCCGATCAAGAGCGCCGAACAGCAGTCGCTGCAGTCCGTTCATCGCATGCGCGAGCGGCTTATCCATGAGCGAACAGCGAAATCGAACCAGATTCGAAGCATGTTTGCTGAGGAGGGGTTTGTCTTCCCGGTGGGTCTTCCCCTGTTAAGGCAGGGTATTGTTGCGCTCGTCAACGATACCGATGCCCGGATCACGCCCCTGCTGCGGCGGCTGGGTTCGATGTACCTCGAACAGTTGGCGGCCTTGCAGCAATGGGTCGATGAACTTGCCGCCGAGATTGCCGAAATATTTAAACGCAACGAAGGTTGCCGGCGACTTGCGACGGTTCCGGGCATCGGGCCAGTCGTGGCGACCGCGTTGTTCAGCAGCGTTGGGGATCCATTGCAGTTCAAAAACGGGCGACAGTTCGCAGCGTGGCTAGGGCTGACGCCGAAGCAACGATCAAGCGGTGGCAAGACGAAGTTGGGTGGCATCACAAAACACGGTGATACCTATCTGCGAACCCTGCTTGTGCAGGGCGCGCGCAGTAATGCGCTTCGTTCATCGCCACGACGATCGGCATAGCCGCTGGATCAAAGCTGTGATGCAACGCCGTCACGTGAGTGTCGCGGCGATCGCCCTAGCGAACAAGACGGCGCGAATCGCTTGGGCGATATTGGCGAGCAATGATAGCTTTAAGATGGCGTAGCAGTCTGTAACTTCTCAATCACTTTCATTTCTTCCGCGATTGCGCAAGAAGCGGCAAGCATGGCGAACCGGTCGGACCGGCGCTTGCAGATCCTGATATATCCGGCGGCTGCAGTACGAAGCCAGCAGGCCGATGAGGTGCAAGCGCGCAAACATCCATGATGGCTAGTGCCGAAAGCAAGCACATCAAAAGCCGAATGTACGGACGCAGTCGTGACCTTCGAAAAAATGCAAACCACTCTTGCTCATAGGCGGGAGTCCATGTACGTTTATAGGTTTGCAGTCTGCCTCGTCTGCCCTCATGCTTCCGTGCACGCGCTGACAACACAGGATTCGACGCATGCGGTATTAAACCCAGCTTGCAAGAAACGGAAGCTCCTTATAGATAGCTGCGCAACTGGTCCGTCACGATCTGGCATGTACGAAACGATCCGTTGCTGCGACAAATTTGGCGCTAAATTCGCCCGGTCCGCCAAAGCGGCGCGACCCAGGCCGGGCAGCATATGGCATCTGGACGAGATGTTCGTGACGCTGCGCGGCGAGCCGTATCTGTTGTGGCGAGCGGCCGACGAGTGCGGTGATGTGCTGGTGCAAAAGCGGCGCGATAAGGCCGCGGCAAAGTGCTTCTTCCGGCGGGTGCTGCGTTCAAACCCGGTGCCGCGACCACGACACCACGCTCGAGCAACAACTCCTCGATATCGCACAGGCTCAGGCTAAACCGGAAATACCACCGAACCGCGCAGCTGATGACGACGGCAGGGAACATCTCCGTTAGATATCAGCGACCGGCTCGTTCAATGCGTCTGAAACGGGAGCGTGAATACCTGCGCCGAGTCCAGCAAACCCTGCGCTTGCTCCTTCAACGTCTGCGCCGCAGCGGCCGACTGCTGCACCAGCGTCACGTTTTGCTGCGTGTTTTGCTCAAGGTTCCCGATCACGCCACGTACTTCGCCGATCTGCTGCGTCTGAGCACGGCAAGCCTGGTGCATCGCTTCCATGATGTGCGTGACGCGCTGCGATGCTTCGACGATGTTGGAGATCGTCGTGCCTGCCGCATCGACCTGCCGCTCCCCCTCGCTAATCCGCGCGCTGCTCGCGCCGATAAGTTCCTTGATTTCCTTCGCGGCAGCTGCGCTGCGCTGTGCGAGCATGCGCACCTCGCTGGCGACGACCGCGAAGCCGCGACCGCCGGCACCGGCTCGCGCCGCTTCGACTGCGGCATTCAACGAAAGCAAATTAGTCTGGAATGCGATCGAATCGATGACGGAGATGATGTCCTCGATGCGGTTCGACGATTCGCTGATCGCGCGCATCGTGTTCACGACCTGACCAACCACGGTGCCACCCTGTGCTGAGGTAGCCGAAGCGTGCTTTGCCAGTTCGTCGGCGTTGCCCGCGCTTTGCGCATTGGCCGCCACGCTGGAGTCGAACTCCTCGAGCGCGCCGCTCGCCTGTTCGAGCGCAGCTGCCTGCCGCTCGGTGCGCGTACTCAGGTCGGCGTTACCCAGCGCGATTTGCTCCGTGGCAGCCGCGACGCCCTGAGCGGCGTCGCGCATTTGCGTGACGATTTCGGCGAGCCTTTGCTGCATGCGCGCCATCGCTGCGATCACGCTTGACGTATCGCCGGGCCGCAATTCGATCCCGCGCGCAAGGTTGCCTGCGCGGATCGATTCGGCCAGCTCGACCACGTCGCTGGGCTCGGCCCCGAGGGACTGCGTGATGTTGCGCACGGTCGCGTAGACGACGGCGATGCCAACGCCGCACGCGAGCAGCGTCAGCACGCTCATCAACCAGCGAAAATCAGTGCTGATCTTGCGCGCCTCGGCGCCTTCCTGCTGATCGAGGTGTTCCTGATAGTCAATCAGCGCGTTGATCCCAGCAAGCCATTCGACAAGCGCGGGACGCGCATCATCGAGCAAAATCTTGCGTGCGCCCTCAACGTCGCCCGCTTGCTGCAAGCTGATCAACTGCTGGATCAGCGGCAGGCTTTGCTCCCGCGCGGCGTTGACACGTGCATAGATCGCCCGTTCCTCCGCGGTGATGTCGGTACGTTCAGCATAGATCCTGGCGAGCGGTCCAGCCGATTCCTCGTACTGGCTCGCGAGCACATTAATGTGATTGATGACCGAAGGCAGTTCCGCCGCGGATACAAGCGTCACGTCACGCACCGCGATGGAGCGGTCGTGAACGCTTCCGCGAAAGTTAATCGCGTAACGTTCCTTTACGCCATTTACGTCGATGATGTCGTCGAGCCGCGCGCGAACCATCTCGACCCGACTGATCGCGATTACCGTCAGCGCGACGAGCGCGATGAGAACCACGCCGAACCCTGCGATCAACCGCACCCGAATGCTTAATGTCTTGTTTGTGTTCATGGGTTGCCCGTGTGCTGACGTCGCCTTGACATGTGTGGACCGTTGCTGGTCAACCAACCCTGCGCGGCGCGCCGTCTATTTTTTCGGGTTCTAATAATAGCAACGAAAAACCTTTTTGATAATCTATTTGTATTGCAGTGCAAGCGTCAATTAACTTTGACGATCAAGTTCCGCAGCCGTACTACTGTTGCCTGCCGTTGCGTTGTTAGGCGGACAGGAATCCTGGATCTTCGTCGAATCGTTCATACCGGCGTCCGGCAGGCCTTCGGCTCTCGCGGCCATTCCAGATTGTCTTGCGGTGCCACGCAATCAGACCTTCAGCGTAGGACAGACTCGACGGCCTCCGGCTTGCCATAAAGCCAGCCTTGGGCAAGTTCGATACCGCAACCCTGCAATGCGGCATGCTGATTTTCTCTTTCCACGCCTTCGGCGAGCACCCGGCAACCCAGCTTGCAGAGCCGCTCTGCTGACTCACGAATCGCGGCCATAAAGTGCGAGCCCTTGCCGGCGTTGCGTATCACCGTGATGCAAAGTTTGACGATGTCCGGCCGCAACAGGCGGACGGTGTCGAAGTCGGCGAACCCGCATCCCGTGTCATCCAAAGCCAACCGAATCCCCAAGGTGCGCAAACGATTGACCACTTCCACCAAACCCTGGGCTTGGTTGAGGGGCAGGTGCTCAGTGAGTTCGACCATCACTTCCGGTCTACCGGCTAACGCCAGCCTGTCCGCCGCAAGGGCCAAGGCATCAGGGCCCAAATTGATGGTCAGGAAGGCGCCCGGCGGTAGTTTGTCTTTAGTGCGCTCAAGAGCCAGTTCGGCACACAACAATTCCGCATCCACGGTGCGCCCGGCGGCGTAGGCCGTATCAAACAACTTATCTGGGCGTTCAAGAGGTGACCCCTTCGGACCTCGGGAAAGGGCTTCGAAACCAACCACCGCACAATCGCTGACGCGCACGATCGGCTGCAGAAATGTCTGTATGCAGCGGTGCGTCAGAATCGCTGCAACGTCGGTAGAAGATCCCGTCTGATCCACAACCTGACGTTGAGGTCCTCGGTTTCAACCGGTTCAGGAATGCCACGACCCACGATTTCAGGCATCGAGTTAATGCATCGCATCCGCAAGGGCCAGTTTGACCTCTCCGCTCTCGGGTTCAGGGACACCGTCTCGCCTATCGTCTGGAATGCTGTCCTTCTCGATTGATAAGGTATCCATGTTTATAAGATGCATCTCGATTAGACCAACTATTTGCACCAGAGCCACAAAGGCCGTGTGCGTCGACGATAAATATGACGTTATTCAGCGGTTTTACAGAACAGGACTTCACATCCGGGCATCGCGTCCTTGAAACGGATCGACATGCCGTGCATGCCAGCCACTGCGAGCACAAGGCTCAGGCCGAGCCCGCTGCCGGGCGTGTGACGGCTCGCCTCACCGCGATAAAAGCGCCGCAGCACAGCTTGCTGTTCGGCGGCCGCAATGCCCGGCCCGTCGTCCGAAACGGTGACGCCCGCACCGGTCTTGTCGCGGAACACGGTGATCCGCACATGGCCGCCATGTGGGGCGAATTTGATGGCGTTTTCCACCAGATTCGCCAGCGCCTCGAACAGCAGGTTCGAATCACCCTGGATGTCGAGCGGCCCCGATACCGTTCGCTGCAGTTCGAAAGCGATCTGCTTGTCCTCGGCAGTCGGATCGTAGAACTCGAACACATCATCGGCAACGGCAGCCAGATCGACCGTTGTGAATCCCGCGCGGCGCACGCCGCTTTCGATTTCCGAAATGCGCAGCAGCGCGTTGAAGGTGCGCAGCAACCCACTGGTTTCGACGATGGTTTCATCGATTGCCGCGCGATACTCTGCTTCAGTTTTGGCGCGGCGCTGCGCACGTTCGAGTCCACCGAGCATCCGTGTGAGCGGTGTGCGCAGATCGTGTGCAATCGCGTCGCAGACGCCCTTGACTTCGTTCATGAGCCGCTCGATTTCGTCGAGCATGCCGTTCACGACGACGACGAGGCGATCCACGTCGTCGCGTTTCGAATGCACTGGCAAACGCCTGCTGAGATTGCCGGCGACGATTTCCTCGATTGAGGCGATCACCGCGTCGAGCCGCCGCATTGCCGAAATGCCGATCAGGCTCGCCCCGACCAGGCCGATCACGAGCGTGATCGTGGCGGTGGAAAGCAGTGCGTGCAGCAGTTCTTCGTCGAAGTGGTCGAGTTCTCGGGTGTTCTGGCATTGCAACGCGATGCGACTATCCGGCACGCGCGCGGCGATGCATCGGCCGGGCGGGTGGCCGGGCAGCGTCGCGAGCGGCATGGAAAACGGTTTGTCGAAGCCCGGGATAGCCGGCTGATCGCCCGCGTAGCCGCCGGCAAGGTGTTTGCCGGTAGCGTCGAACAGGCCGAACGGACGATGACGGCGCGGATCGAACTGGTTTTGATGTTCGAATCGCGCGACCAGTTCGTCCGGCTCTTCGCGTTGCAACTGTGCGTGCTCGCGAATCAGCCAGTCGTCGATGCGCTCCTGTTCGAAGCCGGTGATCTCGCGATACAGGTAGCCGAATAAAAGTATCGCGATGACGCCGAACAGCATCAGGAACAGCGTGGCGAGGCGAAAACCGGTGGTGCGGTGCAGTTCAGTCAGGCGCATGGAGCATGTACCCCGAACCGCGCACGGTATCGATCATCGGAGCCGTCCCGTCCGGATCCAGCTTCTTTCTCAGGCGGCTGATGTGCACGTCGATCACATTGGTTCGCTCGTCCAGCCGGTAATCCCATACCGCTTCGAACAGCATCGTGCGGCTCACCACCTGGCCCTCATGCTGCATCAGGTATTCAAGCAGCCGGTATTCGCGCGGCAAGAGCGGCACCGGACGGCCTGCGCAGCTTACTTCGCGCTTGAGCGGGTCGAGACGCAACGGGCCGACCTGGTATTCCTGCACACCGGGCGCGGCTTCACGCCGTCGCATCAGCGCGTCGAGCCGCGCGGTCAGTTCGATGAATTCGAACGGCTTGGTCAGATAATCGTCGCCGCCGGCGCGCAAACCGCGTACGCGCTCGTCGACCGCGGACAGGGCGCTCAGAATCAACACCGGCGTGAGCACGCCGGCGCTGCGCAACGCCGCCAGCATGCCGAGGCCTTCGAGGGCGCCTGGCAACATGCGGTCGAGCACGATGGCGTCGTAACTGTTGGCGACCGCGAGCATCAAACCGTCGCGGCCCGTGCTCGCGGCTTGCACCTTGCAGCCGTGATCGGTGAGCGCTTCAACGATCTCCGCGAGGGTTTGCCCGTCGTCTTCGACGACCAATACGTTCGACATGCGTTTTTCCAGAAGTGAGCGGGCGGCGAGCCTGTGCGAGCCGGTCATATACACTACGCTCGTACCTACGATGCACCAAAGTATGCCGCGCGAAACTGCACAGGCGTTTCGCACCAACATTAAAAAATTCTAATGTAAGCCATTATCAACCTGTTTAGCGCATGCGAATCCTGCTGGTCGAAGACGATACGCGCGCCAGCCAGTTCCTGGCGCGCGGCTTGAGCGAGAGCGGCTTCATTGTCGACACCGTGGCCGACGGTGCGACCGGGCTCGCCTATGCGCGCGAGGGCATTTACGACGTGATCGTGACCGATCGTCTCCTGCCGGCGCTCGACGGTATCGCCCTCGTGCAGCAATTGCGCGCTGGTGGCGATACCACGCCGGTGCTGATGCTGTCCGCGGTTGGCGGGCTGAACGAACGCGTGGAGGGCATCCGCGCCGGTTGCGACGATTACCTCATGAAGCCGTATGCCTTCGTCGAAGTGCTGGCGAGAATCGAGGCGCTCGCGCGGCGCGCGGATCGCAGCCGGATGAGCGAACGGCTTGAATGCGCGGATCTGGTGCTCGACACGCGGGCACGAACCGCGACGCGCGGCGGCCGCGATCTGCGCCTTCAGCATCGCGAGTTTCTGTTGCTCGAATGCCTGGCGCGCCGCGAAGGCCAGGTCGTAACGCGCAGCATGCTGCTCGAGGCGGCGTGGAACTACGATTTCGAACCGCGCGGCAATATCATCGATTTGCACGTGCATCGACTGCGGGCGAAGGTGGATCGCGATTTTCCCGTAGCGCTGATTCATACGGTGGTGGGTGCGGGTTATGTGCTGAACCCGGCACATTAGGCACCTGTGCGGGCACCTTTGGGCAACGTTGACGGCCTCGCGCAGGCCGCTCCGTCCGCATGTTGCTCTGCATAAAATTTTTTTCATTATTGGGCGAAAGCGCCGACAGGACCCGCTGACTAATCTGGCGACATTCCCATCTTGCCGGAGCGTTCTCCAATGTCTGGGCTGTCCCGTTCGGCGCCGTTCTCGCCCGTCGTCAGTCCTCGTGCGCCTCATCTGACGCTCCGCGCTGCCGTTTGCGGCACAGTCTGCGCGCTGGGTGTCGTGGCTCTGGCCGGGTGCTCGCTCGTGCCGGCCTATCAGCGGCCCAGTGCGCCGCTCGCGCAGCACTTTGACGGCTCGGCGAGTGCGCCGCTTGCCGATACCGTTCCGGTCAAAAGCGGCTGGTGGCGCGAATATCACGACCACGCTCTCGATGCGCTGATCGATCGCAGTCTGCGCAACAACTTTACGCTGGCTTCGGCGATTGCGAGCGTCGAACAGGCGCGCGGCAACGCCGAGAAAGCCGGCGCGCCGCAGTATCCGTCGCTATCGGTCGGCGCTACCTTCGACCGCGCTCACCTGGGGCGCGGCTCGACCACCAAAACCCAGAGCCTGTTTGCCGAAGCCAGTTACGAAGTCGACTTCTGGGGCTTCGACGCCGCCAACGCCAGCGCGGCAGACCTGCTCGCGCGCGCGTCTGAGTTCGATCGCGATACGGTGGCGTTGACGCTGACTGCATCGGTGGCGGACACCTATTTCCAGGTGCAGAGCCTGCGCCGCCGTCTGGCGATCGCACGGTCCATCTCCGACGATGCCGCGCACATTCTGCAGTTGTTGCTCGCGCAACAGGAGGCGGGCGTCGCGACCGAGCTGCAGGTGCAGCAGCAGCGCAATGCGCTCGCTACCTTCCAGGCGGCGGTGCCGGCGTTGCAACAGCAGCTGGACACCAACATCCATGCGCTCGCCGTGCTGGTAGGCACCGCGCCCGAGCAGTTTACGGTCAACGAAACCGCGCTCGCCGGCATCGCCATTCCGCAACCGCGTCCGGATCTGCCGGCCAGCCTGCTGGAAACGCGCCCCGATATCCGCTCGAAGGAAGCGCAGTTGCAGTCGGCCAATGAGAGCGTCGGCGCGGCGCGCGCCGCCTTCCTGCCGAACATCGTGCTGACCGCCGACGGCGGGTTCAGCAGCAAGTCCCTTTCGCATTTCCTGTCGAGCCCGTTTGCGAGCCTCGCCGCGTCGCTGGCCGCGCCGTTGTTCGACGGCGGCGCGCTGCATGGCCAGTTGCACGCAAGCCAAGCCGCCGAAGCAAAGGGCGTTGCCGATTACCGGCAGGCCGTCGTGACTGCGCTGCAGGACGTCGAGGATTCGCTCTCGGCGGCGCAACAGCAGCAGCTCGCGGAGGCCGCCGACCAGATCGCCGCCGACGCCGCCCGCAAAGCCGCCACGCTCGCGCAAGCCCAATACGAGCTCGGCACCGTCGACTTTCTGACCGTACTCGACGCCCAACGCACGCTTTACCAGTCCGAAGACACGCTGGTGCAGGCACGGCTCGCGCGCCTGCAGGCGTCGGTGAGCCTGTTTCGCGCGTTCGGCGGCGGCTTCGGCGTGACCGATAGCAGCACCGCTTCCATTTCTACGCTTTCCCGCTCATGAAACCTGCAGACCTTCCGAACCACGAGGCACCTCGCGCGCGCCGTCGCGCGCCGCTCGTGGTGGCGTGCGTTGTCCTTGTCGTGATTCTTGTCGCGTGGCAATGGCCGAGGCATCCGGCCGTGAAGCCAGCGGCTGCGGTGCCGGTCAATGCCGGCCATCCGGTGAAAAGCGACTTTCCGATTCGCGTGGCCGCCGTGGGTACGGTCCTGGCGCTCAATACCGTGGACGTCAAGGTGCGTGTGGACGGCCAGTTGCAGCGCGTAGCCTTCACTGAAGGGCAGGATGTGAAGGCAGGGCAGTTGCTCGCCCAACTCGACCAGGGCCCGCTTACGGCGCAATTGCATCAAGCGGAAGCGGCGCAACGCAAGGACCAGGCGTCGCTCGATAATGCGAGGCTCGATCTCGCGCGCTACTCGAAGCTGGTCGGCATCGGTGCGGCGACCACCCAGGCCGTGGACACCGCGAAGGCTCAAGTCGAAGCACTTGCCGCCACGGTCGCGGCAGACGCTGCGCTGGTGCAGAGCGACCGCCTGCAACTGAGCTTCACCACGCTGAGTGCGCCGTTCACCGGCCGCGTGGGTGCGCGTGAGGCCGACATCGGCGCGATCGTGCATCCCACCGACACGACCGGCATCGTCACCGTCACGCAGATGGAGCCGATCACCGTGCTGTTCTCCGTGCCGCAAGACGTGCTGCCCGAGCTGCTCGGGAATCAGGCGGCCGCGCCTTTGGCGGTGAACGTCACGACGCGTTCCGGCAGCACGGCGCTGGCCGACGGCACGCTCGTGTTCATCGACAGTACGGTCGATCCGACCACCGGTCAGATCAAACTCAAGGCCTCGTTCACCAACAAGGATCGCAAGCTGTGGCCGGGCGAGCTGGTGAATGCGCGCGTGCTGTTGCGCACCGATACGCAACGGCTCGCCGTGCCGAGCCGTGCGGTGGTGAATACGCAGAGAGGCACGCAGCTTTACGTCATCGACGCGAAGGGCACGGCGCAGATGCGTGTGGTCCAAACCGGCGTGACGGTCGACGGTATGACGGAAATTCGCAGCGGTGTCGCGTCCGCAGACCTCATTGTGTTCGATGGACAAAGCCGTTTGAACCCAGGCGTGCGTGTGGCGGCGACCACGGTGCCGACGGTGGCCGAGGCACCGGCCAACGCAAACTCCACAGGCAGCCAGACTAACCAGGACAATCCGTCATGAGCCTGATGGAACGGTTCATCAAGCGGCGCATTGCGACCAGTTTTCTTGCTATCGCGGTGCTGCTGGCCGGCACAGTGGCGTATTTTCTGCTGCCGGTCGCGCCCTTGCCGCAAGTCGATTTCCCGACCATCCAAGTTGTAGCGAAATTGCCGGGCGCGAGTGCGGAGACCATGGCGACGTCGGTAGCGACGCCGCTCGAGCGGCAACTCTCGCTGATTGCGGGCATCACGCAGATGACGTCGTCAAGCTCGCTGGGCACCACCAGCATCGCCGTGCAGTTCGATCTGTCGCGCGATATCAACGGCGCGGCGCAGGACGTGCAGACGGCGATCAACGCGGCCGGTGGCACCCTGCCGAAGAATCTGCCGAACCCGCCGACCTATGAAAAGGTCAACCCGGCCGACTTCACCCTGCTGTCACTCGCGCTGACGTCGCCGTCGCTCACGCTCACCCAGCTCGACAGCTACGCCGAAGACTATCTGGCGCAGCAGATTTCGCAGTTGCCGGGCGTGGGTCTCGTCGATTTCCACGGCCAGCAGCGCCCTGCCGTGCGTATTCAGCTCGATCCCGACAAGCTTACCGCGCGCGGCCTCACGCTGGAAGACGTGCGCTCGATCGTCGGCTTGCAGACCGTGAACGCGCCGAAGGGCAGCCTGAACGGGTCGGACCGTTCGGTGATTTTCAATGCCACCGATCAGATCACGACTGCCTCGGCGTATCGCGATCTGGTGGTCGCGTACAAGAACGGCGCGCCGATTCGTCTATCCGATCTCGGCACCGTCCTGAACGCCGCCGAAGATAACCAGCAGGCCGCGTGGCTTCAGCACGAACGCGCGATCATCCTCGATATTCACAAGCAGCCTGGCTACAACGTCGTGCAGACGATCGCCAACATCAAGGCGAAGCTGCCTGCGCTGGAAGCGACGCTGCCCGCCGCCGCGCATCTGCATGTCGTGGGCGATCGTACGCAGACCATCAATGCGTCGGTCCACGACGTGCAATTCACGCTGATGCTGACGGTCGCGCTCGTCGTGATGGTCATCTTCTCGTTTTTGCGCAACGTGTGGGCGACGATCATTCCGAGCCTGACGATTCCCTTGTCGCTGGTGGCGACATTCGGTGTGATGTATCTGCTCGGCTATAGCCTCGACAATCTGTCGCTGATGGGGCTGACCATTGCGGTGGGCTTCGTAGTGGACGATGCGATTGTGGTGATCGAAAACGTGATGCGGCATGTCGAGGAAGGTGTGCCGCGCATGAAAGCCGCGCTGCTCGGCGCGATGGAAGTGCGCTTCACTATTATCTCGATGACGATCTCGCTGATCGCCGTGTTCATTCCGATCCTGCTGATGGGCGGCATTGTCGGACGCCTGTTCCGCGAATTCGCGGTGACGGTGAGCGCGGCGATCCTGATGTCGGCGCTGGTCTCGCTGACTGCCACGCCGATGCTATGCGGCTGGCTGATCCGCCTGCCGGAGCCGGATGAAGCAGGGCGAATGCGCAAGCTTGAAGCGTGGCTCGAAAGAGGCTTTGTTGCGGTGGAGCGGCGTTACGAGCGTGGTCTCGATTGGGTGCTGAATTGGCCGAAACTGATGCTTGGCGTGACGATTGCAACGATCGTCGCGACACTGGCGTTGTTCGTCGTGATCCCGAAGGGTTTCTTTCCGCAGGAGGACTCCGGTTTGATCATGGGTGTCGCGCAGGCCGCGCCGGATATCTCCCCACGGGCGATGTCTTCGAAAATGCAGCAACTGGGCCATATCATCGAAGCCGATCCCGCAGTCGATAACGTTTACTACTGGATGGGCGCGAATCCGACCGTGAGCCAGGGTCGCGTGATGATTAACCTGAAGGCGTTCGGTCAACGCAAGGATAGCGCAGCGCAGGTGCTCAATCGTCTGAAGCCGCAGTTGGCGAAGGTGATGGGTATTTCGCTGTCGATGCAGGTTCGCCAGGATATTCAGGTCGGCGGCCGAATCAGTGCCGCTCAATATCAGTACACGCTGCAAGACCCTGATATCAACGAACTGAATCATTGGGCAGGCGTGCTGACCGACAAGCTGTCGAAGCTGCCGCAACTCGCCGATGTCACCTCTGACCAGCAAGCTGCCGCTACCAGCGCGACGCTCGTGATTGATCGCAGCACGGCCTCGCGCTTCGGCATCACCGCACAAGGCATCGACGACACGCTCTACGACGCGTTCGGCCAACGGCAGATCGCAACGCTGTTCACGCAGCTGAATCAATACCACGTCGTGGAGGAGGTCGATCCGGGCTTTCAGTTGACCACCGACGCGCTCGCGCACCTCTACGTGCGTTCGCCGCTGACGAATGAACTGGTGCCGCTCAACACGCTGGCGAAGATCGAAAACAACGTGTCGCCGATTGCGGTGAATCACCAGGGATTGTTTCCCGCTGTGACCATCTCGTTCAATCTGGCGCCGGGCCAATCGCTCGGCAATGCCGTGACGGCGATTCACCAGGTCGAAATCGCGGCAGGCAAACCCGACAGTTTGACGGGGTCGTTCCAGGGCACGGCGCAGGCGTTCCAGGCGTCACTTTCCAGCGAACCGTATCTGATCGCGGCGGCACTCGTCGTGGTGTATCTGATTCTCGGTATCCTGTACGAAAGCGCGATTCACCCACTTACCATCATTTCGACGCTGCCCTCAGCAGGAGTCGGGGCATTGCTTGCGTTGATGCTGTGCGGGCAGGATCTCTCTATCATGGGGATGATCGGTATTATCCTGCTGATCGGTATCGTGAAGAAAAACGCCATCATGATGATCGATTTCGCACTCGTGGCCGAGCGTGAACAAGGCTTATCACCGCGCGAAGCGATCCGTCAGGCATGCGTGCTGCGCTTCCGGCCGATCATGATGACGACGCTGGCCGCGTTGTTTGGCGCGTTGCCGCTCGCGCTTGGGTCTGGTGCGGGCGCGGAATTGCGTGTTCCGCTCGGCATCGCGATTGTCGGCGGCCTGATCGTTTCGCAAATGCTGACGCTCTTCACGACGCCGGTGGTGCACCTGTGGTTCGACCGTCTGTCGCATTGGCTGGCGGGGTATCGAACGAAAGATGGCACGGTCGAGTGCGAACAGGTGGGCTGAGCGCTGGCGGCACGCCTTCTTATTCTGACGGTCCGCCGCGGATCCGGCGCGGCGGACCACTCCTTCAAGCTCAATCTCCCAGGGCACCTTAGCCTGCCTTGGTAGCGGCCTGCCTGGCGAACAGTCGTTGCGCCTGCTGATAGCACTTTCCCGTTTCCTGCGCGGTTTGAATTGACGTCCCGGTCGCTTCCGCCATCAACGCGCGCGCGACGCGCTGATGTTGATCGTAAACGATAACGTGAACGTGCTGGCACTCGCCCATGTAACCAACGAAGCGCTCGTACTCGATGGTGGCACCGTCGACGCTGAATTCGAAATCGACGCCGTGGACGAAGGTGCTGTTTGTACGATGCTTTGTACCGATTGTCTAAATGGACATCCCAATCGCCCATAGAAAAATTACCGCATTCTGCCTATCGACCTCGATTCGGAGTGCTTGAGCAATACATTTTTTTAAATTCTCCGTCGCCTCAAGGGTCTCTTAAGGAAAGTTAAGAAAGTCGGAAAATATTCGCAGACGCCTGGTGGCATTTTACGCGCCGTCACTGTTCAGTCATGCGCACATGTTTCCATGTATTTCGGTTCATTACCGGCTGCCTGGCACATACCGGTGCCCCTGCCCACCCCGCCCGCCTACCTGTTTCCGGAGACGATCATGCCCAGCATTCGATCTGCTTACGCAGTAAGCCGCCTTTTTAGTCGCACCGCACTAGCGTTCACTGCCCTCTGTTTTGCGGCTGGCGGCGCCGACGCGCAAAGCGCGGCGAAGCCGTTAGTCACGCCAGGTTTTAGCCTGACTGTGTTCGCAGTGGGTTCCGGTGGGTTGATCAGCGCACCGGATTCACTGGCCGTGCTCGATGGTCACGTTTGGGTTGGCTATGCGAATAACGGCGCGCCAGATGGATCGAACGGCGCGATGAGCGTGATTGTTGAATACTCGCAAGACGGCAGTATCGTGAAGACTTATCAAGTCGCGGGACACAACGATGGCCTGAAGGTCAATCCGTACACGCGTGAGATCTGGGCGATGCAGAATGAGGATGCAAATCCAAACCTTGTCATCATCAATCCCGCGACCGGCCAGGCGTCCAAACCGTATTCATTCGGCAAGACACTGCACGGCGGTGGTTACGATGACATCGTGTTCAAGGATGGCCAGACCTACTTCAGTGCGTCCAATCCCACCCTTAACAGTAGCGGAAAGAATATGGGGCCCGCGATTGTCCGCGTTGTGCACCTCGATGCGAACACCTACACAATCGACGTTGCTCCGGTAATGCGCGGCACGTTGGATGCCAGCAACATTCCGTTTGGCACGGTAGCAACACTCACCCTGCCCGATCCGGATTCGATGACGCTGACGCCGTCAGGTGATGTACTGCTCGATGATCAGGGCGATGGTCAGCTTGTCCTGTTGCGCTCGTCGGGCGATGATCTGAACGTGCAATATCTGCCGCTTCTCGGCAACGTGCAGGTTGACGATACGGTATTCGCCACTGCGCGACGGGGCTATCTGCTCGTGTCCGATACGAAGGCGAACATCGTATACAAGATTAGTGCCAATGTCTGGCAGCGCGACGCGGCCTTCTCCGCATCAACTGGCGTGGCCGCTACGAGTAGCACGCCTGCGGTGCCGGCCTATGTCGGCCAACTTGATTTGCACAGCGGAGCGCTCCTTCCTTTGGTGACAAATTTGGGCCAGTCCGCATGGCATGGCCTTTGTACCGGCCGAAGACCAGCGGTAACGGCCGCGCATTGAATGCCGGATGGCTCGTCGCCGAAGTGCTCAACCCGGCGACGGGCGCATGGTCTGCCACAAGGAACCTGAATCAGGCGCGCTGCTTCCACGCGGCGATGCATTTGCCCAACGGGAAGGTCCTTGTCGCAGGCGGATGCGGCGCTTCAAGGTACCTGTTCTCCGCGGCACTCTGCGATTCGTCCGTCGGCACGTGGTCATTGACTGGCAGCCTTCACCATGCCGCCGTCAGCAAACCGCCACACTGCTCCCGGATGGGTGTGTGCTCGCGGCGGGAGGAGGTGGTCCTGGCTACCTGACTTCATCTGAGCTGCTCCATTGAACACGCACCATCGGCGTGGGTTTCCCGGCAATGGTTGCGGCAAAGATCTAGAAGCGGCCCATGAACGACGGCAGGTATCCAAGGTCGACCGAGGCCAGACGTTCTAGTTGGCGTGAACGTACCAGATGATCTGCGCTGAACGCTCGGGGGTGTGCCGGATGTCTCCTCATGGATGGTCAGGAGACCTTCGAACGGCTGGGATGTTGGACTGCTCGGTGACTGCTTGTGGCCGAACACGGTCCGATCCTGGAACCAGCGAAGGAAACGCCGACGAGCCAATCGTGTCAGACTGAACTCGACCCGGATCTGCCGTTCGGACTCCTCACACAGCCATGACCGCTTCCGGAGTACAACGGACGCTCGCGCCGCCGAGTCGGCCGCCAAGTTATCGGCCATTGCCGACGTTCGGCTGTCGGCATTGGTGAGGCAGCAACCAGTTGAATTCCCGACATTCGCACCTCGGCAGCGGCGAATGTCAGCAAACTATTGCATCCACCGGTTGAATCCGCCAATGCCCAGCCGCCGTTCGCGCACGCTCAACGCCTTCCATCTGGTGGCCCCTGCCGACATTCAGTCGGCTTACTGATATTCCCGCCTCTATCGCCATGAATGTCATGGCTTCACTACATGCGGATGCGTACTTTCGGCCGAAATAGCAGGACTCCCCCGCGGTATGACATTGGACAAGCGAAGGTACTGAAACTAGCTAGACACGCGACGCTAGGAGCCTGATGCCGGCAATCCCGAATACTAGGGCCAGGCATCCTTCCAGTGAGCGACGGGTCCGCACGTACATCCTGCGAGCCGAGTCCGTCGAAAACAGTATGGCGTAACCGCCGAACACCAGACATCCGATGGCCGCACAACCGGCAATTACAGCACTATGGGCTGATCCCGTGCTGTTCGACGATAGAGCAACAATTGAAACCCACACGAGGATAGCTTTCGGATTGGTGAGATGGAGCATCACTCCGCGGGAGTAGACGCTCGTCAATGTCGGTGTTCGTTCCACCTTCAGTACGGATTCAGCTGCTGTCGCAAGCGCATTGCGTCCGGATTTGAAGGCTAGCCACAAGAGATATAGACCACCAAAAATCTTGACTGCAATGATGAATTACGAATAGGCGATCAGGGCAACTGACACGCCTAGCGTCGCCACCGTCGCCCAAAACATATCGACCCCGAGATGACACCGAGTGCGAACATCAACGCCGCTTTCCGGCCGTGACTGGCCGCGATGGACATAATTGCAAGGTTGCTCGGCCCGGGACTCGCGGTGCCAACGAAATACGCTGCATAGGCAAGCAGCAGGTTTGCCGAGAAATAGGCGTTTCCAGTCATGTTTTGGTTCCGGAAGTGGAAAGTCGCCTGATTATCGGGCTTTGCCGAAACGAGCGGGAGTGGCAATATTGCTATCTTTCGAGGAATATCAGACATGCGCGCCAGTGTTCGTCGAACGAGGCGGGCGGATGGCGCCGCATGGCCGAAGCAAGTCAAACGCCCGGGCCGCCTTCATGAATGCCTCGGTCCGACCTGTTTCGTCGAAAACCCGTGTTTCGCAAGCGGACCCGGGGCCGAACCAAACGGCAGATCAATGCGAACAACATCGCATGGACCCGACCAGCACGATTACATCGAGGAGCGCTCCGGCGCATGCGCGTCGGAGCGCTTCGCACTTTAGGCGCGCAAGGGCCTTAATCCCGTGCGCACTTCGTTCGCGAAGATCATCGGTTCTTCCCATGCCGCGAAGTGCCCGCCCGATTCGGGTTTGTTGAAGTAAATCAGGTTGTGATAGGCCTTTTCGGTCCAGGTCTTCGGCGCCTGGTAGTTTTCTCTCGGAAAAGCGCTCACAACGGCAGGCACGTTGACGTCGGCCGCGAGGAAGAAATTCGCGTGCGACTCCCAATAGAAGCGCGCCGCCGAGATGCCGGTGTTGGTCAGCCAGTAAAGCGTGATGTCGTCGAGTATGTCGTCTCGCGTCAGCGCGCCTGCTGAATGACCGTTGACGGGATGACCGAGCACGGCTGCGCTCAACGCCGCCGCGGGCTGGCCGTAGCCGTCGTCGTGGTCGAGTAGCCAGGAAGCCAGCGCGACGGGCGAGTCGGCGCGTCCGTACAGCGTCTGCGGGCGCGTGCCCATTTCGAAAGCGTAACCGCGCTTCTTTTTGAAGTTGGCACTCGACTGCTCATACGAGTGCTTTTCCTCGTCCGATAAGCCGGCAGGAATCGCGTCGCCCGCGGCCAGCGACTTCAGAATCTCCGCCGGAACGCAGGCAGGGAAGTTCACATGAATGCCGATCAGTTCGGGCGGCGCCTGTTTGGCCATGATGTTCGTGACAATCCCGCCGAGATCGCCGCCCTGCGAAGCAAAGCGCTCATAGCCGAGGCGTTTCATCAATGCGACCCACGCGCGCGCGGTGCGCTCCGGTCCCCAGACCGTTGTGGTAGGTCTCGCCGAAAAGCCGTAACCGGGCAATGATGGGATCACGAGCTGAAAGGCATCCGAAGCCGGCGCGCCGTACGCAGTCGGATTGACGAGCGGATCGATGATCTTGAACTGTTCGATGACCGAGCCGGGCCAGCCGTGGGTCACGATCAACGGCATCGCATTTTCGTGCTTGGACCGCACGTGGATGAAATGGATATCGAGTCGGCCAACCTCAGTGATGATTGCGGATACGAATTCAGCCGCGCTTCGCATTTGCGCCAGTCATAGCCGGTTGCCCAATATTGCGCGAGTCCCTGAATGGTGGCGAGCTGAATGCCCTGTGATTCGTCGGGCACCGTCTCGCGATCCGGCCAGCGCGTGACCTTGATGCGGCGCTGCATGTCAACGAGCTGCGAGTCGGGGACGTAAACGCGGAACGGCCGGATCGCCGTCCTGTCACCGTTCGCGGGTTCGGTGATCTTGCCGATTGCGGGGCTCGTTTCCGCGAAGGCGAGCCGGCTCCGCGAGCCTGCCGCGAGCGCCGCGGCCGCCATACCGACAAAGTGCCGGCGCGATGAAGATTGGGGCGTGTCTTTTGACATGGGATCGGTCTCCTGCCTAGGATCAGCGCGTTGCGTTGGGCGTGAAGTCTGCGATGTGGAGTCTCACGAAGTCGTACATGCTCATGGGTTTGCGGCCCGTGAGTTCGAACAGGTCGTTCGTCATGCGGTCGTATCGTCCCTGAGCGTGCAGGTCGGCCATCGCGGCCAGATGATCGACGACGTGAGCGGGAATGCCGAGTTCGCGCAATTTGTCCGACCACGGCGCCACAGGCACATTCCGGTAACGGATGGGCCGGCCGAGCGCGTGCGAAAAGACGCGCGCGGCCTGCTCGAGATCATTTGATTCGAGGCCCGTCAGATTATAGATCCTGCCGATATGCGGCGCCGGGTCCTCGAGAATCACCGACACCGCATTCGCGACATCGACGGCGGAAATGGGCGAGGTCTTGCTGTTGCCAAGGGGCAAGGCGAGTTCGTCGTTGTCGCGCACGCCGGCTGCGCCCAGCGTCAGGAAGAAGCTCTCGAGAAACGCCGTCGGCCGAACCGTGACGACGGGCAGCCCCGACCATTGCAAGACCTGCTCGGCAAGCCAGTGCAGCTTATGCTGGGGACTGTCGGTGGTCTCCGTGATGCTCATTTCCGTGACCGTCATTTGCGACATGTTCACAATGACTTCAACTCCATGATGACGCGCCACGGCAGCAAAATTGACGGTTGCTTCGAGATACGCCGCAGAGACGGACATGCCGAAGTAGACGCGCGCGCAGCCTTCGATTGCGCGGTGCATCGAGGCGAGATCGGTCAGATCGCCCACCACGACTTCAGCGCCAAAGCGGCGCAACTCGTCGGCGCGTTCGTCTTCCTTGCGGACCAGCGCGCGGACCGTATGGCCCTTTGCGAGCAGCGTCGCGGTCACGTTGCGGCCAATACCGCCGATCGCGCCGCCTGCGCCCGTGACGAGAATGGGCCGATCGTAGACAGGTTTCGTTGTCATACCAGGTACCTCTTAAACAGAATCCGGTTTATGTATGCATATACACACTTGATTGCGAAAGTGTCCGCATACATGCGTTGATCAATCGTATGTGCGTTGCAGAAAGTCGAGCATCGTCTGCGCGACAAGCTCGGGTTGCTCCTCCTGGACAAAGTGGCCGCTGTTCTGCACTTCGACCGCGCTGAGGTTTTCCGCCTTTTGTCCGATGACTTTCTTCATCCACCCGTAGGCGGGGCCGCCCATCGCGAGAACGGGCATATCGAGCTTGCCGTAGTTCCTGTAATCGACGATGTCTTGCGGCAGCACCTGATACCAGGCGTCGCTTGCGCGAATGGCATCGACGCTGTTGTACGCGTGCTCGTAGACCGCGCGGTCGCGTGCATCGATCGCGCTTTCGTTCTTCAAAAAATAGGTGAAGATCCAGTTCTGCTCAAGCCCGAAGCGGCCGGCAAGCAACTTCTCCGGGAGTCCGTGAATCTGGTTGAACCCGAACCACCACAGGTACGGTCGCGCATTGCCAGGCTTGTCACCGACATTACCTTGCGGCAGCAGTGGAAACGTCAGAAGACTATCGTCGGGGTGGGGCAGTTCGAGCATCACGAGCCGATCTGTGGCCTGCGGATAGTTCGCCGCATAGGCGAACGCGACGGCCGAGCCGATGTCATGGCCGGCAACGCTGGCCTTGTCGTAACCGAGTGACTTCACGAGTTCGTGAATATCGACGGCCATGGTTTTCTTGTCGTAACCGTCGGCGGGCTTCGACGAAGCGCCCATGCCGCGCAGATCGACCACGATCACGGTGTAATGCCCGGCGAGCGCTGGCATGATCTTGTGGAAGGTCCACGACGTTTCGGGCCAACCGGGCAGCAACACGAGCGGCGCGCCCTTGCCGCCGACCACATAATGCAGCCTGAAGCCGCTCACGGTTGCATAGCCATTTCTGAATCCGGGCAGCGACTTCACCAGCGTACTGTCCGGGATGCCGGTCTTTGCGGCCGCGGGCTTGCGCGCATGCGTTGCGACGGGTGCCTCCGTTGCGGACGTTTGCGTGTAGCCGGGCGAGGTGGCCGCCATCAGCGCCGCAACGACGATGCTCGCGCAGCCGGTCCTGATTATTGCGTTCAAAGCAAATCCTCCTTCGATAGAGGGACAGTTCGACGTTCGCAGGTCATGCAGTCTGGGTGCGCAGATCGTCGGAGCCCTGGTCGTTGACGATCGTCGGATGCGAAGCGCGTTCGTGAACATGCGCGGTCGGCGTACGGTCGATCATCAGACTCAGCAATTCGGGGCGGTTGTAGTGGCCGGCCGAGTCCATCAGCATCTTGCGGCGGTCGATTTGCGTGAAGTCGAGATCGACGATCACTTCGCCTTCACCCGAGCGAAGCGGCTCGGCCATCAGCATGCCGTCAGGCGCGACGATCGTGGTGAAGCAGCCGCCCGAGATCGGACCGATTCCACAACCGGTATCTTTCATGATTTGCGCCTGCTGGTCCGCGTCCAGCCACGCCGTTGCATTGACGACGAACGCGCCGGATTCGAGCGCATGCTGGCGGATGTTGATTTCCATGCGCTGGGGAAAGCCCTCGCCAAAGGCGGAACCCGGGTACATCGCCGAATGGATCTGCTCGCCGTCGGCGATCATCGCGTAGCGGGCGAGCGGGTTGTTGTGCTCGAAGCATGCGAGCTGGCCGATACGGCCGACTGCGCTGTCGACTGCACGCAAGCCCGAGCCATCTCCCTGGCCCCAGATCATGCGTTCGAAATGCGTCGGCGTGATCTTGCGGCGGCGCTGGATCAGCGTACCGTCGGCATCGAAGAGCAATTGCGTGTTGTACAGCGTGCCGCCATCGCGCTCATTGACGCCAATGGACACGACCATGCCGGCCTTTCGCGCGGCTTCGCCGATCGCGTCGGTGGCAGCGGACGGCACAGTGACAGCCTGTTCGAGCAGGCGCAGATGTTCGGTGCCCGACAGAAGCTCGATGCCCGTCTGGACGGCCGCAAAGTAAGGGTAATAAGGCACGACCGTTTCGGGGAAGGTGGCGAACTGCACGCCTTTCTGGCCGAGTTCGTGGATCTTCTGCACGACCTTGGTGACGGTTGCTTCACGGCTATAGAGCACCGGGCTGAACTGGACGGCGGCGGCTTTGACGACTTTCATGACAAACTCCTTGACGAGAGGGGAGGGGTACCAGACGTTGGTCAATCTTGCATATGCAACATCGACCGAAAAACTTCAGACCATGCGCAGCGGCAATTTGCGTGCGATATTCATGAGCTCATGGGCGCCGCTTTCGCCGAGGAGGCGCGTCGCGTGGCTCTGTGCAGCCGACCACGCGCTCGCGGCGTTTTTGAGCAGCGCGTTGCCTTCGTGCGTGAGCGAGAGAGGGCGGCTTCGACCATCGCTTGCCGGGGCGCCCTCGGCAACCCAGCCCTGCGCGATCAGCGGCTGCAGATTCCTTGTCAGCGTCGAGCGCTCGTGATGATTCCGTCGGCCCAGATCTGAGCGGCTAATAGGCCCGAACTCCGCGATCAGCACGAGCAATGAGAACTGCGGCGCCACGATGCCGAACGGACGCAACGCATCGTCATAAACGGAAGTCATGACGCGGGCGATCTGCCGGGTGCGCGTCAGCAGACAATTGCGCGCGATCTGGCTGCTCAGCGGTTCATCCGCGGGGCGGTCCAGTTCAACGGTTGCGTTCGACTCGTGTTGCATATGCACTACCTCGGTAAGCCCAGTTTTTGCGGTGCGGTGTTTTGCTCGCGATGGGCGCATTTGAGCGGATGAACGTATCCCGCTTGTGTCCGAAAACCGGTTATGCGTAAGCGTGCGTATCCCTATCTGTTGCAGATACGTTGAGATACAAAAAGGGCAATGCGGGAAAGAGGGAGGGAAAAGACGAGGACTGCGGCGTGATGATCTTGCGACGCGTCAGCCGTCGTTGCGGTCTGACCCCGCCTCGATATTTGCCGCCGCGGCACGCGAGAAGCGCATTTGATATTCACCCGCTGACAGCCCGGTCTTGCGCTTGAACAATTGCCGAAATGTGCTGATATCGCCATAACCGACCCGCTGACTCACCGTCTCAAGCCCAATTGGCCGCGTTTCCAGCAACCTTTTCGCGACCTCGATGCGCAGATTCTGCAGATACGCCAACGGTGCGAGCCCGACGGCTTCGTTGAAACGGCGATTGAGCGTGCGTTCGCTGACCGCAAGCGACGCCGCCAGATCGCTCAGCCGGAATCCCTGCTGCAGCGTAGCCTCCATCTGCTGCTGGCGCGCGCGACGAGCGTGTCGGTATGCCCATGTTCGTCGAGAAGCGTTGCAAAGGAAGCCTGCGAAGTCCGGTTCATATCGATCAACAGCGCCTTCGCGGTCATCGTGGCGAGTTCTTCGCCGGCGAATGTTTCGACGAGCCGCACCGCGAGATTCAGATACGACGTCACGGAACCGCCCGAGATGATGCCGTCTTGCGCGATCAGCAGTTCCTGTGCGCGAACTTCGACACGCGGATAGCGGCGCGCGAAGTCCGCGGCTCTCGCCCAGTGCGTCGCTGCGGCGCCGCCATCCAGCAGGCCCGCCTCGGCGAGCAGGTAGTTGGCCGTGCAATAAGCCGCCAGCACGGCACCTGCCTTGCGTTGACGCCGCAGTGCGGAAGACAGCGCGTTCAACTGCTCGCGGCGCCCGATGAACTCGTCGATGTTCGAGAAAAACGGTGCCGTCAGCAGAACGGCGTCCGCCCGTTTGCGCGGGTCGATCTTGCCGTCGACGTGAATGATCTGGCCCGACGCAGCCGTGACGGGTTGCCCGTCGAGAGATTCCACGCGCCATGCAAACACGGGCGGGGATGTCGTGCCCGGTGCAGCCTTGCGCGCATGGAACTGATTGGCCGCGCTGAAGACGTCAACAGGGCCCGCGACGCCGGACGCGAGGATTCCGTCATAGACCCAGATGCGGACGATGGCCATTGCGTGTCTGAAATTCCCTGAATAATGGCGATGCTGCCACTTCCGGCCGCACGAGAAACCCCGGTCATGGCCACATCCAATGACCTGAAAGCAGGAGCAGCACCATGCCAATGATCGATGCACTGTGGCCCGAAGACGCCTTGACACCCGAGGCCGAAGCGCGCCTCGTCAAGGAACTGACCGACATCCTGATCAAGGCGGAAGGGTACGATCCCGCCAATCCGATCGCACAGCGTGTCACCGTGTTCCATCTGCATCGGCCTGATGCGATCTACATCGGCGGCGAACGCACGAACACGAGACGTTACCGGATCAGTCCGTCTGCGCCCGAAGGGCAATACACCGACGAATCGCGTCGCTCGCTCGTCAGAAACGTCACGGAAGCGGTGGCGCGCGCGGAGAACCGGCCGTACGATGACGTTGCGCCGCGCGTCTGGGTCTTCCCGACCGAGATTCCGGATGGCGCATGGGGGACGCGCGGGGCGATCTGGATGCTGCCCGATATTCATGCGCTGCTGGCGGGCGAGTCTGAGCGCGGCGCGGGCGTTGGACGCCTCGCGCGACGCCGCCTCGAAAAGGCGCGCATCACGCTCGAAGCAGCGCTCGATGCCTCCAGCGCAGGCATGACGAACAAACCGCAACTGGAGCGTCCAGCATGAAATTCAACGACACAGCCCCCGTGCTGGCGCCCGCAGGCGGTCCGCCGCTCTGGCTGGCGAGGCTCGCCGAAAACGCGACGCTCGAAGCCACCGTGCTGAAGCGTCTGATCGAGGGACGAGCCGATATTCTCTCCGTAATCAAACACGCGGTCTCGCTCTACGAATTCCAGCATCACAGCTACAAGGGCGAGATCGGCAACGGTTTGTACATGAAATCCTATCGGTCGCAGATCCAGGGCGTGCCGATCGAAACGGTGGTCGTCGCGCATCTGAACGAACAGGGCGAGACGGATTCCGTGGTCATCAATCATCGCCCGCTCAACGCAGCGCTGCTGTTTTCGAAACGGATGGGGGAACGCGTCGATGAGCGCTTCCGAGATTGCTATCTGACGGGACCAGAAGCCGCAGCGCTGAATACGGCACCTGGTGTGGCCTCGCGCCAGCCTCCTTGTATTGAAGAGTTGCCGTAACGAACGACTACCGATCGAAGCAGTGAGGATTTTGCGATGACTGATGCACTTGGTGGCGTACGCGAACACTATCGCGCGACCGGCCTGACCGATCGGCTGAAGATCGCACTGACGGTCCCTGGGCCGGAAAATCACCCGCTCACACCACAGCAACTGGGCGCCCTCGACCACTTTCACCCGCATGGGCTTGCTGCCACCACCGATATTGCCCAACTGGCCGGAATCTCTGCCGACATGTCGGTGTTGGACGTTGCGTGAAACGCTTTCTTCTGAATTTGACAACAGCCTCTGTGCTGGTCGCTTCTGCTGGAGTCTCCATGGCGCAAACCACTCCGATGCCGACCACGCCAACCACGAAGATATTGGCGATTAGTATCTTTCCGCCGGGCACGGACATGCAACTTGTCCAACGCATTCTTCCGACCGAAGTTCGCGATACGGCACAACTCTACCTCGAGGGCAAGATTGACCAGTGGTATTCAATGCAAGACCGGGCTGGGGTGGCGTTCATCCTGAACGTTACGGACGTCAGTCGAGCGCATGAAATGCTTGAGGCACTTCCCTTGGGGAAAGCGCACTTAATGATATTCTCGCTGCTCCCAATCGGCCCACTGAAGCCGTTGAGTAAGCTTTTGAATCCGCCGTCTCCCCAGTAGAAAGCGCTAAAGCGTATTGGGTTGCTGCGCCGCCGGTTTTCCTGGAGAAACCGGCAACGCGGGCAGACTATCTCGCCGTTGTGGCGACGAAGGCGGTGGTAGACACAGACGGGCAACGTCATGACGCGCGTGAGCCGTTTGACCACGCCACGGTCCAGGGCGTCGGAATACGCGAGATCGCTCGCCGTATCGGACGCAGCCCGTCAACGGTCTCCCGGGAACTGACACGTAACGCTGCAACTCGCAGCGGCCAGCTTGATTATCGGGCTTCGGTTGCGCAGTGGAAGGCCGAACTGGTTGCCAGAAGACCCAAACCGTCGAAACTGGTGACTAACCCACGGCTGCACCACTACGTGCAAGACCGTTTGGAGGGCAAGGTTCGCGATGCGGATGGCCGTGCGATTGCTGGGCCTCGGCAAGCGCCGTTCAAAGGGAGAAACAAGCCGCATCGCGGTGACCGTAAATGGGCTAATGGCTGGTCACCCGAACAGATTTCCAAACGGCTGCAGTTCGACTTCCCGGATGACGAATCTATGCGCATCTCTCACGAAGCGATTTACCAGGCTCTCTATATCCAGAGCCGAGGTGCCCTCAAGCGCGAACTGGTCAGCTGTCTTCGCACAGGGCGGGCGTTGCGCGTACCGAGAGCCAGGGCACAAGCCAAGGCTTGGGCGCACGTTAGCGAGGATGTGATGATCTCTAGCCGGCCTGCAGAAGTGCAGGATCGTGCCGTGCCAGGGCATTGGGAGGGTGACCTGATCATCGGCCTGAACCGATCTGCTATTGGGACGCTGGTGGAGAGATCAAGCCGTTTCACCATGCTCGTGCACCTGCCTCGGGAGAAAGGCTATGGGTTGACTCCCCGAACGAAGAACGGCCCCGCGCTGGCTGGCTACGGAGCTGTCACGATGGCCAATGCGCTCAAGAAGACCGTGACTGACATGCCTGCCCAGTTGTGGCGGTCATTGACCTGGGATCGTGGCAAGGAACTATCCGATCACGCCCGCTTCACCGTCGAGTCCGGGGTAAAGGTATTCTTCGCCGACCCGCACAGTCCATGGCAACGCGGCACGAACGAGAACACGAACGGCCTTCTGCGACAATACTTTCCAAAGGGCACAGACCTATCCAGGTGGAGCGCTCGAGAGATCCAGGCCGTTGCCAATGCACTGAATACCAGACCCCGGAAAACACTTGGCTGGAAGACACCTGCCGAAGCTCTGGACGAGTATCTAAAATCTGTTCAACAATCTAGTGTTGGACGACGGGTTGAATCCGCCCAATACTGCGCTCACGCATATCAGGATCTCGTCGGCCAGTTCCGCATGCAGGCGTCAATGAGTCGACGAGGAAACTGCTTTGACAACGCGCCGATCGAATCGTTTTGGGGCACTCTAAAAAGCGAGCTGGTCTATCATCGACGCTTCGCCACGCGCGATGAAGCCAGGCGAGCCATCAGCGAATACATCGAGATGTTTTATAACCGACAGCGCACGCAGGCTCGTCTAGATTACCTGTCACCCGTAGCATTCACGCAGCGATACTATCTGAATCAGGTCGCTGCTTAACCCGTTGGCGTCCACGCGTCTCGACCGACCTCACTTCCGGTGCGGCAGCACGACGAACCAGGTAGCCGTTGAACAGCTTCGGTACCTCGTACAACTAGCGCCTGCTTGATCATGACTTCCAGGGGCAGACTCTTGCGAACACCATCGATCCAACCCGACAGTCCGAAGAGGCGATCACACGAGTCACGTTGACGGTCGCCAGGAACGGACCGGGCTCGCTCTCCGGACCCGCAACGTCATACCGCAGCATCTGGCCGGTGGTGGTCGGGGCGAACGACCTCGTCCCGTCCTACAGGCAGGGTGAAGTGAAAGACGGCACCCCGTGGTTCATTCGTGGAGGTCCACAGCCGCCCCCCGTGAGCCTCGATGATCGAACGGCAAATCGTCAGGCCCATGCCCATCCCGCTGGCCTTGGTCGTATAGAAGGTCTCGAACAGGCGTTCCGCATGCTTCGGGTCCAGGCCCGGGCCCGAATCCCGCACCGCAACGAGCACGTAGCCCGCCTCGACTTCCCCGGTCCTGATCAATAGCTCTCGCGCTCCCTCGCTGACTTCGGTCATGGCCTCGACGGCATTGATGATCAGATTCAGGAGCACCTGTTGCAGCTGGACCCGGTCGCCGTGAATGAGCGCCAATCCGTCCGCGAGGTCCGTCCGCACCGTGACATCGTTCTTCACGGTTTCGCCACGGGTGAGTTCAATCACCTCTCGGATCGCCTCGTTGATGTCCAGGCGATCCGTCAGAGGCGGCGCCTTCTCGACAAGGGCACGGATCCGGCCGATGACCTCGCTCGCGCGCCGACCCTCTTTGACGATGCGCGAAAGCGCGTCGCGTACTTCATCCAGATCCGGCGGTCGATGGCCGAGCCAGCGTATCGCCGCCTCGGCGTTGCCGATCGTCGCGGCGATGGGCTGCTTTACTTCATGGGCAATCGAGGCTGTCAGTTGCCCCATGGTGGCGACACGGTTTGCGTGCGCCAATTCCCTCTGCACGACGCGCAAGGCCTCTTCGGCCCGCTTGCGCTCGGTCAGATCGAGCACGAAGCCGACACCCCGGTTCCGGGCTTCATCAAAGCTCGCCGAGCCGACGAGCACGGGCACACGACTGCCGTCTTTCCTGAAGTACTCCTTTTCATAGGGTGCCACGCGCCCGGTCATCTTGAGTTCTGGAGTCCAAATGCGTTCATGCCAATCGCGCCATTCTGGGGGCGTCAGCTCAGTCCAGCGCAGGCGACCCGCGACGAGATCCTCGCGGTCGTATCCCACGATCCGGAGAAACGCGTCATTGGCCCCGAGGATGGGACCTTCAAGGTCCCAGAAGAAGATCCCGATGATGTTGGCATCGACCAGGCGCTGGATCTTCGCTTCGCGCTCCGCGAGGTCGTGGTACAAACGGGTGTTCTCCAGCGCGATCGCCGCCTGGGAGGCAACCAGCCGCAGCACCGAGATCCGGGTCGGCGTGAACACGCGCGCAGCCAGGTTGTTTTCGAGGTAGAGCACGCCGATGAGCTTGCTCTGGTTGACCAGGGGCAGGCAGAGAATGGACCGGGCGTGACGCTGCCGGATGTAAGGATCCGCGGCAAATGCGGGTTCGGCCGCGGCGTCGTCGAGGATGATGGCCTCCTGCGTGCGAAGGACAGTCTGGACGATCGTCTCGGACAGCGCCGATGCGCTCAAGGCCTGGTCGCGCAGCCGTACGACAATTGTATCGCCACTCGTTATGGCTTCCGCCGCGATTCGCTGCTCAATCCCGTGTGACAGAATCAACAGGCCTCGTTCGGCTCCAGCATGCTCGATAGCCGTACGCATGAGCGTGTCGAGCAGCTTGTCCAGCAGGATCTCGCCTGAAACGGCTTGCGACACTTTGAGCACGGTCGCGAGATCCAGATGCTCGACCGGTGCCTGGATCGTGCTCGTCGGTCCGGCTACAGGCTCTTTCTCGCTCAGTTGGGGATAGAGCTGATCAAGTTGCCGCACCTTCCCATCGGCGCCCCAGCTCAGGTAGCAACGCCGGGCGTTTCGCAGAAACGCGTCAGCCATCGTCGGAAAGCCGCGCGCCGTACAAAACCCTGCGGCGCGTTCGTGAGCCAATGCCTCGTTCTGGATGAAACCATCCGAGCGCGCCAGTCTGATGGCCTCTTCATAGAGGCGTATCGCGTCCAGGTCACGGCCTCCGAGCCGTGCAATCTCGGCGCCTACCAATGCCTCGCGGTTCGCGAACGTTGCGGGACAGTTCTCTGCCCAGACCGCGAGCTGCTTGTGATGACTCGCCAGCGCCTCCAGGTGCTGAGGTCGCTGCTCGGCCCCGTTCAAATCGCAATGCGCCGCCCACGCGAATGCCCCATAGAAATGATATTCAGCCGATTCAAATTGGGTCGGAGTTGTCCAAAGCAGTGGAGCCGCTTTCGATACAGCCGCCATGGCAGATGCCTCGTCGCTGCCGTAGATGCTCGCTTGAAGCCGGCGAATCCAATAATAGGACGCGCCAATGGCCAGCCGGGGATTGTTCTCGAGGCGTTGCTCGAAGCGGTGCTCGTCGAACTCCGCGTCATTGAAGGAGGTGAAGTCCGGTGTCTGTCCACGGAGCATCCGGATGAGCCTGAGCTGCCCAGTGATGCAGTCACACACGAGACCAAACCCTATTTTCCGCGCAAATTCGAGCCCATGCTCGGCCTCTCGCTCGACGTCGCTGAGCGAATCTCCGGTGGCAATCCGGTTTGTGATCACGTCGATGCAGCTATACGCGGCATAAGACAGGTCACCGGCTTCCAGCGCCGCCTCAAAGGCACGCCTCAGGAAGGCGAGAGACGTCTGCAAGGGCTGAGTCCAGTGAGCAACATGGACGGCGAAGACCAGGTAGACGCGGGCCCTGAAGCGGCCCAGCCCACGCTTCTCCACAAGGTCCAGGCCAAGCCTGCCAAAGCGGAACCCGGCCTGATATTCGCCGAAGTACGTCCCCAGGACGCCGCCCAGCCATGCATAGGCGAGGCATGAACCGTCGCTGTTGCCGTGCTCGAGGCTGAGGGTCGCCATCTGACTGACGACAAGCCGGAACAGATTCAGGTTCGTGAACAAGGCCGGCGATGTGAGTACCGTGAGCACATCCATGGTCGCGCATCGCTCTGGATCTCTCATCAGCGGCAGGTCAAGCAGTGCTTCGATCGAGCCCTCCCCCAGGTATTGCCATAATCGATCATAGGCCTGGCGAACGTCCTCCGCCGTTGGGTGCGACGACCACCGGTCGTCAACCCGGCGGAGATACTCCACGCCGACCTCGACAGCGCTGTCACTCTGGTCCAAGGTAGTGTAGAGATTGATGCGCAAGCAGGTGGCGGCCGCAGCGTCAACCATGGTCTGTGCGCGAATCGACAGCATGGCGAGCCGTTCTTCCGCCGATGCGGACTCTCCGATCAGGTATTCGCACTCGGCGCAGTTGAGCTCGAGGTCGAAGGTGAGCCGGTAGCACTGTTCCCATCCGGTCTCTGCCACCAACGCGCGGCCGGCGGTGAAATACTGCAGGGCCGCATCATAAGCGGTTGCCCCCTTGGCACGCTTGCCAGCCAAAAGGTTGAGCTGGGCGACCTGTTCGCGCTCCTCCTGCGTGTTGATCAGTGCCGCGCCGCGTCCAAACTGGTTCACAATATCGAAGATGTTTTCCTCGAGGTCCTCCGCGGACGTCCGGGTCGCGAGAACGCGGCCAATCCGGAGATGCGCCATCGCCCGCGCGTCTTCGCGGATGAGCGCATACGCCGCCTCCCGGATACGGTCGTGAAGGAATGTATAGGTGCAATCCGAGCGCGCGACGAGGCCGGAACGCACAGCGTCCCACAGCGCTGCGTGCGTCGCCTCCTCGCCCTCCGCGTGCACCAGAGCGAGTGTGTCCGCGTTTGCGACATTCCCCAGGCAGGCCAGCTGTCCCAGGGCTTTCCGACTCGCTCGGGGCAGGCGGCGCAGCTTCGCCGCCATGAGATCCGCGACGTTGTCGGTGAATCCCTTGAGGCGGATGTGGGGCAGGTCCCACGTCCAGGCCGCCATGCCGGAATCGAATGTCAGTAGTTCCTGCTCGGCCAGGGCGAGCAGGAACTGGATCGTAAAGAAGGGATTGCCAGCCGTCTTCTCGAACATGAGTTCAGCCAAGGGTCGTACGCGCCCTGGCTCCATGTGCAGCGCATCCGCCAGCAGCCACGCCACATCCTCCGGACGGAGGGCCGCCAGCACAATCTCCCGCACCCGCCCGCCGGCGCCGCGGAGTCTCGCCAGCGTTCGCGCTAGCGGGTGCGCGGGACCGACCTCGTTGTCACGGTAGGCCCCGACCAGCAGCAAGTGGCGCACGTCCGGGTGCGCAATCAGATGCTCGATCAAGTCAAGGGTTGCCGGGTCCATCCACTGCAGATCATCGAGGAACAGCGTTAGCGGGTGCTCCGACCTGGCAAACACGCAGAGGAAACGCCGGAATACCATCTGGAACCGGGCCTGCTGGTCCTGTAGCGGAAGGTCAGGGGGCGGAGGCGGCTCACCGATGATGAGAGCCAGCTGGGGGACGAGAGAGACGATGAGCTGGCCATTCGGACCCAGCGCCTCCCGGAATGCGGCGCGCCATTGGCCCATCTCCGTGTCGCTCTTGCCGAGAATCTGTGAGACAAGGCTCCGGAAGGCCTGAGCCAGCGTCGCATAAGGGATATTTCGTTTGTACTGGTCGAATTTGCCTGATGCGAAGAGCCCGCGGCGCGCCACGAGCACCTTATGCAGTTCATTGACGACGGCGGACTTGCCAACACCGGAATAGCCGGAAACCAGCACCAACGCCGGGGTACCTTCGTTGGCAACACGATCGAAGGCGCTGAGCAAGGTCGCGATTTCGCGCTCTCTCCCATACAGCTTTTCGGGGATCAGCAGCCGGTCGGGGATGTCGCGTTCGCCCAGCGGAAATGGATTGACCTGGCGAACCGCTTCCCATGCAGCCAAACAACGGCGAAGATCATGCTGGAGGCCAGCCGCCGTTTGATAGCGTTCCTCGGCCGTCTTGGCGAGCAGCTTCATGACGATGCGCGAGACTTGCGCTGGAACGCGCTTAACCCGCTCGCCCGGCGGTACCGGCTTTCGCGCAATATGGCAATGGATCCACTCCATCGGCTCAGATGCAGTAAACGGCAGCGAGCCAGTGAGCATCTGGTAGAACGTGATGCCGAGCGAGTAAAGGTCGCTGCGCGCATCGATTGAGCGATTCATCCGGCCAGTCTGCTCCGGCGCCATGTAGGCGAGCGTGCCGGCAATGTTCTCGGGCGGTGCGGGCGATTGGCGCTCGCGCGGCAGGAGTGTGGCGAGGCCAAACCCCGTGAGCCGCACTGATCCGGTTGATTCGTCGACAAGGATATGGGCCGGCTTGACGTCCTTGTGGACAAGGCCGTGCAGATGGACTTCGCCGAGCGCCGCAGCAATGCTGACCGCCAGCCGCACGAATCGGTCCGTTTCGAACGGCCTGCCCAGCAGCCGCTCGAGTGGCTCGCCGCCAGGGTCCGCGAATACCAGCACGGTCCGATCGCCTTTACGCACGAGTTCCAGCGGCCGCACCGCCCATGCACTATCCAGCTGGTCCTTTAAGGCGTATTCGTGGAACAGGCGATCCTGGCCGGCAGCCGTCGGAGGCTCGCCGGTGGACCACGTGGCTAGCACGGAAGTTCGCGTGCCGTCGACCGTTACCTGCCATGTCCTGACGAAGGCACGGTCGCCGTCCTTTCCCAAGACCTCGAAGGTGCTATCCACGACTGCACCGACCTCATAAGTCAGGTTCGACTGCTGGTCTCCGCCGTCGAGCCGGTTGCCACGCCAAGTGGAGAAGGCGCGTCATCCGCGTCGGCGGGTCAGAACTGTAAGAAGTTAGTCTGCCACAGCTGAAGGCGTCTGTTCGATGTTTCCAGGCGAATCCCAAGAACTCATATTGGTTCGGATGCTGAACGGTCTCAATAGCGGCTGGCCGTCTGTTTCGAGGTTGCACTGCCACTCTGCGACGGTCAAAGCGGCCGTCCGGCAGGATTGGTCGATCGTTGTCAGCTGAGGAACTTATACCGGCCGTTGACCCGTTGATGAACCAACGACCGCAATGGCCGATGACGGAGCATTCGTCTTCGACAATCGGAAGGCCGGTTACGGGCCAGAGCCGGCGCCCGAACGTCCAATCGACGACGCATGTGAACGGCGGGTTGTGGCCGGGCCCGGTCCGACGCATGACCAACGGCGGAGCACGCCATCGAGCAGACCGGATCCGGCTCAAGTCGACCGTCGCCGACATTCAGATGTCGGCGCTGGTTAGGCGGCTATGGGTGCTTTCCGGCCGTTCGCACTGCAGCCGCAGCGATTGTCAGATTCCATCGCTGCGGTAACTTCTTGCCGGCAGAAGCCCCGCGTTTGTAAGGTCGCTGTGCAACACTTTGATGTCACGCTATCGTCGATGCAGGTGAATGCGATGGATCAGCCACGTACTGTCATTACCGTCCCCATTTTTTGCGCCGACTCGGCTGCGGTGTGGTTTTCCGCCTACGGGTTCGGCTGGGGATACTGCGCCTTCGCCTTGGCATTTGAAGTCGTTCGCGAAGAGCTTGGCGCCCGCAGTGAGACTGTACAGGAGGTGCGACTCGCGTTCGAGTTGAACAAACGCCGAATTCTAAGGACCGTGCAACAATTTGGAGCAGCATCTGCATCAGGCGAACGCATAACGCTCTCGGTCGCAGATCTTCAGCGCGTGACGCCTGAACTCGACTACTTCGGAGCATAAATGCCCACAGAATGCGCTTGCCTGACCTCTGTCTGAGAGCGATCGGCCGCATGCGACCCGTCAGCGACAAGGTTCATCGTCCCAGCGTGGCGGCTTTCAAGCGCGCACCGGTCGTTGGCTAGCCGAAGGGCGTGCTTTGCTTGCGAGCTGATGACCGACTAATAGCGCGAATCGACAATCCAAGGAGTCTTGTCGCAGCGGTGTATCGATGCTTCCATTGCCCGGGGAGTGCCTGACATGTCCGATTGGACCTGGTTCGCGGCAGTAATGAAAAACACCGCGTTGGAATTGAACGGACAAAGGCGACCCGCCTGAGGGGCGGCCGGGGCTCAAGAAGTTCCGCATACCGCCGTCAATACGGAGGCTTCCCTCTGCGGCAAGGGTTATAGTGGCGCCCGCCACACTTGCGCCTCTTTTCCAATGCAAACGACGCTTATCCACCTGCCGTCCACGCACCGACACAAAGTTATGGTCGGGGTTGTCGCCGTACTTGCGACTGCCGCCGCCGCTCTGGTCTGGCCATACGCCAAAGATTCGGGCCCGGTAGTTCCGCCGTTTCTCCCGGTGTTCTCAACCTGGGTTACGCTGACCGAAGCCCTGACGGCCCTGCTACTGTGGACACAATACGCCGTCTCGGGCAGGCTGCTGTTCGCGGCGCTCAGCGGCGCCTATGCGTTCACCGGTGCCATCGCCGCGATCCAGTTGCTGGTCTTTCCGGGCGTGTTTTCGCCTACCGGCCTGTTAGGCGCAGGACCGCAGACGGCGGTATGGATCTGGGTTTTCTGGCACGGCGGCTTTCCCGCGTTGGTCACGGCATCCTTGCTCGCTCGGTCGGTTCCGGCGAGCTTGACGCACCGTGCTCGTGCCAGAGCCGTCGCAGTTGGCGCCGTCGCTGTGGCGGTCGGACTGTGCATCCTCGCCACCGCCGGACAATCTCACCTCCCGCCTTTGGTCGCGACATCTGGCTCGTACACCCAGTTGTCGGACAGCCGAGCAGGGCTCGTTGTCGAAGCGCTCTGCCTCGCGGCCCTGCGGCTGCATGTGTCGACGACCCGCGTGCGCTCGTTGATGGACTTGTGGCTCGCCGTCGCGCTCCTCGGCGCGCTCATTGACGTGACGCTCACCCTTTCGGCGGGCGCGCGATACAGCGTTGGGTGGTACGCAGCGCGTGTAGCCTCGATGGTGTCATCGAGCGCAGTGCTTGGCATGCTCATCTACGAGACCACGGGCCTGTACCGGCGACTGTCAGAGACGCACCGGAAACTCGTTGAGACCTCTGCACGCGACGGCCTGACCGGCGTTTTCAACCGTGCCTATTTTGACGACCGGTTCGCGCGTGATTTTTCATTAACTTCGGCCCGCAATCAGTCGTTTTGCGTGTTGCTGATCGACGTCGACCATTTCAAGCAGTACAACGACACGTTCGGACATATGGCCGGCGACGACTGCCTGAAGCAAGTCGCGGGGGCACTATCAGGCACCCTGCGGCAGCAGGGCGATTTCGTCGCGCGCTACGGTGGCGAAGAGTTCGTGGTGGTTCTTCCGGCTTGCGAACCGGCGGCGGGACTGCGCGTCGCGCAGTCGCTAAGAGCCGCTGTCGAGAAACGTGGGATCCGATCGGCATCACCTGGCAGGGCATCCGTCACCGTCTCGGTCGGCCTGGCCAGGACGCTCCCAGATCCGCCCGAGTCGGCGCCCGCGCTGTTGGGACTGGCGGACACAGCCCTATACCAGGCGAAGGTACGCGGTCGCAATCGGGTAGTCGACGCTACCGAAATTGCCGAACAGCAGTCTTTCTCCGAAAATGACGCTTCCCATCGTTTCGGTCATTAAGCGCATCTCGCACGGGTCAGCAGGCCTTCGTTGCTCAGGCGCTCACCGGGGTCGGCAGCGGCGCATAGTGGGCGATGTGGCCCAGTCACTGCATTGACCGATATTCGAGGTTGGGGCATCGGACGGGAATCGAACTGAAATCGGCCGTTCGAGTGGCCACTCTGTAACTTGGGCGAGCGGCAACATGGCCGGCTAGCGTCCGCTCGCCGGCCATGTTGCCGTCAGACCTCGGTCTGCTCCGCCATCTCGAGGGCATCGTCGACTTCAATGCCAAGGTAACGCACTGTACTTTCGAGCTTGGTATGTCCGAGCAGTAGCTGCACCGCCCGCAGGTTCTTCGTTCGCCGGTAGATCAACGAAGCCTTGGTGCGGCGCATAGTGTGGGTTCCGTACGCCGTATCGTCGAGTCCGATCGATGCGACCTACCCATGAGCCACTCTGGCATATTGTCGTGTCGACAGATGCGGCGACGCATGCAATCGGCTTGGGAATAGATAGTCGGTAGACTTCAATTCCCGCGCCCCAATCCACGTCTCAAGGCTCTGACGAGTCTGCTCCGTGATCTCGAACTGAACCGGTCGTTGCGTCTTCTGCTGCATTACCATTGCCCGCGATCCGACGTGGGCGCCTTGGCAGACGTCTTGCACCTGCAGCCGCGTCAGATCGCATGCCCGAAGTTTGCTATCAACTGCGAGATTGAACATAGCCAGCTCGCGAATGTTCGAAGACATCTGGAGTCGGGTGCGAATCGCCCAGATTTCCGGAAGCTTCAACGGCGGCTTCTGGCCGGTGAGTTTGCCCTTGTTCCACGGCACACGGTTGCCTGCGCGACCATTCTGCGTTTCCATGATGATCTCCTTCCAGTTGAAGGGAGATCCAGTGTGCGTCTCGCAGTGGAAGCAACGGTCGCTACCCGACCCGCAGCCGTCCGTCGCGGAGTCGAGCATGCAACGTCCCCTAGCGGAGTGGTTCAGTCTCCGCGTCCCGTCTCTCGATCGCAGCTTGGTCCAAGCAGCTCTCGGCGTCTCGTCGCGTGCAGCACAAATGACGCGAATGCCATAGCCGGAGGCCGTGCGCCAGATAAAGTCAGTCGCACAAAGGGCACGAGTCGCACCGACATGTGGCGCTCGATGCGCGCCGTGATCTGGCTGCCGTAATCCAGGACAATCATCTATGGCTCAAACCTTTCTCTGTGAAAGCTTGTCGCTTCTTGTTATTTGAATAGTTGTGAGTAGAGGGCAAATTGCCGCTCTATTCTCCGGTTCCGGATCTGTGTGCCACTCGTATGATGGCTCGTCATGGAAACAATGCAGCCACCAGGGCACTCTGCCTCTACAGATGGCTGCGATTTCTACCGAAGAGATATATGCCGATTACAAGACCACGTGCCGGTTCGCCAGGTTTGTCATTGATAGTCAACAACTCCAGCACTGCCGTCTCTCCGTCGAAGCAAGAAGCCACGACGGTTGAGCGGATGGAGGCGGGATGGTTCGAGCAAGAAATCGGGCTCATCAGCGAGATGCGGCCCTCTGCCCGCGCCACGACTCCGGAACGCCGCGACTGATCCGAACTGCTCACGCCGATATCGCGATAAGCGCACTGCTGCGCTTCCCAGATTCATTCGACCCGACCAGCAACAATGAACACAGTCCAAGTTCCACCTTCCCCTGACGCCGAGCATCCGTGGATGCACCAGCCAATAGGGCTGGCTCCGTTGCTGCGCGCAGCGACTGCAGGGCAGGATCTGACGCAGTTGGGCGCATTGCTGCTCGATCACGTGAGGCAGCACGACGATCCCTACGCGCTGCTCGATTTGTCGCTTGTCTTGCAAATGAAATACCAGAAGGAGAGTGCGCTGGCGGTCCAGCAGCAAGCGTTGCAGATGACCAGGCATTTCCGGTTGAGGCGCGCCGGCACGTTACCGTGTGCACTGAAGGTGCTGGTGCTTAAGGCTCCCGGCGATCTGATGGCGAACACACCCCTCGAATGTCTGCTTGAGAACGCCGATGTGCAGATTGACGTCCTGTACGCCGATGCGCGACCGCTCGCGAACACCGCGTTGCCCGAGCACGACGTGATCTTCGTCGCGGCGTGCGCATCGGATGAGTCAGCGGATGTACTTGCGCAGATTTCGTCGATGGTGAGCGGCACCGCCTGCCGGGTCCTGAACCGGCCTGAGCATGTGATGAAGACGATGCGCGATACCGCATATGCCACTTTGGGCGCGGCGCATGGTATCTGCATGGCTCGCACGGTACGCTTGTCGCGCGAGCAAGTCGGCCAGGCCGTTTCGGGCGCACTCAACCTGCCCGAGGTGCTGAAGAACGACTACCCGTTCATCATCCGGCCGTTAGGATCGCACGCCGGAACAGGACTGGAAAAGATATGCGACGAACAGGCGCTTGGCAGCTATCTGGAGAATTCGGAGGCCAAGGAGTTTTACATGGCGCCCTTCATCGACTACAGCAGCGCAGATGGCCTGTTCCGCAAATACCGGATCGTCATGATCGACGGAAAACCGTTCGTTTGCCACATGGGCATTTCGAAAGACTGGATGGTTCACTACCCCTACGCGGAGATGATGGCCCACGCGAATCGACGCGAAGAAGAGGCGGGCATGATGGCGAGTTTCGATGCCGAATTCGCGGAGCGTCATCGCGATGCGTTACGCCATGTCGCCGAACTGACCGGTCTCGACTATGTGGGCTTCGATTGCGCCGAAGCGAACGATGGCCGACTGCTCATATTCGAAATCGCAACGGGAATGGTCGTGCATGACATGGACGACCCGGAACTTTTCCCTTACAAGGTGCCGCAAATCCGGCGAATCGCACACGCCTTTGAACAAATGCTGCGCCGCGCCGCGCCGCGCTCGCAATTTAAGCCCAACCCGACGGCTGTGGAGGCCTGGTGAAATCCAATGCATTGAATTTTTCCGGGGGGCCCGGAGCGCTCCCCGAAACTGTGCTTGAACAGACGCGAGTCGCGATCTCCGCTTTGCCGGAAACCGGTATTTCCGTACTTGGCATGAGCCACCGTTCGGACTGGTTCCGCTCGATACTGAACGAAGCCGAATCGAATTTGCGCGCGCTGCTTGGCATTTCCGACGACTACGCGATTACCTTCCAGCAAGGAGGCAGTAGCCTGCAATTCGCGATGATTCCGATGAATTTCGCCGGGCGCGCATTCGCGCCGCCGGAATACGTCACCTCCGGCTATTGGAGCGGCCGAGCGACATCGGAGGCGGAGAAGGTCACCAGCAGAAAAGTGGCGTGGGACGGGCGCGCAACCGGGTATCGTCAATTGCCCGATCTCGGTCAGTTAGATATCTCCAATTCGGCTGCCTATTTGCATTACGTGTCGAACGAGACTGTGGAAGGTTTGCAATTTCCGCATTGCGAAACGGCGACCAGTGTGCCGTTGATCGCGGACATGTCATCCGATTTTCTGTCGAAGTCGATCCGGCCAGACGCTTACTCTATGATCTATGCGCACGCGCAGAAGAACCTGGGACCGGCGGGCGTGACGGTGGCTGTAATCAAACGTTCGTTGCTTGAACGGATTCCAGCGGGTTTGCCAGCCATCCTCGATTTCCGCACTCACGTGTCGCATGGTTCCAACTACAACACGCCACCCGTCTTTGCGATCTACGTGTTGACGTTGGTGACGCGCTGGCTGCGATTCGACGTCGGCGGTCTCGAAACGATGCAAAGCATTAATGAAAGAAAGGCAAAGAGGTTGTACGACGCGCTCGACGCATTGGAAGGGGGCGTGACAATTCACGCGGACCGTCGCTGGCGTTCGCAGATGAATGTGGCGTTCACGTTCGGCGATTCGCGGCTCGACAGTGCATTTATAGACGCAGCCCGTGAACAGGGTATCGTCGGAATCGAAGGGCATCGTTCAATTGGCGGTCTGCGGGCGTCACTTTACAATGCTGTTACCGATCAGGCTGTGGAAATTCTCGCGAACGCAGTGACTGAATTTAGCCTCGAGCGGATTTGAACAGCCGAGCAGCCGTCGCAGTTTCACCTGTTCTGCAGCAGCCCGCCAGTGATCGGGCCAAGCACGCGGACGCGGTCTCGTGCATGCGATCGACGTCCTGCGTCCGCTGCTTAATGCGGCAATCTGGGACTGCTGGCGAAATCAGCCTGTGGCTGGGGCCGGAGAAGATGACCGGACAGCGGTGACGGAACTGTCCGAGACGTTATCGGACGTCCGCTTCCAAAGGCCCAGCCGCCGTTCAACTGTCACAGAGACAGTGTGCCCCAAGGACCGCTTGTGGCCGAAGAACGAAGCCGCTCGCGCGGTAGGGGGCTCCGGCTAAGCGCGGCGGTTCGTGAGGGGTCGGCTGCGCGGTTCCGTATGTTGGCGAATGAGGCGATCCGCCTCGTTCTCCAGCAGGAGCCGAATCATGACCTCCCAACCGAACGTCAGCCCGCTGCGTCAGCGCATGATCGACGACATGCGCATGCGCCAGCTTTCCCCCAAGACGCAGGCCAATTATCTGCGCATCGTGCGCGAGTTCTCCCGATACCTTGGGCGCTCGCCTGATACTGCCACCGTCGAGGACCTGCGGGGTTACCAGCTGCATCTGGTCGATCACGGCACGTCACCGGTGTCGCTGAACTCCGCGATCACCGGGCTGAAGTTCTTCTTCGAGATCACGCTCCACGAACCGGAACTGATGGCCCGGATGCAACCCGTGCGCGTACCCCGCACACTGCCCGTTGTGCTCAGCCCCGATGAAGTGCGGCGGCTGATCGCCGCAACGGGCAACCTCAAGCACCAGACGGCCCTCTCGCTCGCCTATGGCACCGGGCTGCGTGTCAGTGAAGTGGTGGGGCTGAAGGTCACGGACGTCGACGGCCAACGTATGACCCTGCGCATCGAACAGGGCAAGGGCCGTAAGGACCGCTACGCGATACTTTCTCCCGTACTGCTCGAACGCCTGCGGGTCTGGTGGCGTGTGGCCCGAGCCCAGGGCAAGATGCCCGACGGCGGGTGGCTATTTCCCGGGCTCGATCCCATCGACCCGCTCAGCACCCGGCAACTGAACCGCCATTCATGCCGCCGCCGAGGCGGCCCAGATCGACAAGCGCGTGTCCATGCACACGCTGCGCCACTATGTGCCGTTCCGGATTATGTCGGGTAACGAGACCGGGCTTTTACGATCACCCCATATTCGTGCGTCGTCGCGCAAGGCAGCCCTCTGCATCACGCGACATAGTTTGTCTATCCTACAGACTGTTCAGGAAGCCGAGGAGCTGGTCTGGCGGCCGGTAGCGAACCGACTTGCCCCGTGGCGGAGATGTCTTCGCAAGGGCTTGCTCCTTCATCGCAAGGGTTGCTTCGAGATAGATCTGCGTGGTTTCCACCGATTCATGCCCGAGCCACAACGCGATCACTGAACGATCAACGCCGGCCTGCAGAAGTTCCATGGCCATCGTGTGCCTCAAGCGGTGGACGGTGATCCGTTTCTGCTTCAACGAAGGGCAAACTCGGGACGCAGCCTCGCGATGCTTGTTTAGCAGGTACTGCACACCGTGGACGCTCAGACGTTCGCCTCTGGCACTCGGAAACAGCACTTCACCACTCCCGCGTTGAGGTTCTCGTAGCCAGCGCTTCAGCACTGCGAGCGTGGATCTGGCGATGGGAGTGCAGCGTTCCTTACGGCCCTTGCCGATCACACGCACGTGCGCGCCGGTTCCGAGGATAAGGTCTTCGCGTTTGAGTCCGGTCATTTCGGACAAGCGTAGTCCCGTCTGCACAGCTACCAGTATGAAGGCGTGATCACGCCGACCGGACCAGGTACGCTCATCAGGCGCTGCAAGCAAGGCATCGACTTCCGGTCGCGTCAGGAAGTTGACCAAGTTGCGGGTGAAGCGCTTGCTGGGGATAGCAAGCACTCGCTGGATTTGTGCGGAATGCGCCGGTGCTTCGAGGGCAGCGTAACGGAAGAAGGAGTGAATTGCCGTGAGGCGCAGATTGCGGCTGCGAATGCTAACGCCCTGGTGCTTCTCCAGGTCGTCCAGAAACGCAACGATCAAAGAGGCATCGATCTCCTCGAAATTCAGGCGTGACGGTAGCTTATGCAAACGCTGCTGTGCGAACTTCAGAAATTGACGGAAGGTATCGCGATAGGAACTGATTGTGTGGGGACTCGCCTGGCGCTGCTGCATCAGTCGCTGTGTGAAGAAACGCTCGAGCAGCGGAGCGAAGCTGGCGGGCGTGGTCATGGCTGCTTCTCCCAGCGCTGTTCGAGCCGGCGCATGGCCTCGTGCATCAGTTCCGGTGAGCCGCTTAAATACCACTGCGTATCGGCGACATGGACGTGGCCGAGGTAGGCTGACAGAATCGGCAGGCAACGCGCTGGATCCTGTTCAGACCGGTACCAGTGCACGAGCGTGTTCGTCGCAAATGCGTGCCTCATATCGTGCAGACGTGGTCCATGATGGTCGGAAACGCCGCGCAGACCGACCTGTCGTGACAACGCATAGAAAGTCCGATGTACCCCGGCGTCGTCCAGACGATTGCCCCGGTTGGATACGAACAGGTAGGAGGACACTGGCCGACCGGCCCAATGACGATTACGTCGCACTATGTAGTCGGCGAGCACCTCGCGAGTCGAGTCGTGCAAAGGCACGAGCCGGCACTTACCGAATTTGGTGCCACGAATTGTTAGCACCCCAGTGGTGAGGTCCACGTCCCGAAGCTCAAGATTGCGTGCTTCCCCGAGACGCATGCCCGACACACTCAGCAACCCAAGCAGGCAGTAGAACGTCCGGGGCCGCAGTGCACTACGCTCATAGCGGCATGGTATTTGAAGTGCGGCCCGCAGTAAGTCGCGAATCTCATCGTCCGAATACAGGTACGGTCGAGCCCGTTTCGGTTGGAACGGCAACAGGCTTTGCGCTGGAATCTGCGTGCGCGAATCGGTGGCGCTGCGATGACGTGCGAACTCGCGTACGAAGCTGAGTCGTTTCGCCCAGTGTGCGGGTTGGGCTTCGAATGGCTGTTGCGCCCAGGTGAGAGCCAATGCCTGGGTAATGTAGGGGGCGCGATGCTGTTCCATGAAGGTGACGAAATCGAGTAACGCCTTGCCTGCATCGTGCAGCTTGAATCCCAAACTGCGTCGAAGACTGAGATACTGAGCAACTGCCTGCCGGAGCGTGTTCATTGCACACCTCCCGGCCACGGCACAGCCAGCGTACGCAATGCCTTGATGTCGACCTTGGTGTAGATCTTCGTGGTCTGCGGGTGATGATGCCCCAACAACTCTGCTATCTCACCGAGCGAGGCACCATGGCACAGCATCTCGGTGGCCAATCCGTGACGGAACTGATGAGCCCCCATGGTTGGAGCGTCGATGCCGGCGCGCTGGAGAGCATGCCGCACAACCGAACCAACCCCACTTACCCCGCTAAACCCTGTGATCGGAGCCCGGACGCGCAAAAATACACGACGACAAGTACTACGCGGTCGCCCACGAATCAGGTATGTAGCGATCGCCTTGCCGACGTCGACGGGCAATGGCAATTCGTTGCGCTGCCCGCTTTTACCGCGCACACTCAAACGTCCCGCGCTCCAGTCGATATCATCCAGCTCAAGCGACGCTGCTTCCCCGGAGCGCAGCCCCAATCGAGCAAGCAAAAGCAAAATGGCATAGTCTCGACGACCGGTTCCGCTTCGCTGATCGATGCTGGCTAACAACTGCCGTGTTTGATCTGGGGCGATCCCACGTGGGATTGACGGCATCGACCAGTTGGCCACGACTGGAACTGCGGCGGCCAAATCCAGTGTAATGTCGCCGCGATAGCGCGCATAACGTAGAAAGGATCGCAACGCAGCGGTCAGAAGCTTCGCACGCTTCGGCTGCAAACGCGGCGCCTGACGTTGTACAAATCTCACGACATCGCCAGCACAGAGGCGAGAAAGTGTGACGCGTCCTTTACCGAAACAGTCTTCAAGGATGCCGCGGACGAACGGCACGTAGTTGACGATCGTCGCTGTGGCCAAGGCACGCGCTTCGCGTAAGTACGTCACGTATGCCTGTACGCAGCACTCAGTAGACGGCAGTCGGGGCAGTGATACCCGCTCCGCAGGAGTCAGTTGCTCCTGGCGCAGAAAATCAATGAGGTGTCTGAGCGCAGCCTGGTCCCCCCGGCGGGGCCGAACATGTCGCGCACGATATCGTAAATAACGTATCACGTGGTCAGCGCAGATGCTGCGCACTCCGAGACCCGTCAGTTCAAGCCAACGGCTAAACCCCGCTGCGATCCGTACTTGCTGCAATGATCCAGCGCTGTATCCCTGCTCACTGAGCGATCTCGCAAATGATGCGATATAGGCCGCAAGCGGCCCTTCAGGCGCTCGCGACAGCACAACCTGATTATGGACGACGTACTTCACGATGAGCTCCTTCCCGACATGCGGGGCTGGTGGAAGGAGCCAAGACTATCTCCAGCCGATCACTTGAATCGCCAGTGAAATCCGCGCTATCTCCGGATTACCCGACATAGTCCGGAACGGCACATAGTGACGCCTATGTCGCCGGGTAGATAGGAGGCACAGTTTCGCGACGCACCTGCTCGAACAGAAGGTCGACATCCGCGTGATCCAGGTGCTGCTCGGCCACAAGAAGCTGGAGACCACCGCGCTTTACGCGCAGGTGGCCACCGACCTGCTGCGCGAAGTCACCAGTCCGCTGGAGAACCTGCACCGCACCTGAAACACAGAGCACCTCCGTGCCCGAAGTCGCGGACGTCTTCCGCGCGCATGGGCCCGCGTGGCGACAAACCGTACAGTTGAGCCTGGGACAGCTGAAGGTGATGTCGGCCATTGAACAGTGCCGCAGCGCGGCACTGGGTGGACATGTGTTGCGCTGCTCCGGATGCGAACAGATCGAGCTCGCCTAGAACTCGTGCCGTAACCGCCATTGCCCGAAGTGTCAGGCGAGCGCCGCGCACCGGTGGCTCGAGGCACGTCAGGCCGATCTGCTACCGGTCGAGTACTACCACGTCGTCTTTACGCTGCCCGCCGCGATCAGCGCGATCGCCTGGTACAACAAGGCGGTGATCTACGGCCTGCTGTTCGATGTTGCCGCCGAAACCCTGCGCACCATCGCCGCCGATCCGAAGCATCTGGGCGCGCAGATCGGCGCGACGCTGGTGCTGCATACGTGGGGCTCGGCACTGACGCACCATCCGCACGTGCACGGCATCGTCCCTGGTGGAGGCCTGTCGCCTGACGGCGAGCGGTGGGTCGCATGCCGGCCCGGCTTCTTCCTGCCGGTGCGCGTGCTCTCGCGCCTGTTCCGGCGCCGTTTCCTGGAAGAACTCGCGGCAATGCATGGTCGCGGCCAGCTACGCTTCTTCGGCGAGTATGCCGCGCTCGCCGATCGGGCTACCTTCGGCCGGTGGCTCGCGCCGTTGCGCGCGTGTGAATGGGTGGTGTATGCGAAGCGCCCGTTCTCCGGACCCGGGGCCGTACTCGCGTATCTGTCGCGCTATACGCATCGCGTGGCCATCTCCAACCGCGACTCATCGCGCTCGATGAACGGGGCGTGACCTTCCACTGGAAGGATTACCGCGCCAGAGGGCGCACCCGCTACAAGACCATGACGCTAGAGGCCGGTGAGTTCATGCGTCGATTCCTGCTGCACGTGCTGCCCGGTGGGTTCCACCGCATCCGTCACTATGGGCTGCTTGCCAATCCGGTGCGACGGCAGAACCTGGCGAGCATACGTGCGTTGCTGCACGCCCCAGCAGTCACTGACGCCAGCGATGACACATCTGCGGATACCAGAGCGCCGACCTTTGTCTGCAAACACTGCGGCGCCCCGATGATCATCATCGAGATCCTCCTGCGCACCAATCCGATTCGCGCGCCCCCGACATTCCGAGGCAGCGTATGAGCGTAAATGACCAGAATCTTCATTCCGACTGTCGGCTCTTCGGCAACGAGCGCCAACAGGAGACACTCGCGTCTGCCGCTCCAGGCAGCCCCTGGCGCCGATCGCGGCATCGTCACATCATCTCGGGCGACACCTTCGAAAGCGCCTTCGACACCATCCCGACCCAGGTTCGCTTCAGCATCCGGTGGCAAGGCTGACGGTGAGCTCGCTTTATTCCCCATAGCCGCCCAAGTTTCCGGCCGCGTCGGTTCACTCCGCGGTTTCCTCCCTCGAGCCTTGTCCAACGCCTGCCCGCATGCGTCCTCATTTACTCATGGGCTGCGGACAAGGGCAGGCATCGAACAACGCTTAACGAACTGAGTCTCCTGACGAACCTCGGATTCCACCCGAAGCTGTCATGCATTCCTTAATCACCGTTCGATCGCCGCAGGGGAAGCCAGCGCGGAAGCATTGAGACGAGAACGTTGTCCTTGAGGACAAAGTGATGGTAGAGCCCGGCAAGCGCGTGAAACCCCGCGACCCATAGGATCGCATCGCCTAGCCAGGTGTGAACCGTCGCGACGGTCGCGCCAGCATTGTGTGAAACCCCGAAGAATGGTGGAATCTCCAGTCCCGCGAGGAGCGTCAGGGGATGCCTTCGAGCCACGCGCCGGTGATCGCGGTGAGCGGGAGCGCAAAGAGGAACAGATACAGCGTCCATTGCACGGCCTTCGCCGCAACGCTCATCCAAAGCGAAACTTGGAGAGGATTCGGTTGCGTGTCGAGCATCCGCCACAGTACGCGCATTACGACAAGCGCGAACACGCACAAACCCAACGTCTCGTGGAGCTGTCGGTCGAAGTCGCGGGCGTGTGCGTATACCCGCTGCTCGGACCCTCCGGGCCCAAATGTGAAGGCGACCAGGACAAAAACCGCCGTCGCCCAGTGGAAGAATTGGGCCACGGCTCCGTAGCGCGCGCGGTGCACCATTCAGTCCCCCCTTCAAAAAAACTATGAGATAGAGGCGGCCTTGCGTTATTGCAGAGCATAAACAGCAACGACACGCCTCCCTGGATCAACGGATCAACTATCCAACAGGTCATCTAATACAAACAAATCAAGTGATCGTCAACTTTCGGAAACCCCATTACGAACCGATTGCGGTCGATCAGCGACGACCGCGCTCGGCTGGGTTCGACCCGGATTTGCCTTTCGACATAAGCGTGCGAATGTCCGAAGTTCGACCACTTTTCGACGGTCGGGGCAGACATGACAAAGATGCCATCTCGACGACCGGATCATGTCATGTTGGTGAAGGCACACTGATCAAGTATGGTCAGCAGCAGGATTCAAAACAGAAACGGGATGCTCATGATTCCCGGGTCCTCTGCCCTTTGCGCGAAATAGTCGTCTGACGCGACACACGGCAGCTTTACCGGATCCGGATCGTACAGGGCATGAATCTCACGGACCGGATACTCACCAGATCCAGAAAATAGTTTGATACATGCAAATGAAGTCGCTGAAGCGTACGTGCCGCGGCGATCGGGGTTGTCGCAAATGACCGGAAGCATTGGCGTCCTGAGCGTGAATATTGCGCAGAGCGTGCACCTGTCTGAAATCTTCGGTGATGAAGCAGCCCGCCAGGCGATGGCCGATTTTGGCGAAGCAGCAGATGGCTTGCTCACGCGTTTGCTGGCTCAACATGCGGTGATTGACCGATATGGTTGTGCTGCCGATGGAATGTGGGCGGCATGCTTTCGTGTCCTTTCGGACGGCCTGCCGCGAGATGCCAGGGAAGTGGCGGATGCCATAGAGCGCGCGGGGCGCAACCTGATCCGGGAGTCACTGCTGGCTGTATTCGGCGGCGCGACGGGCGCTCGCATCATCGCCAACATGTCCGTATTCCTCATGTCCTCCGAAACAGGCGAGCGGGATGCAAAGGCATGCTGGACTCAATGGACCGAAGACCAGTTGAGGTCTCAACCCCAACGTCAGGTTGCGGAGCAGACAGGATCTTCTACCGACGTGACAGCGATTCTAGCGCACCGCTGCATACAGACATTTCTGCAGCCGATCGTGCGCGTCAGCGATTGTGCGGTGGTTGGTTTCGAAGCCCTTTCCCGAGGTCCGAAGGGGTCACCTCTTGAACGCCCAGATAAGTTGTTTGATGCGGCCTACGCCGCCGGGCGCACCGTGGATGCGGAATTGTTGTGTGCCGAATTGGCTCTCGAGCGCACTAAAGACAAACTACCGCCAGGTGCCTTCCTGACCATCAATTTGGGCCCTGATGCCTTGGCCCTTGCGGCGGACAGGCTGGCATTAGCCGGCAGACCGGAAGTGATGATCGAACTCACTGAGCACCTGCCGCTCAACGAAGCAGAGGGTTTGGTGGAAGTGGTCGATCGGTTGCGCACCCTGGGGATTCGGTTGGCTTTGGATGACACAGGATGCGGGTTCGCCGACTTCGATACCGTCCGCCTGTTGCGGCCGGACATCGTCAAACTTTGCATCACGGTGATACGCAACGCCGACAAGGGCTCGCACTTTATGGCCGCGATTCGTGAGTCAGCGGAGCGGCTCTGCAAGCTGGGTTGCCTGGTGCTCGCCGAAGGCGTGGAACGAGAACATCAGCATGCCGCATTGCAGGGTTGCGGTATCGAACTCGCCCAAGGCTGGCTTTATGGCAAGCCGGAGGCCGCCGAGTCCGTCCTACGCTGACGGTCTGATCGCATGGGACCGCAAAAGACAATCTGGAAGGACCGCTAAGACCTGCCGGACGCCGAAGAAAAGACGACCGTTGTACCTCGAAAGATGCCATTTGCCCGGTGAGAGGGCGAGCGGCGGAGGAAAGGGCGCCGGCACGAACGATGCAGCGAAGATCCAGGATTCCTGTTCGGGTGACCACGCAACGGCAGGCAACTGCGGTACGCCTGCGGATCTCGATAGTCAAGGTCAATTGATACTTTAATCGCAATATAAATAGAGTATCGAAAAGAGATTTTGTTGTTATTATTAGACCCCGAAACAGAGACGGCGCGCCGCGCAGGGTTGCTTGCCCAGCAACGGTCCACACAAGTCAAGGCTACGTTAGCACGCGGGGAACCCCATGAACACAAACAGGAAGACATTGACCATTCGGGCGCGGTTGATCGCAGGGTTCGGCGTGGTTCTCATTGCGCTCGTCGCGCTGACGGTCATCGCGATCAGCCGGGTGGAGATGGTTCGGGCGCGACTCGACGACATCATCGACGTAAACGGCGTAAAGGAACGTTACGCAATCAACTTTCGCGGAAGTGTCCACGACCGCTCCATCGCGGTGCGTGACGTGACGCTTGTATCCGCGGCGGAACTGCCTTCGGTCATCAATCACATTAATGTGCTCGCGAGCCAGTACGAGGAATCGGCTGGACCGCTCGCCAGGATCTATGCTGAACGTACCGACATCACCGCGGAGGAACGGGCGATCTATGCACGTGTCAACGCCGCGCGGGAGCAAAGCCTGCCGCTGATCCAGCAGTTGATCAGCTTGCAGCAAGCGGGCGACGTTGAGGGCGCACGCAAGATTTTGCTCGATGATGCGCGTCCCGCGCTTGTCGAATGGCTTGCTGGGATCAACGCGCTGATTGACTATCAGGAACACCTCGATCAGCAGGAAGGCGCCGAGGCGCGCAAGATCAGCACTGATTTTCGCTGGTTGATGAGCGTGCTGACGCTGCTCGCGTGCGGCGTTGGCATCGCCGTCGTCTACGCGACCGTGCGCAACATCACGCAGTCCCTCGGAGCCGAGCCCAGCGACGTGGTCGAGCTGGCCGAATCGATCCGCGCAGGCAACCTTGCGCGCGGGATCGAATTGCGGCCCGGCGATACGTCAAGCGTGATCGCAGCGATGGCGCGCATGCAGCAAAGGCTCGCCGAAATCGTCACGCAAATGCGCGACGCCGCTCAGGGCGTCGCGGCTGCCACGGAGCAAATCGCGCTGGGTAACGCCGACCTGAGTACGCGCACCGAGCGGCAGGCAGCTGCGCTCGAACAGGCGAGCGGCGCGCTCGAGGAGTTCGACTCCAGCGTGGCGGCCAATGCGCAAAGCGCGGGCAACGCCGACGAACTGGCAAAGCACGCTTCGGCTACCTCAGCACAGGGTGGCACCGTGGTTGGTCAGGTCGTGAACACGATGCGCGCGATCAGCGAATCGTCGAACCGCATCGAGGACATCATCTCCGTCATCGATTCGATCGCATTCCAGACTAATTTGCTTTCGTTGAATGCCGCAGTCGAAGCGGCGCGAGCCGGTGCCGGCGGTCGCGGCTTCGCGGTCGTCGCCAGCGAGGTGCGCATGCTCGCACAGCGCAGCGCAGCTGCCGCGAAGGAAATCAAGGAACTTATCGGCGCGAGCAGCGCGCGGATTAGCGAGGGGGAGCGGCAGGTCGATGCGGCAGGCACGACGATCTCCAACATCGTCGAAGCATCGCAGCGCGTCACGCACATCATGGAAGCGATGCACCAGGCTTGCCGTGCTCAGACGCAGCAGATCGGCGAAGTACGTGGCGTGATCGGGAACCTTGAGCAAAACACGCAGCAAAACGTGACGCTGGTGCAGCAGTCGGCCGCTGCGGCGCAGACGTTGAAGGAGCAAGCGCAGGGTTTGCTGGACTCGGCGCAGGTATTCACGCTCCCGTTTCAGACGCATTGAACGAGCCGGTCGTTAATATCTGGCAGAGATGTACTGGGCGCGGCTTCATCGATGTTGGAGCCGACCAGTGGATCAAGAAACGCCTTAACGGCTTGTCGTCTGATCGTGGGCTAGCACTACACATCCACGGACCATCTGTTCTCCCGACCTTTTGCCGTCGGAGGCGCCGGCGGATGCACTTGAAGACTGGCCGGGGACTCGCGAGGTGCCGCTTGATGATGCTCCAGGCTTGGCGCATCATCTGCTTCGGCAGTATCTCTGTCCCCGATTGTATCTGGCTTCGCGCTTCTCAGAGGTCGCAGTCGTGAAGATCCTGTTTGCAGGTGTAACCCCTGCTTTTATCGCCTTCCTGAAGCCTGTCCTGTCTTCATCCGGCTGCGACGTGATCGTCGCCTCCGATGGACGCGACGCACTCGATACGTTCTGCACTGAACGCGTCGATCTGATATTGATGGATATGGATGTGCGCGTCATGTCGGGACTCGAGATTACCGGCAAGATCCGGGTGATCGAGGCGATGCAGGAATTGCCATGGACACCGATAGTTGTACTCACCGCTCCAGATTCATTGGAAAACCCTGTCACCGTTATTCAGGCTGGAGCTGACGATCTTGTTTCGCAAACAGCGCCTGAAGATTTCGTGAAAGCGAAAATCCTCGCCATGGTCAGGACGGCGACAGTGAGGCGTCAACTGGAAACGGCGAACGGCACGCTGAACAATATCCTGAACTCGGTCAGTGAGGGGGTTCATGTCCTCGACATGCACGGCGTGATCATCGCCGAGAACGCCGCATCCATGATCATGTTTGGTTGGGAAGATGCCGACAGTCTGGTCGGAAGGCTCGGACACGACACTATCCACCACCATCACGCCGACAACTCAATTTTTCCTGTCGAAAACTGTCCGATCCATGCGACGCTATCGGATGGCAAGTACCGCCATGTCCAGGAGGACGTATTCTGGCGCAGGGACAATACCTGCTTTCCCGTTGAATACAAGTGCGCCCCCTTGCGCGATAACGCCGGCAACATGTATGGGGTAACCGTGGTTTTCCGGGATATCTCGGAGAGAAAGAAAGCCGAGCAGCACATCATCTATCTCACCCAGCATTGCCCCCTCACCGATCTCCCTAACCGCATTCTGTTTGGCGACCGGCTTAAGCAGGCCATACTCAACGCAAAACGTTCGCGTACGAAATTCGCCCTGCTGTTTGTCGACATCGACGGGTTCAAGCCGGTCAACGATCGCTACGGACATGCCGTGGGCGACATGTTGCTGCAGCGCATCGGCAAGCGTATGAAGCAATGCCTACGCGAATCGGACACTATCGCGCGTATCGGTGGAGACGAATTCGTTGCCATTTTACCGGTCGTGAATGAGGCTGAAGACGCGGTTTCGATCGCCGAAAAGCTGCGTCAGTCTATCGAAGAACCCTTTGCAGTTGAAAGTTGCATCCTGGGAGTTTCGGCCAGCATCGGCGTGGCTTTTTATCCGGACGACGGACTGGACGAACAGACCCTGCAGGTCAATGCCGACCACGCGATGTACCAGGCCAAAAGCCGTGGCGGCAATGCCGTCGTGCTAAATGAGGCAGGCATCGCTGGCAAGTGCGCCTGAATTTTGCAACTTCGACGCGTCACCCTTGCCGGGGCGACGACGTGCGCGGCTTCATCAAAGTTGACCGCAAGCTGGAGGACCAGGGCTAGATCGTCATGCGGGCGCATTTCCGTCGGGGTGAAGCGTGGGGATGGCCGCTCACAATCGCGCGCGTTCGTGGACGGAATCAGGGGAGCCGGGCACGACCTCGTCGCGAGCATTCTAGATCAGCAACTACAGCCGACAGATGACAGACGTCACCACATCGAAACATTTTCGGCCAACGTCTCCTGTCGTCCTGCGACCCGACATTCGCGAGTCGTGCCTGAGTGACTCAAACTGGCCGATCACTGCCTCATGCAAACGGCATGGACCGCCCGAATCTCACACGGTCGCGATCGGCAGCACGCGACCCAGGGTGTGTGGAAACCCGATGGCACTACAATGCGACGCGTGACTGCTGACCCCAGCGGTGCGTTTGACCGCCTTTGCGACTATCACGGCGCCGACGAGAGGGTGTACCCCTCTGATACGTTCTGACGAGTTTAAGGGCTTGGGTTCAGGACTTACGGGGTGCTCATGCACCCACCAACCGCATCGCCTTCATCGTCTTCCTGAAGCCCAGGATTCTCAGCACTCGAGTGAGATTGTAGGCGAGTACGTTCAAACTCATCTCGGTCCCCACGTTGGGCAGCCTGCGCGTCAGGAAGTGCGTGTAACCCATCCAGTGCTTGAACGTTCCGAAGACATGTTCGACGGTTCGCCTGCGCACGGTCATCGCATCAGGCGTCTTGTCCAGCCGACGTTGAACTGCTTCCAGCACCGATTCATGCTCCCATCGACTTATCCGTCGTTGGCCGCTGGGCGTGCACTGTGACTTTATTTTGCATTGCGAACAGGCGCTGCTCCAGTATCGGTGTAGCTGCATCCCGTGTTCCTCGCTGGTGTAACGGTAAATTGCCCGTTCTCCAGCTGGACATTGGTATTCGTCGTCCCGCGCAATGTAGATGAAGTCTGCCTTGTCGAATCGGCCATGGTATTTCGCACCTGATGTTGTCGGCTTCGGCAGCATGACCGAAATCCCCGCGTCGGCGCACTCCTTGATCTGAGGCCCACTGTAGTAGCCACGATCGGCGACGGCCCGCAGTCTGGTCTTACCCATCGCGTCGCGCGCAGCTTTTGCTATGGGGCTAAGCTGCGCCCGGTCACTGCCAGAGTTTGTGACCTCGTGAGCCACGATGAGGTGATGTTTGGCGTCAACGGCCACCTGCACGTTGTAGCCCACCATTCCCGAGCCTTTGCCGCTCGTCGCCATGGAGCGCGCGTCGGGATCAGTCATCGAGAGTTGGCCATCAGGCTGCGTCTTGAGTAGCTGCTTGATCTGATCGAGGTTTCGCATCTGCTCGCGTAAGCGCGCGATCTTGTCCTGCAATCGGGTCGTCTTCGCTTCCAGCTCAGCGGGTTGCGTACGATCGGCAGTTTCCAGCGCGTTCAGATATCGCTGGATACTCTCCTCGATCTGCTTCTGGCGCTTGTCAACCTTACCCTCGGTGAAGTTGCGATCGCGCGTATTGACTGCCTTGAACTTGCTGCCGTCAATGGCGACCAGCGCTTGCGAGAACAGCTTCAGCTCACGGCACAGCATCACGAAGCGGCGACACACGTCGCGAATGCCGACGCCGTTGTCACGACGAAAGTCAGCTATGGTCTTGAAGTCCGGCGCCAAACGGCCCGTCAGCCACATCAACTCAACATTGCGCTGGCATTCGCGCTCAAGACGCCGACTCGATTGCACCCGGTTCAGGTAGCCGTAGATATAGATCTTCAGCAGCACTGCTGGATGATAGGACGGGCGACCTGTAGTCGACGGCATTGCTCCATCGAAGCCCAGTGATGCAAGGTCAAGCTCTTCTACAAACGCCTCGATAATCCTGACCGGGTTGTCCTCTGCGACGAAGTCATCGAGACACTCCGGAAGCAGCGTCACCTGCTTGCGATCTTCACCTTCTATAAATCGCTTCATCCGGTCACCCATGCTGAATGAGTTAATCCAGTCTAGGCGATCGGCGTGTTTTCACACAAGCTCGACCCGTTGCCGTCCCCCTCATCAACGCTTTCGGTATGTCCGCTACGGTGCCGGAGACAGACAAGATCGTGATCGTAATGGTGCTCGGCCCTAAATCAGTCGACAGCGTCGCGGACCTCATACAGCGCTGCGCGGAAGAACTGGCCAGCCACTATGTCTCGGCATATCTCGTGCGTAAGGAGGAAGGATGGAGGCGCCGCTAATTCGCGTGCTCTTATTTCGCCGGTGGCCATCCGCAGGTTAGCTGCCCGCGATGCGTTCAGCAGCGGTCCTTTCCGTAGGAGAGCTTCGGAAAGCATTGTGCGTCTGTCCGTAGACGAATACGCCCACGGCGATGAAGCATGCATCACCTTATGCCGTCATGCGAGTCGCATAAAAATGATTGCCTAGCATGTAACGTTTTGTAAAAGACGTCCCGTTCGATCCTTCAGACGATTTAAGGTCTTCGGATGGACATGCACGAACACGAAGCGATCGACCTGTTCCGCGCGCAGTTTGAAACACTGAGCCCGCGTTGGCAACTGTCTCGCGACAGCAACGCCCTCGAACTCAGTCCGATCACCGGCCCCGTTGCGGCTGCTGTGATGCTTTCCACCGGGCAGGCCGCACAAATCCGCTCCCTTACTGGCGTCACGTCGAGCGTGACGGTCGACGCGCAGCTGTTTGAAAAACGGTTTCGCCTGCACCTAGTGGGACGGAAGGTCGATCAGACCAGGTGGGCCGGCACGGCTTCTCCAAGCATCAATGCCGAAGCCGTGGCGGGCGATCTCGCACGCGGATTGTCATTTGCCGAGACGGTGCTGTCAGAAGTCAATTCGCTAGTTGTTATCCTGAGTCGCGATGGCGCTATTCAGCGTTTTAACCGGTTTGCAGAAGAACTCTCCGGCCTCAAGGAAGCGGATGTCATTGGCAAAAATGCATGGCGCCTCTTCATGTCCGAAGGAGACGCAAGCGAGTCACGTCAGAACATCGAGGGTTTTTTCCGGCGTGGAGAGGCGTATGAGGTTGAACGGACGATCAAGACAATCAAAGGTCCGCGGCTGTTCCTGTTCCGCAACAAGTTCGCCAGAACGGGCGATCGTCCTGACGACACGTTTCTAATCTGCTCGGGCATCGACATCACCGAAGAACGACGGGCACGGGATCGGCTTGCTGAACTGGCAAATACCGATACATTGACTGGCTTGCGAAACCGGAACTACCTGATGGATCGCCTCGACCATCTGATGTCCGCTCCGACAAGCGTTGGCCGTCTCGCGCTTCTCTTTATCGATCTCGACAACTTCAAGCGAATCAACGACTCCCTTGGACACAAGGACGGGGATCAACTGCTCAAGCAGGTAGCGAAACGCCTGCAGCGCGTCAGCAGCGATAAGGAGGAGGTCATCCGGGTCAGCGGCGACGAATTCGTGATCGTCATTAGCGATGACTTTGCCCGCTTCACAGCGCAAGAACTGGCAAACCGCGTCGTAGAAGACTTTGAACTCGCCTATGTGCTGCGCGCAAATAGCTACCGTATGCGGGCGAGCATTGGCGTGGTTGAGCACGTGCGACACGGGGACAATGCATTCGATCTGCTGACGTGTGCCGACCTCGCGATGTATGCCGCCAAAGCAGTTGGAAAGGGCAAGGATATCAGCGCGTGTCATGTATATACGCCCGAACTGTCCGAACGCGCTGAGCGCGGACTGGAGTTTTATCAGGCGCTGCAGTATGGGTTTCTCAGGAAGGAATTCGCCCTCGATTACCGGGACTGCTACACGGTCGACGGAACGGCGCGCGGACTTCTTGCATCGGTGCAGTGGAATCGGGATGGGGCCGCTCCCCTGGAGGGACGCGAGCTTTTCTCAATGGTTGAGTCGTCGGGCTTCGGCGTCCAGCTCGGCGAGTTCCAACTGACCGAAGCGTGCCGGCAACTGCAGGAGTGGCGTGCCGCCGGGCAGGGTGTCCAGCACGTTACCCTGAGTGTGCCGTACGCGCAGCTCGTTGATGGTGACCTTGCTGGCTGTATCTCCGAATGTTTGCGTGAGCAAGCGATGGAGCCGTCGGCCCTGCGGTTGATCGTCCAGCACCGCCTGGATCAGACCGCAGCGCATGTCCTCGACAGGCTGGGGGCGATACGTTCGACAGGCGTGCAGGTTCTTGCTGCGCTTACGGCCGACTCGGCATTTCCGAATCTTGCGAAGCTGCCTGTTGATGGCCTTTGCATCAACGAAGAGCTTGTGGCGCGTGTGCCTTCAGAGCCGGTTTCCCGGGCACTCGTTAAAGGCATCGTTGGCGTCTGCAGCGAGATGGAATTGAGCGTCCTCGTTCATGGTGTGAACAGCAAGGAGCAGTTCACGTGGCTCACGCAATTCCCCGGAGCTGAGGTGCAAGGTCGTTTCGTTACCGATGCCTTCTCCGCGGCGAGTTCATCGATGTAGAGGTACGCGTCGATGCGGGAAAAAGTAATCGAGGAAGCTACACACGCGCCACTGCATGAAGATGAACATCACATTTTCAACGAGTGCGTGGAGTTGAGTCTGTCGCAGGACTGCATCCTGACACGAAGGTTGATCCGGAGTGACGGCGCGTCGTTCAGCCAGATTGTCGCGATAGATAGCGCGGACGATCTGTCGGACTTTGCGATGGCTGACCCATATGGGACCCGCCTGCAGGAGAGTTATGACCGTATCCGGCAGAAGTGCGTCGCAGCGACGGGAGGTGATCGCCCAAAACAGGTCGAAACCGGCGACCCCGTAAGATTGATTGGCGAGCTTTCAATGTGCGCGACGGAAGGCGCGCTGCTGTCAAAGGTGCGGACAATCACTGCGAGTTTGGGCGGAATGCAGTTCATTTACCAATGGATCCGTTTTGACGGTGCAACTCCCGCCGCGGGCGATCCCGTAGAGACCCGTTACCTCGTTGGTTGCAGGCCTGGCTGGACGCAACAGTACATCGCAAGGCTCTGGTATATGAACGATCCCTGCGTGGTGTACGCCAGAACGAATGTAGCGCCTGCGCTTATGTCGCACGTGAATGTGCATCGCATCGATCACTGGCTGGTAACGGAGGCGCGCATGCACGGCTTTGCGAGTGGGATCGTTGTCCCGGCACATATCCATGGCCATGGCATGGTCGGGCTACTGCATGTGAGCAATTCAGTCCGGGCGCCCGCTGGTGAGGGGGTGCTGTGGGACAACCGGGTGCTGTTGCGCGCCATGTCGTCGGAACTCCTGGACTGGCGCGTGTCGCAGGTGCGCCACGATGCGCAAGCAAAGTACGAACTCAGCGAACAGGAGACACAAATCCTCAGGATGCTGCGCGATGGCGCGAGCGCATCCCACGTCGCCGATCAACTGGGAATGTCCAAGCATACGGTCTATAAAACCATCTACCAGCGGATCACCAGAAAAACGGGTGCAACCAGAATTACAGATGCTGTCGAAAAGGCGGCCGCCCACGGTTTGCTCGACTGAATCTATTGTTGGATCCACTGTATCCCGATCGCGGTAAATAGTTAGCGTAACTTACGATATTTTCTGCGCATACTAATTCAATGGCTTGAATTCGCCATAACCGCTGCGCCATAGTGTCAGTACCGTTCCGGTGCGATGGCGTCGATCATCGCTAATGAAAGAATCAGGAAAGAAGGTCGATTGCTTTCTGTGCAACGAGCGGGTCGATCTGACCTGTCTCGGAGGCGGTCTGGTAAACCAGTGCGACAAGCTTCGCTTTCTTTTCAACAGCTACCGAATGAGCAGCCTTTAAAAGGGCCGTTTCGACAGTGGTGAATACGCGGCGCAGCAGTTCTTCATCGACTGTCCCGTACCGGGGAGCGCGTTTGCCCGTAACGATGTAAAGCACATCGAGATTGTTGCTGGCGAGGATGGACAGGTAGCCAGCATCAGGCAGACGAACGCTTTTCTCGTAAGAAAACTGGGTTTTTCGGCTCACGCCGGTGAGGTCGCAGATTTGAACCTGCGACAGCCCGAGGCGCTCCCGCTCCTCAAGCAGGCGGGATCCGATCGAATGGGTCATAAATGGGATTTTAGTTGAAAACGTGTAAAAAATGACTCATACTGGGTCACATACGGACAATTTGCTCAGTATACGGGCCGCCGCATGGCACTGAAAACATTGGAAGACGTACGCGCAGAGTTCGACCGGTGTGGACTTTCGGTTTCGAGCTGGGCAGCAAAACACGGAATCCACCGCAACATCGTGAGCGGCGTGTTGCAAGGCAGACTGAAGGGCAAGCGTGGCCACGCGCACAACGCGGCGGTCCTGCTGGGCCTGAAAGACGGCGTTGTAAATCGTGAGGATGCGCACGAGCCAGATCTTCGCGAGGTACTGCCAGCCAGGGAAGGGCAGGTGAGGGAGTAGGAGCGGTCGGCGTCGATGTAGCGAGCATCGGCGCCGACCTGACCAGTTGTTGGAACCTGAGAGGTCGACAATGGCTAAAGCCATTATATCGTTCGGGCACAGCCGGCGACATAACGTGGGCGAGGGGGGGGAAGTCATGCTTGATTTCATCCCATTAGCCCAGCAATGCGCGCCGAACGTGCACCCCATGACGCTTCAGGCGGTCGTGAGGACTGAGTCCGGCTTCAATCCGTACGCGATCGGAGTCGTTGGTGGCCGCCTTGTTCGGCAGCCGCGTGATCGTGAAGAGGCCGTAGCGACGGCGAAGGCACTCGAAGCGCAAGGCATCAATTTCAGCATGGGGCTTGGACAGGTCAACAAGGCCAATCTTGCCCGCTACGGACTGACCTACGAAACCGCCTTCGACCCGTGCGAAAACCTGCGCGCGGGCGGCGCCATCCTGCACGAGTGCTATCAGCGGGCGGTCGCAGCAATGGGGCAGGGCACACCGGCATTGCGTGCTGCTATCAGCTGCTACTACAGCGGCAATTTCACGCGCGGCGAGACTGCCGACGCCAACGGTACCAGTTACGTCCAGCGCGTTGTTGCCAACGCCCAGACGGTGGCAGGTTCAACGAATGCCGTTCCTGCGATTCCTGTTGTGATGGACAGTCAGTCCGACAGACCAGCACGCGCAGCAGCGCCCGATGCCAAAACATCTTCCGCGCGACGTAGTGGCCCAAAACAACGGCAGGACGCACCGCATCCGTCATGGGACGCATTCGGCGATTCCGCCTGCGACAACGACTGCAACTGACCTGAGCCGCGGCGACGCGGCCTGATCTCAACCACGTAAAAGGAGAAGACATGTATTGCAATACGAAGCCCAAGACCGTGAAATTAGTACAACTGAAAGGTTATTCATATCGCATATCAATGCGGCGAATCGCAACCCATATGCGCCAGTCGATGGCCATCGGCATTGTAATCGGTCCGGAACTCGCATTCGCCGGTGGTGGGCTCGATTCGGCGACGCAGGGCGCGACCACTTTCAAGATCTGGCTTTATTCGTTCCTTGGCGTCGTTGCGGCCTGCGTGCTGATGTGGAAAGGGGCGGAGTGCTGGGCCGATCGCGCGCACTGGAGCGAGTTTGTGACGATGTGCGGCAAGGTGGCGGCAGTGGGCTCGGTGGTCGGTGTGCTCGCACCGTATCTGTGGAACATGTTCAGCTGAGCACGCCATGTCGGACGAAAAAACCCGCTACCCCGGATTCAACGGCCTTGGCCGCACGGCAGCCATCTGGGGCGTTCCCTACATGGCGATGCTGGTTGTCGTCGTCGCGTCGATGTTTGTCGGCGTGCTGGTTTCCTTCTTCGTCGGACCAGGCGGTCTGCTGTTCGTTTTCCTGGGCTTTCCGGTGCTGCTGTATTTCAAGCACATCTGCGAAACCGACGACCAGGGCCTGCGGATCATGTGGCTGGAATTGCGATGCCGCTTTTACTTCTGGCAGCTGCGGGTCCGCGCGCGGCTAAATGCCGGGCGAGCGGCCCCGCGCTTCGGCAACACCGCCACGCTCGCGCCGCTGCGATACGGACGGCAACGCCGCGTCTACCGCGATTTTTTCAAACCGTTGTCCAAGGGTGAGCGCCGACTGCGTGAGCTCGATCCGGAGGCCTGATGCAGAGCAGACCCGCCGTCACCAGCGACATCCTCGGCGCGATCGGCACCGTGGACGACTGGATTCCGAAGTACGGGCATCCGGTCACGAAACACGTACAGCACTTGGAGGGCAACCGGTTCATGGTGATGCTGGCCATGCGCGGCGTGCCGTTCGAGGTGCACGAGAACGTCGCGATGGAGCGCATGTTCGATCGTGACACGGAAGCGTACAGCAAGCTTGGTCGCGACCTGGGTGGCCGCCTTGGCTATCACGCAACGTTTGTGCGACAGCGCGTGAGTTTTGATCGTGTGTACCGTTTCAAAGAATGCTTCCTGCAGTGGTTCGTACGCGAGTACATCGGGCGACGTTTCGGAGACGAAAAGTTCTTCGAGAACCGTTACTACCTGTCGCTGATCCTCAAATACGAGGAGTTCGACGACGGGCTGAAAGAAATCGGGTCTCTCGCACAACAGGCGCTGCTGCAGTTCGCCGGGTATGAGGCCGAGTTGCTTGAAATGTACGAGCGCAAGCACATGAACGGCACGAAGATGCTGTTCTCGCCCTTGTATGGGCTCGTCAGTTATCTCGTCAATGGGAAGTCTGGCGATCTGCCGGTCGCAGCGGAACCCGGCACCGATGTCATCCCGTCGAGCCATCTGCACTTTGGGTACAACACGCTCGAGATCGGGGCGAGCGACGTGCCGGCGTACCGGCGCGTTGCAACCTGCCTCGACCTTCGCAGTTGCCCGGAGAAACCGGGCTGGGGCCAGCTCGACCCGTTGATCACGTTGAACATGGAATTCACGATTACGCATACGTTCAACTGCATGACGGGTTTCGAGTCCAACCGGACCATCGATTCGGCAATCAACAAGCTGGAGTCGGCAGGTGACAAGGCCAAGCATCAGGTCAAGGAATTGCGCGACGCACAGGGTTATGTGAACACGGGTGAACTGTCGTTCGGCGAGTATCACGGCGCGGCGGTTATCTACGGCGAAACAGCGAAAGAAGCGCTGGAGAACGCCGACAGGTTTGCATCGCGCTCACGCAACGAGTGTGGGATTGAATGGTCGCCCGCGACGGGTTCTGCTCCGTTCACGTACTTCTCGCAGGTCCCGGGCGCTGCGGTCAAACCGCGTCCGAAAGTGCAATCCTCGCGCAATTTTGCGGCGATGTACACGTGCCATGACTACTCGTCAGGCAAGGCGGAAGGTAACCCGATCGGTGACGGGTCAGCCGTCATTCCGTTTCGCTCGGATTCGGGCGTGTACAACTACAGCTCGCACGCGAGCCGGCTGGGGGACATCAACGTTTCGGAGAAGGTCGCCGGGCATTTTGAAGCGAAAGGCACGACGGGCAGCGGGAAATCTACGGTCATCGCAGCGGCGACTGGCATGCTGTCCCGCTTCGATCCGATGCTCTACGTGCTGGACAAGGGCCGTGGCTGGGAAGTGTTCATCCGCGCGATGGGTGGCGCTTATGTCTATCTGGAGAAAGGCAAGCCGACCGGATGGGCGCCGTTCGAGCTCACCGACACACCAGACAATCGAGAATTCCTGTACGGGCTCGTCGAACTGTGCGGCCGCAAGAACGGTGTCGACCATCAGGGGAAGCCAATCAGGATTGACCTGACGGCTGGCGAGAAGATTCACTGCCGCAACGCCGTCGATGCGGTAATGGGGGTTGATGACGTTCGGCTGCGCCGCTTCAGCCTGCTACTGGACAGCATTCCGGACGAAGGCGACGACGGCCTGCGAGCACGTCTGTCGATCTGGTGCAAGTCGGAGGGCGGCCGGTTCTGGTGGGTGTTCGATAACCCGCCCAATCTCTCATTGAACATGAGCGAGCAACGCTGGATCGGTTTCGACGTTGAGGCATTTCTTGTCGAGAACTACGAGCCGTCAGAGCCCGCGTTTGCCTACCTATTCCATCTCAAGAAACTGATGCGTCGGGAAGGCACCCTGATGCTCACGGTGATCGAAGAATATTGGTTGCCACTGCGCTTTCGCACGATCCGCGAACAGATTGAGGAAACGCTGGCGAGCGGGCGTAAGGAAGGGGAATTCATGGGCCTGATCACGCAACAGCCGGAACAGGCGCAGCGGGCGGCAGACCTGTTTCCCGCGCTGCGCAGTCTGGTCGCCACGAAGATCTGGCTGGCCGATCCGGCGGCCGAAGAAGAGGCCTATCTGCGTGACGGCATGAGCCGCAAGGAGTTCAAGGAATTCAAAAAACTCACGCCACAGTCGCGCCGTTTCCTTATCAAGCAGGGCAACCAGTCGGCCTTCGCCAGCTTTGACCTGAGCGGCCTGGACGATGCGATTGCGGTGTTCTCTGGTGATCGCGAGAACGCACTGATCTGCGACGCGGTGCGCGCCGAATTTGGCGACGATCCGGACGTCTGGTTACCCGTCCATCTGTACCGCGTGTTCGAACGCAAGCTGCGCACGCGGCTCGCGGCGAAGCACGGCGCCGATGAGCGTTTGTGGTCCGCCGAGCTGCAGCACGGCCTCGAGCGCAAACGTGCCGAGCTTGCGCAGATTTATCCACCGGCTGACCAGCCGGTTGACGACGAAGTTTTTGCCTGATGTGCTGCAACTCAGGGAGGGAACGATGAACAGCACCGATCTCTATCCGGCCGTACGCCGGCCGGTTGACCGAGCGATCCGGAACCTTCGCGAGGCGCTGCGGGCTCGATCAATGCGCGCTGGCATGGGCATCTTTGCCTATATGCCGAGTTCTACGCTTTGGCCGCGCCGCAGTCTGGCCGCGTTGGTGTGCGCGTGTGCGTTTTCGCAGGCTCACGCGCAGGGTGTGCCGACCATCTCGCCGGCGGAGCTCGCGCAACAGATGATGCAGGTTGAGCAGTTGGGGCAGCAGATCCAGAATCAGGAAGACCAGTACCGTGCGCTGACTGGCAACAGCAGTTTCGGCAACATTATGAACGCTGCGTCGCTGCGTAACTACCTTCCGGAACAGTGGCAAAACATTTACGACCAGGCGAAGAACGGCGGTCTCTCGGGCGTCAGTTCGTCGATGCGGTCGATCGAGCAGCAGGAAAGCATGACCGGCGCCAGCACGACTGGGCAACAGCGCTATTACGACACGCTCGCGGCCAACAAGGCGATGAACGAGCAGGCGTACAGCGCGACGATGGCGCGCCTGAACAACATCCAGGCGCTAATGCAGCAGTCCAACATGACGCAGGATCCGGCGCAAAAGGCTGATCTGCAAAACCGAATGGCCGCGGAAGAGGCGATGGTGACAAATGACCAGACGCGCCTGCAGCTCACCGCGCAGTTGCAGAAAACAGAGCTGCAGCTTGCCGAACAGCAGCGCGACCGTGAATTCGACAACGCATTCCTGGGGAAAACCAATGGTCAATAAGACACTTCTTGGTTCAATCATCGCTTTGCTGGTCGCGATCGCCGGCTACCTCGGATACCTCGCGTGGGATCGTCACCAGCACAACCTGCAGGAAGAGCAACAGCAGCAGCAGGATCTGAAGTTCGATGCGGCGTTTCTCGGCACGACGCCCGAGAAGCTTGCCGCTGAGCGTAAGGCGAAGGGTATCAACGCTGCAAGCGACGATGCCAAAGCCCGCGCGGCCGGGCTCAAGTAATCCGGCGCGTCCATCAATCACTGACCGAAGCAGGAGTTATCCGTGGCAGACGTCCAGCTTTTCACCTCAATGACCAATTCGTTCGACAAGAACGTTTTGAACACGGTCTCGACCGGTTCGAGCAACATCATTGCGCTGATCTCGCCATTGATGGCCACCTGCTTCAGCATCTATGTCCTGTTGATTCTCTGGACGTACTGGCAAGGGCGCAACGACGAGCCGATCAACGATTTCCTGATGCGCATGGCGACTTGGGCGGTCATCCTGACCTGCGGGATGAACATCCAGTTCTACAGCGAGTACGTCGTTCCGTTCTTTAATGGTCTTGGCGAGCAGCTGGCCGGCGCGCTGACCAATGGTAGCAACCCGGTGTCCGGTCTCGACAACCTGCTCAATGCATACATCCATGCAGCCCAGGAGATCTATGCGCAGGCGTCCGGCCTGAAGGTTATTGCGGCCATCTGGACGATCGCCCTGATGATCATTTTCGGTGGCCCGTTCATGGCGATAGCCATTGCGTACATCATTCTGGCGAAGTTTGCGCTTGGGCTTCTGCTCGCACTCGGTCCGTTGTTCATCTCAGCGGCGCTCTTCCCGCCATCGCGACAGTTCTTCTGGAACTGGGTCGGTCAATGCATGAACTACACCCTGCTGGTCGCGCTCTTCGCGGCTGCATGTGCACTCGAAGTCAATTTCGCGATGGGCGTGGTACCGCTGAACGGATCCCCCTCTATTGCGCAGGTCATCGACCTGGACATCATGGGGCTGGCCTTCTGGGTTATCTCGCTTAACCTGCCGGGTTTGGCTTCGTCTCTCGCGGGCGGTGTCGGTATCTCGACGATGGTGGGCAAGCTGGGTAGCGTCGCGAGATTTGCCGGTTCGCTTGGAAAAATGGGCGGCGGCGGATCGCCGAAGACCGGCGGTAGCTTGAGTGAGGCGTAAAAGATGGTCAGGTTATTCAGGACGATCGCACGTTGGTGGCTTATCGCGGCGGTGGTGGCAACGATCGGTGCGATGGTATCGATCAAGCTGTTTTACTAGATACCACAGAGTACGTGCTATTCGCTCAACCTAAAGGAGAATCGGAGACCATGAAATCTCCCGTCGCAATTTTGCTGATGGCCTTCGCACTGCAGGCGTGCAGCTCGGCGCCGAAGCCACCCGAGCCGACTGGTCAGTGGGTACCCGTCAATCAACCGTTGGCGCAGCAGTCGGCTCCTACGGAACCGAAGTGAGGAACAGGATGACATCGACTATCAGGCAATGGTTTGCGTCGGCAACGCCCGCGCGCAAACGTAAGGGACGCCCGGCAGAGTCGATCGCGGGAGCAGACGCGCCGGTGAGCGATGTTGAGTCGGGTGAGCGCGATGCGGTCAGCTGGTACCTGAAACAGGCACAGGCGTTCGAGAAGTCGAAGGTCGAAGCAGCCGAAGAAAAGGCCCGTATCGCGGACCGGCGCTCGGTGCTCTCGGGAGTTGTCGCTCTCGCCGCTGTTTTTGGCATGGGAGCTTTAGGACTCCTAAAGCGGCCGAACCCACCCGCCGTGCTGCGAGTGGACTCGTCGACCGGTAAGGTCGACGTGCTGCCGACAACAGCTAACGGACACGTTACGTTTTCGGAAAAGACCAATCGCGCGGATCTGCACCGTTACGTCGAACTGCGCGAGAGCTACGACTGGGAGACGATTTCGGACACGCACGCCGCGGTGATGTTCATGAGCGACGATCACGAGAAGGAAGCCTATGACGGGCTGGTGCGCGGCCCGGTGGGCCCGCTCAAGCTTCTGAAGGATCAGGCGCGGGTCATCGCACACGTCGGCTCGATCACGTTCGCACCCGCCGCGCAGGTGTTCTTCTCGCGTCAGCTGGTCCCGCTGAATCCGGCAGCGAAACGGCCGGATCCGACGTACTGGATTGCGACGGTCGCATTCGAGCGTGTGAACGTACCGGAAAAGCAGGATCAGCAGGATCTCAACGCGGACGGTTTTCGCTGCACGAGCTACGAGGTCACGCGAGACTGGACCCGGGCGCCCGCCGATGCCGGGGCTACGTCGGGGTCGGGGTCGGCGTCGGGCTCTGCGGCGGCCGGAGGTGGAGCATGAAAGGACGAACGATCCGGATGTCAGCAGGCGCAGCGGCCGTCGCACTAAGCTTCGCGTTGGTACCGATCCACGTGCGAGCGCTCGAAACGCCGCGCAGCTGCGGTTCAGACCCGCACATCCAGTGCGCGACCTACGATCCGGACCAGGCCTATCGTGTGGCGACCATGCCGGGGCGTGCGGTGATGATCCAGTTTGAGCCAGGCGAACACATCATCAACAGCGGCGAGGGCATTGGAGACGGCAAGGCCTGGCACGTGGCCATCAACGACAGTGGCGCGATGCTTAAACCGGGTGCGCCGCAGCCGGAAACCAATCTTCTGCTGGTCACCAACCGGCGCACCTATCCGCTCTCGCTTGTCGACGTGTCCGCCGCACAGCCCGCGACATGGATACTGCGTTTCGACTATCCGGACACGCGTGCCAAAGCGGCGAGCGCGCAGCTGCGCCGTGAGCAGGCGGTAAGCGCTGCGCTGGGCAGTCAACAGGGCAATGGGCCGGCCATTCCCGCATCGATCGTGAGCAGCGTGGGCGCTCCGAAATTCGCTCCTGTGGCGTTGGTTTCTGCGGCCAATATCCAGTACATGATGCGCGGCGATCGTGCACTCGCGCCGACCGCGTTGTGGGACGACGGCCGATTCACGTACTTCAAGTACTCAACCGCGCGTGATCTGCCGACGATCTTCACGAAGCTTCCCGACGGCGGCGAGGCGACGGCGAACTTCCATATGGAGGGCGATACGGTCGTCGTGCACGAAGTGTCGAAGTCGTTTGTCATCCGCTACGGTCAGTCAGTGCTGGGTATCCGCAACGACGGCTATTCGCCTGATGGTCAATACAACCGTGCGGGCTCGTCAGTACCGGGCAGCGCGCGCATCGCGCGTGACCATACCGATGCATCGACGAACTGATCAGGGAGCGAACAGGGTATGACTGAACGAAACGAAATGGAACATGCGGCGTCGACCGACGTCGGCCCGCAGCCTTCGCTCGACCTGCCGGGCCGTCGGAAAACGCGCGTGGGCAAGCTGCGTCTGGTGCTGGTCGCGCTCGCCGTTATTGCGCTGGGTGCATCGGGCGTCACGATCTATCTGCAGCGCCTGTTCCAGCAGCATCAGGACGCGAAACAGGCGGCGCTGACAAAACCGAAAGACAGCAGCGCGAGTGACGCCGGTGCGGATCTGGAGACGCAGAAGGAACGTATCAAACGCGCGGAAGATCAGGCCCGTGCAGCGTCGGAGGCCGCGACCGCCGCTGCCGGGAATTCCCACCTCGCGACGCCGGCCGGCGCGGCATCGCAGACGAACGGACAGGCGGTGGCCGTGAGCAACCAGCCGCGGCCGCTCACGCCGGCCGAGCGCCGCCTGCAGGGCAGCGTGCTCGTCGCGAGCGGCAACAACGATTCCGGCCAGAGCAAAGATGGTTCCGTGGCATCAAATGAAGCCACTGGCGACAGCGACAGTGGTAGCACTGGAGCCGTCGGCCACGATGCCAGTGGTCTGGCAGGTCTGGCGAAGTCGATGGGCATGTCAGCGCTGCGCGGCGGCAGTGCAGGCGGTGCGCCCAGCTCAACCAGCAAGGCGGACGCGGGCGACGGCAAGGGCTCCGCGATCGACCAGTCCTTGCAACCGTCAAAGCTGCAGCCGATGCAGGCATCGTTCCGGCCGAACCGACACTACCTGCTCAGTCGCAACACGATGATCCGCTGTGGCCAGTCGACGGCGATCCGTACCGATCGGCCGGGCCTGATCGGGTGCCCGATCGCGCAGGACGTGTGGTCCGACGATGGCACGACGCTGCTCGTTCGGAAGGGTGCAATGGCGAAGGGCGAGCAGCGCGATGCGGTGATCCAGGGGCAGGGCGTGATCGGCGCGATCTGGGACGAGATCGACGACGGCGACGTACACATTCCACTGAACTCGCCAGCTGCCGATCCGTTGGGTGCCGCCGGCATTCCGGCCTACGTTGACGAGCACTTCTGGCTGCGGTTCAAGGGCGCACTGATGGTGAGCCTGATCGGCGATTTCGGCCAGGCGCTGGCGAACAAGGCAACCGGGTCTGGCCAGCAAATCACGTTCTCCAACAGTTCGAACGCCACGCAGGATGTGGCTGCGGAGACGCTGCGTAACACCATCAACATCCCGCCGACAGCTTATTCGAACCAGGGCTCGGTAATCAATATCTTTGTGGCGCGCGACATTGACCTGACCGGCGTGTACGAGAACGTCGACTCGCAGGGCAACCCTGTTGGCCAGAACGGGCAGCAATGAGGAGCGGACCCATGAACCTGAAGATCACCTACCCGAACGACTTCCCGTTGCATGGTCTCGATCGCGACATGTTCGAGACGAAGCTGCGCGACGCCCTGCGTTTCTGTTTCTACGGCAACACGATCCGACAGCTGGCCGAGCGGATCGATGCACGGCGTGCGCGTGTGGTTCCTGATGCCTTGCCACTTCGGCAGATCGCCGACGAGCACGCGTTTGAGGATTGCATGACCCTCGACGGGTGCCGGATCGACGACATGTCAGCGCCGTTGCGGCGCACCCTGCTGCGTAACGTCGGGGCCCGTATCGGGCTGACGATTTCGGAATGGGGCGACAGCGCATTGCCGTCGCTCGATGAGCTAGTCAATCACGCGGTCGATCACGCAATGGAAACGCGCGCAACTAACCGTCAACCCGTCGAGATCCCGGCAATTTACGATCGCCAGGCGCCACGCACATCGCGCGTCCTGCTTGCAGCGGGGTTCTGCGCAGTGGCGATCGGCGGTGCGGCCTGGAAATTGACCCGGCCTGCCGCGCCTCTGAGCGCAACCGTGGTTTCCACGTCGCCGGCGCAAACGCTCCGCGAGCTTGCCAGCAGCGTGCCGGACGATCGACGCGCGTATCGCGTGTCAGTGCAGATCGAGCCGCAGGATTCGGGCACCACGCCTCGCTGAACCTACGCGGCACTTTGATGAACGGATGTGACCCTAATCCAGAAAGGACTACGAATGAGTGCAGTCGTAATCGATGTGATCGAGAAGGGCACGATCGCCCGCAGCTTCCTCAAGCAGATGGGCATCTCGAACTTCTTCGACGGTAGCCTCACCGAGGTCGCGATCAACCGTCCCGGTGAGATCTGGACAAAGGGCGGTGCCGGATGGCGACGACACGACGCGCCTGCCTGCTCGCTCGACGCGTGCTTCAAGCTCGCGAACGCCCTGACGGTGATGAAGGGCGGCAAGTTCTCGACGAAGGAGCCCATTCACCCGGTGGTGCTGCCCGATGGGCAACGCGGGCACGTTCTGATGCAGCCGGCCTGCGAGCAGGACACTATCTCGATCACCATCCGTATCCCGTCGAATGTGCGCTTTACAGCTGATGAGTATGAGACCAACGGATGGTTTGAGGGATATCGCGACGTCTCGCCGCGCCGCGACATGCCACCGGGGCTCGACCTGCAGCCGTTCGAGCTCGGGATGCTTGAGGCGCAGGGTCAGCGCAACGTCAGGCGCATGCTCGATCTGGCGGTGACCAACCGGTTGAACATTGCGCTCGCCGGCGGCACTGACTCAGGCAAGACGACACTGAACAAGGCGCTCTCCGACATCGTGCCGTCCGATGAGCGGATTGGCACGATCGAGGACACGCCGGAGCTATCGCTGCCGAATCACCCGAACCGCGTGCATATGTTCTTCAGCGACACGCTGCCGGCGAAGGAACTGGTGCGCTCCACCCTGCGCATGACGTTCGATCGTGTTTTTCTCGCCGAACTGCGAGGTGACGAAACATGGGACTACCTGACGCTGCTGAACACGGGCAAACCCGGCGGCATCACGACGGTGCATTGCAACGATGCACGTTCGGCCCATTCGCGCATCGCGACGCTAGTCAAGCAGAGCGCGGTCGGCCAGACGCTCGACTGGCAATTCATTATGGATCAGGTGCGGGTCACGGTGGATTTCGTCCTGTTCATGCGCAACAGGCGACTGGCCGAGATCTGGTACGACCCGATCGGCAAGGCGCAGCTGCTGGGTTGTGTCTCATGAGCGCCGATGCCGCGGCGCAGATGATCGAACAGATCGCGATCAGCCTGTGCGGTGCGCTCGCCGTGTTTCTGTCGCAGGACCGGCGTCCGCACTGGCGGCGCTGGGCCTGCATCTTCGGGCTGGCCGCACAGCCGTTCTGGTTCGACATGGCGTGGCGAGCGCATCAGTACGGCGTGCTCGCGGTGTGCTTTGTCTATGCGGCGTCGTGGGCGCGCGGTTTCACGGCGCACTGGCTCGTCCCCAGGGAGGACCGTGTATGAACTTCGCGATCAGCGATATCGAGGCGGCGATCGAGGGATGGCGCATGCGTTCGCCGTCGGACGAAGCATTTGCTGCCAGCACAGAGGTCCGCGCGCTGGCGCGGCTCTACGGCGCCGTGATCGTGCACGGCTGTAAGGGTATCACCGACGCGGGGCTGGACGACGCGCAGCGCGACGCCTTGCGGATCCTGTCCGCCGATCCACTCAGAGAGTTCCCGCAATGAAGGCAGATCTTCCGGTTCCCGCGATTGCCGATGCCGCGGACTCGCACGCTGACAGCCAGTGTAAATGGCGACCGTCCGGCGACTTTGCGCTGGTCCACCCGTCGGGCTGGACGATCGCGCGGTACTCAGTCTATGGCGAGTGGCACTACCTGTTGTGGGAGCCGATCAATCGCTGTACGGCGGACAACAGCAACCAGTTCCACGGACCCTTCGGTAACGTGCGCGACGCGATGCGCCTGCATCGCGACCTGAGCGCGCATCTGCAACAACATGAGATGGCCGCATGACAACGCATCTGAAATTCCAGGCCGCTATCGACGCGGCCGCGCACTGAGGACCGACCATGCCAAAGCCGCTTCGAATTTTGATCCCCGTCGTGGTCTTCCTGCTGATCCTGTGCGGCTTCGCGTTCCTCGGCCAGTTCGCCGGCGGCCAGCTTTTGGCGAAGATGCAGAAGCTGCCGGAGGGCAGCGCGGGCGTTTTCACGCTGTACGACTACTGGCATGCCTACGGCGACGTGCCTGCGGTGGTGCGCGCGCTCAAGGTGTGCACGCTGCTGTCGGTGGTCGTCACCGGCCTGCCAGTGGTCGTGATCACGATGGCGCTCGTGTCGGGCCGAAAGCGCCTCGCGCAGTTTGGCGAGGCCCGGTTCGCAACCCGTAACGACATTGTGAAAGCGGGCCTGCTGGAGAAGAAATAACCATGACGACCTCACAACATCTGTATCCGCCGTTCATTGTCGGCAAGTACAAGGGCGAATACCTGAAGTATTACGGCCAGGACTTCCTGATGACAGCTGCCGGCACCCGCTCCGGCAAGGGCACATCGCTCGTAATCCCGAATCTTCTCACCTATCCCGATTCCGTCGTGGTCGAGGACATCAAGGAAGAGAACTACCACTATACGTCCGGCTATCGGCGGGCATGCGGTCACGAAACCTATCTGTGGGCGCCGTTCTCGGAAGAAGGCCGCTCGCACGCGTACAACCCGCTCGAATACATCCAGCGCCGTGCGCCATACACGCGCGTGGGCGACGTGATGACGATCGGCGAACACCTGTATCCGTCCAACGTCGACGCACGTCTGAAGTACTGGAACGACAATGCCCGCAACCTGTTCATCGGTATCGTGCTGTATCTGCTGGAAACGCCCTCGCTGCCGTGCACGTTCGGCGAGGTGCTGCGACAGGCCTCCGGCAAGGGCAGGGCGATCCGTGAACACATCTCGTCGATCGTCAGCACGCGCGCCGATGCAGCTCACGCGACTGACGGGCTGCCGGCGCTCACGTTCGAATGTCTCGACGCGCTGAACCGCTTTCTGTCGCAGTCGAAGGAAGCCTTCGCGAACATCGTATCGACGATGACCGCGCCGCTGAACGTCTTCAGCAATCCGGTTGTCGACGCGGCAACCAGCCGCTCGGACTTCGATCTGGCGGATGTGCGCAAAAAGCGCATGTCGATCTACGTGGGCATCAAGCCGGGCGACCTGAAGGCCGGCGCGCTGCTGGTCAATCTTTTTTTCTCGCAGCTGATCGACCTGAACACGCGCGAGCTCCCTGCCGAGAATCCTGCACTTAAATACCAGTGTGCGCTCGTGCTGGACGAGTTTGCAGCGCCCGGCAAGATTGACATCATCGATACGGCCAACCCGTTCATTGCTGGCTACAACCTCCGGCTGATGCTGATCTTTCAGGGCATGTCCCAGATCGAGGATCCGAAGCTGTACGGCAAGCACGGCGCCGAAACGCTCGCCATCAACTGCAAGATGCGCAGCCTGTATGCGCCGCGTACGGTCAAGGAATCGGAAGAGTACTCGAAGATGCTGGGGACCTTCACGTACATGGCTCGCTCGCGCAACCGCAGTCGCGGGCGGAGTTCGTCGACGAGCACCAATGAGTCGGAGCACGGCAGGGCACTGATGATGCCGCAGGAGCTGCGGGCGCTAAAGCACAACAAACAGATCATCACGATGGAGGGGTGCGAGCCGATCCTGTGCGAGAAGGCGTTTTTCTATGAAGACGCCGAACTCGTCGACCGGCTCGTGAGGCAAAGCCCCTACCTGCAGGGGGTGATGGCGAAGCTGGAGAAGACCAACCGCCGTCGCGCCTGGTTCGGTTTCGGTCCGAAGTTTCCCAATGAAGTACAGATGAAACACGCCGCGTTCGTCGCGCGCGAGCTGTGCGCACCCGTGCCAAAGATCGACGTCGAGCAGTGGTGGCAGGCACAGAACGCGGCCCGACGTGCGCAGCAGGCAGCGGCGGTCGCAGACGCCGCCAGACAGTCGGCCGGTCACGTGCGTGACGTCCGGGAGCACGAAATCGGAGTGCTCGCGCCTGTCCACCTGGCCAACCGTAACAGCATCCGCGCATCGCTGTTCCAGTTGATGCCTTATCTGCAAGAAGTCCTGCCGGACGCGGCGGCCGCCGTGTCGGCGCAAAACGCAGTACCTCAATCACAGCCTCAACCGCAAGGAGTGACCGTATGAACGAGATCGAATTTCCCGCCGACCGGATCGACTACCGCGAACGCGACGCGGCCAATGCCGACGATGCGTCGACCATCCGCGCGCGCGTCACGCCGCCGGCGAACGAGCCGGACGCGGGCGCCGTGCCCGGCACCCCGGAAACGCCGGTCGATGACGCAACCGGAGAGCGCCTGAAGAAGATCCGCGCGGCCGATCGGGAGAAGGTCGAGAAACTGCTCAAGCGCGACCCGTCGACGAACACAGCGTCCAGCACAGCGACCGACGAGGCGGTGAAGCCGGCCGCCGGCACCGGCAAACCGCTCGGGAAGAAGGGCGAGCAGCCGGAGAACACCATCCGCCCGAAGCCGGTTTTCGAGAAGACCGGCTATGACGTGCCGAAGTCGGTCACTAACCGGTACGTGGCGCATGAGGGCAAGTTTCTCGATCGCAAAAGCGAGACGGTGCACTTCGAGGACAAGGGCCGCTCGCTGTCGACGGCCAGCGAGGACCGCGACGTGATCGCGCACATGGTCGAAGTCGCGAAGGCAAAGAACTGGGGTGAGCTGCAGCTTAAGGGCAGCGAAGAGTTCCGTCGGCAGGCTTGGATCGCGACCGAACTCGCCGGTGTACCGACGCGTGGCTTCAAGCCTGGTGCGCAGGATCGGGCGGCACTGACCGCTGCGCGCGAGGCGATGCGCATCGGGGCCGGTGACAAATCCAATGACACGGACAAGGCGCGCACGAATGAAATGGAGGCAACAGATGCAGCGGGGCAAAAGCAACCCGCAGCGCCGGGGTCGGCGAAAACGGCCACAACAGGGCGTGAAAACGCCGCGCCCGGAGGCAACCCGACGACCGCCACGCAACAGTCTGCAGCTGCGCCGGCGACTCCCGTTCAGGGCACGCCAACGCCGGCCGGTGTCACGGCGGGGGTGCTGGTGGCGCACGGTCCCGCCCCGTTCAACCACGATGAAAAGCAGAACGACAGCTACTACGCGACCGTGCGGACAGAGGACGGCGAGCGCACCGTCTGGGGGCTGGACCTCGAGCGCGCGATCGGCGAGAGCGGTGTGCAGCCCGGTCAGCGGATCGAGCTGGAAAAGGGCGGCAGCAAGACGGTAACGGCGCAGCAGCGCCAGTTCGACGAGAAGGGTACCGAGCTCGCTCCAAAGTCAGTCGAGAGCCGGCGCAACGAGTGGCTGGTGTTCTCTCCCGATGTGCCGGGTCTGGCCACGCGCGAGCAGCGAGAAGCGTTGGCCAGCGCGCGGCGCGAAGCTGATGAGCGCCGACAGATCAATGAGGCGCGTGAGCGGTTCCTGAGCGGAGACTGGAAATACTCAAAGGAACAGCAGAAGACACTCGATGAAGCACGCGAGCGCATCAAGGCGCAGGCCGCGCGCGAGGTGCTGCGTGACGAGATCAAGGGTCTGCCGGAGCAGCAGCAGGAGAAGCTGATGGGGGAGTTCGAAAGCGCCGTGGCTGAGGCGCGCGCAACTAACCGGCCACTGGACGTGCCCATGCCTCAGGTAAGCGAAGCAACGATCGCGGCCGTGCGCGAGCAGATCGAGCGGGAGCAGCGAGGCCAGGCTCACGCAGCACAGCAGGGCACCCAACCGGCGACGCCGGAGCGCGGACAGGACCCGCAGTCGCAGACCGCCGAACACGACGGGCCGACGCTCGAAATGGAACCATAAAGCGGCGCAGAACAACGGGCGGCCGCGATCGCCTCGCGACCGTGATCGTCGAATCGAACAACAGGAGCAAACCATCATGAAGATCGCCGTAATCAATTTCTCCGGCAACGTTGGCAAGAGCACCATTGCACATCACCTTCTCGCGCCACGGCTGGAAGATGCTCAGGTGATTCCGGTCGAGTCGATCAACTCAGACGACAGCGAAAAAGGATCGGCGATGCGTGGGAAGGAGTTTGGAGAACTGCAGGACAAACTCATGACCTTGCGGCATGCCGTGGTCGATATCGGGGCATCGAACGTCGAAGACTTTGTCTCGCTGATGCGTGACTATCACGGTTCTCATGAAGACTTCGATGCCTTCGTGGTACCGACCGTTCCTGCGCTTAAACAACAGGTCGACACAATTTCGACATTGCGCGCACTCACCGGAGAAATCGGTGTGCCGGCAAACCGCATTCGCATCGTGTTTAACACGGTCAACCCGAAAGACGACGTGTCAAAGACTTTCTCAAAAATTTTTGACTACTACGCGGGAAACCGCAATTTTGTCTTGAATCGCGATGCAGTGATGTATGAGAACCCTATCTACGAAAAGATCAAGGCTTTCGATCGCTCCATCATCGATATTCGCAACGATCCGACCGACTATGTCGCGATGAACGCCGAAGCAATGGAGAGCGGGGAGCCCGAGGAACATCTTGCACAGATTCGCCAACTGGTTGCAATCAAACGTCTGGCCACGCGGGTCACCACCGAACTGGACGCAGTCTTCAAACTCGTGGTGCACTGATGGGCGCTTCGGACGATTCGATCCGCGAGGAACTGATCGGCGCAGTACTGGGTGAGCTATCGATGCTGCGACGGGACGTGAAGGGTCTGTCCCAGCTGCTCGATACCACGGGCAAGCAGTTCAAGGACGACGGTGAACTTACGCTGCTGCGCTTCACGTCCCGCTACGAGCAGTTCCTCAACCAGTTCGCAGCATCGAGCACCGATGTGCTGGCCGAAGCGGGGCGGTTTTCGGAGGCCCGCGATCAACTGCTAGGCGAGATCTCGCTCAGGCAATACGACGAAGCCAACGGACGAAGCCGCGATCTGCTGCGAGATATCTTGCGCGAAGAGCGCGGCCGCGGCCGTGGCATCGGCAGAATCGAACTGGCCGCATGGACCGTGATCGCCATGCTTGGCTCGGCGGCGCTCACGGTAGGAGCCCTCGCGGTGCTGCGCCTTCTGACCACCTGACAGGGGAACTCATGAAACGAATGATCGCAATATTGATCTGCAGCGCGGTCGCCACCCAGACGGTGGCGCTGGCCGACGACGACAACCCGTCCGCCTGCGGTGCCGTCCTGTGTCTCGCCGGCTTGATCGCCGATGGAAGTGCCGGCGGGGACTGCAATAATTATATGACGGGTTACTTTTCCATCGTGAAATTTCGCCACGGTCACTTCGATGAGACAGGCACGTCGAATGCCCGTAGCGATTTCACGAACCAGTGCCAGAGCGCTGGACCGGATACGAAGAAAGGTGTGAACGACCGGTACGGAAACGTTCAATCTGGTCCGTGACGCGTAGCCGCTCTCTCAGATCCTGACAATATCTTGCCCTCGGAAGTCAGGACTTTTTTACGGTGCGGGCTACGTCCCGCAGTCGACAGCACGCGATAGCAGGCTTCCGGGTTCGGCCATGACCGGCCGGTCGGCGTAGTCGTGCAGATCGTTGCCAACCGCCGCGCATGATTGCCGACGCCCAGCCGCTATCACTGAAGGTTAGACTGGCATCGCTCAGAGTGGATTCCGGAAGAAATGGGGCTGGTGCTTCCCCGCCATTTCAGTGAATCCAATGGAAACGCGGAAAATCGGCCGCTCAATGCAGAGTGGACCATCATGCGTCCGTGCCGCTGGGGCCTGTGCGGGGGGCGGCAATCGCCGCCAGAACTACAAGCAGGTCAGCAGGCTTTACAAAATGGTGGTCAAAGCCGGACTTGATTGACTCGGCCTGCTCAGAGGGCGATGACAGTGCGGTAATCGCGACCAGCAAGGGAAACGGTTTGGATTGTTGGCGTCGAATCTCCCTTGCCACCGTCCGCCCATCCATAGCGGGCATCTGAATATCGAGAACCACAACGGCTGGGCGCCATGCATGGTATTCCGCAAGCGCACCCGCTCCGTCTCTCGCGGTCCGGATGTCGTAACCGCGATCGGCGAAAAACAACACGTAGGCGGCCAATATGTTCGGGTCATCGTCGGCTATGAGCAGGCGCGCGGCGTTTGGGTTGGCCATTGACTTCTCCGATTGCTATGTGAGTCGCAATTCATGAGCCCGAGCAAATGGCGCAGAGTTTGCTTTTATTTAGCAAGACATTCCGCAAAAATAACTCGTACGGGATCTTTCCCGTCCCACAAGGGGTACACATGCGATTAGCAAACTTTATCCTCGAACACATGGAAGCCATTGTGGCTCGATGGGAGGCGTTTGCCAGCACACTCTCACCGGCAGCGACAGACATGAGGCCGCTAGCCTTGCGGGACCACGCCCAACAAATTCTGGAGGCCGTGGCAAAGGATATTTCCACGCCCCAAACCAGGACGGACCAGATTGAAAGATCCGAGGGGCACATGCCTGCGCCTCCTGGGGCTCCAGAGACAGCCGCACAAACGCACGCCCTTCTGCGTGCGCGAAGTGGTTTTGACATCAATCAACTGACGGCCGAATACCGCGCGCTGCGCTCCAGCGTACTTCGACTGTGGATCGAGGAAGGTGGGCCCGACGAGCATCAAGTCGAGGACATCGTCCGTTTCAATGAGGGCATCGACCAGGCCATCGCTGAGTCGGTAGGCTTTTTTAGTGCGCAGACGGATCTGGCTCGCAATTTGTTCCTTGGGATGCTGGGGCACGACATGCGCAGTCCCCTCCAGACGGTCCGGATAACAGCGACTTATCTGGCGGCGTTGAATGCCGGTGAAAAAGTATCGGTCGCAGCGTCTCGATTGATCAGAAGCGGCGCTCGCATGCAGGCGCTGCTTGACGATATGGCGGATTTCAATCGAACCAAGCTAGGCTTGAGCATCAATATCGCGCCGACCGATATTGACCTGGCTTAGATTTTTGCCGACGAGATTGACCAGTTGCGGGCAGCGTATCCGGACCGTCAGGTTGATCTGGACGTGGCAGATGAGTGCACGGGTGTTTGGGACGGCCGGCGTTTGCAGCAGTTGCTTGGCAATCTGGTTCTGAATGCGATTAAGTACGGAGCGGATGACCGGCCGGTGGCTGTAACGGTAACCGACGAGGGTTCGGATATCCGGCTGGAGGTGAAAAACAATGGAGCTGCCATTGAGTGCTCGGCCCTTGAGCGCATCTTTGATCCGCTCCAGCGTGGCCCGCAAAATAAAGGCGGCAATGCCGACGGCAGTCTGGGGCTCGGGCTGTATATCGCCCGCGAGATTGCCAAGGCCCACGGGGGCGAGGTTAACGTGCGGTCGGACGAGACAGAAACAGTGTTCTCTGTGCGCCTGCCCCGTCACAAATAGCACTTGTGATGCCGTACGCGCAGATCAATTCCAGCGCGGATGCCGGATGGGCGCAGTCGGTGAACACCATTGACTGCTCCGGGTCGATGTTGTTGAAAAAGTCGCAGTCGGTCTCTCGTGTGCAGGTTTCGGGGGTCTTCGTACCCTTGACCGATGGTCGCGCGCGGCTTGTAGGTCGATCTGAGAGGTCGATTTTTGCGCGAGCGAACGGAAAAAATCACGAAGCGACTTTTTCAAATGTGAGGGACTTCCCCAACCTGAGGCGACGTTGAAGTCGCACGGCATCGAGTGCCAGGATTGAGGTGTCAGCCATCAATCTGAACAGGAGGGGAAGTCATGGACCAGCTTACTACCGTCGGAATCGACCTGGCAAAGGATGTGTTCGCGATCTGCGTGCTCGACGTCACGGGCGCGGTGCTGCAGCGACGCGTGCTGCGACGCGAGGCGTTCATCCGATGGGCTGAACAGCTATCCCCGTGCCGCGTCGCGATGGAGGCCTGTGGTTCATCCCATCACTGGGGGCGCTGGTTCGCCGCGCGTGGTCACACGGCCCGGCTTATTCCAGCCGAGTTCGTCAAGCCGTTCAGGCCCGGTGGCAAGAATGATGCGGCCGATGCTGAGGCCATCGCCGTTGCGGCGCGGCAGCCGACGATGCGTTTTGTAGCGATCAAATCCGTCGAGCAGCAGGCGATCCTGGCCTGGCATAGCGTGCGTAATGGCTGGCAGGAGGAACGGACAGCATTGCTGAACCGCACGCGCGGGCTGCTGGCAGAATTCGGTGTGGTAATTGCTCGTTCTGCGGACCGTTTTTTCAGCGCGTTGCCGATCCTGATCGAAGACACCAGGCTGCCTGACCCGGTGCGTGCGATGCTGCTGGAGGTGCGCGAACAGCTGGCCGCGCTAAACCTGCGGCTCGCCCGCTGCGACCAGCAGATCGCCGCTCACGCCAGAAGCAGTGACGTTGCAAGACGCGCCAGCGAACTGCTCGGCGTCGGTCCGGTGACCTCAAGCGCGCTGGCCGCCACGGTGCCCGACGCGAAGGTCTTCAGAAATGGCAGACAGTTCGGTGCCTGGCTTGGCCTGACGCCTCGCCAGCACAGCTCGGGCGGCAGGACACGGCTCGGACATATCAGCCTGCGCGGCAATGTCTATCTGCGCACTCTGCTCGTTCAGGGTGCCCGAAGTACGTTGCAGTCGGCGCTGCGTGCCGATCCCACGCACGCAAGCCGCCTGCAACGATGGATCAGGCAACTCCATGAACGCAAGGGCTATCACAAAACGCTGATTGCGATTGCAAACAAGCATGCCCGAATGCTATGGGCGATGCTCGCCAGGGACGAACGCTACGATGCCGATGCCTGGCAACGCCACCCGATGCATCCGCCGTTACCGCCCGCTACCACCTGACCTGATTTCAGCATAACTCAACTACTGCTCGACGCGATAGCAAGACGAGGTCGGACCGAACAGGAGAAGAACCCGAGGATGCTGTTGGCGAGTCGCTACCGCATGAGGCTTACTGCCTCATGCCTGTTCGCCGGTTTTCAAATGGGGTTCTCCTGGGCGGCTCATATCATGGCCGCCCGATACGTTTCGGGCAACAAGGCCGTTTGCAAAGACGCAGTCTGTTCCTGGTATTGCTTCGACGCGACAGCAGCAGCCGATTTGAGGAAAATGAAATGACTACGCCAACCGGCCCACCTGCATGTGCGCGTCAAGTGTCTGCAAGCGTCAAAAAAATCGAACCCCGATCTTGACTCTCGGGCGAAGTCCTTGCAAACAACATCCGTCGACTGCGGTCTGACACGCGATGCACGGCCTACGAGTTCACGTGTGCGGGACATCGGGCAGGGTTCGGCCAACAAGCGAGATTCGCCTACGCCACCGTCTGGACATTCGCGCGACCGCTTCGCGCGCATCAAGCGGCCGTTGAACCAGCGGCGACGCGAGTCTCCGAACAAAACCAATCGCCTCAACGATATCGGCGATTGAAGCCTCGTAATTGAGGCTGCACCGAAACTACGTATATAAGCGCCGCCGACGCTTGGTTAGCGAAGTAAAGCAGCCACTTCCTTGCAACCGCCGCCCATATATGCCGCGCTCAAGCCAAACTGATTCCTAGTCGTGTGATCTGCACCACTATACAACAGCAGTTTAACTATTTGGGGCTTGCAGGCCTCTGCAGCGGTCATGAGAGGCGTATCGCCGGTCGCACTTTTCGCATTCACGTCGACGCGGCGCTTAACCAAATATCGAACGAAGGCAGAACTTGAATACTTTGCAGCATCGAACAAAATCGTCTTTCCGCTCGAATCCCGACGGGTGATGTCTGCTCCGCGGTCTATTAGCAACCGTGCGACGGGTTCATGTCGCTCCCGTATGCTGAATGATAGAACGGAACTTTCTGTCCAAGGGAAGCCAGTTACATTGGGATCGGCCCCTTTACAGCAAGTATTTAGCTTCGGTCAAATCCCCATTAACTGCCGCCAATAACAGTTGATTATCTGGCTTCCTTCTTCCTCCTGCTAGTGACGCACATGGAGTTACTACCATGTGCATCCGGCTAAATGCATACTTGGGCGAATGTTCATCAAATAAATTCTGCCGGTCTTGGGCAATGTAATTCAAAACCCCGTTGTCGGTGACGTTTTGCGCCGCTCGACCTCGCATAATGAGCGTGGATTTCCTACTTTGTTCGAATATGCAATGATCACGTTCTTAGCAAGAAAATCCATGCCACTGAAGTATTTAAATGTTTTATCTGCAACACCTTGGATCAAAATTTGACTGTCATTACCAAGGTAGCAACCCAAGGCTGGAGAGTTTTCTTCGATTAGACTGTATCTGCTGAAATACAGAGAGAGTGCTCTGGCCAAACTGAATTCGAACGACCTTGAGGACAAGCGGCACAGACTAGCTTCGTCATCGTTGCTCGATGGGACACAGCATTTTGAGCGGGTAAATCCCTCTAGTGGATCATTCGCTATGGCCGTAAGCGCGGTTTTCGAGGCGTCAGCTCGAGCAGTACGGGCATTGAGTACGGAGGTAGGCGAAGCGTATGCGCGAATCCTCGACGTGGAGACGATCCCACTCACGGACCCATGGGCGCAACGCAGATTCGTGGTGTGCTTCCGGGATTTCGATGCACTTCAGCCGGCAGCCCAACGTATGGTCGAGCATCTGGTGAACCGCGCCGCGTCATAGGCGAGGCCGGCTCGAAGTCGATTCGATAGTTGTGCGTCCCGGCGGGGCTATGACTGGCACCACTCCCGGGCTCGCTTCTTTCTGCAAACCCGCTAGTTAAATCCCTTACTTGTTAACGGCTGCCGCCCGGTCTTTTAGGTCCGATGGGCTTCTCAAGCCATCTCGTTGCGCGATGGGCTCAGCCGCTAAATGTCTCCGTGCTTAACAGGCTCGTGTCGGCAGTCTCTCGTATGGGCTCCATAGCATGCGTTGCGGCAGCGCAAGCAGTCAGATGCTTAGTCGGCGTTCACCGTGCGTCCGACCACAGTGACGAGTCCAAAAAACTACAAGGTATCGATGACGGTATCCATGCAAAAGCCGTGTTCGGATGCCCTGCGATGGTGACGAATCACCGGCGGGCGGCACGGAGTTTGCGTCGCCTCATTCATGGGAAGGCAGCCGCCTGCCTGGAAGTGCAGTCTCTTGGGGTAAGTGATGAAACATGGGACTCAGTCGTTCGTTGCGTTAGCTCTCGTCATCGTATTGTCGTGCGCAGCAAGCGCGCGTGCGGGCAATGACGCGTCGCGGAGTCCAACACCCGGCGGGGGCTCCGTGCAGGCCCTGGATCAGGAGGACTACGGTTCGCCGGGGGAGGCGCGTACCGAAGCGGAGGCGGGGCCTGCTGCTGGTTCCGGCTCGAACAGTTCTGCGGCCACCCGTTCCAGTAGCGGGAAGACCAACGGGTTAAATATGGGCACAAATAGCGGCGCGAACAGCGACGTCAACAGCGGACTCAGCCGTTCAAGGCAAAATGGCCGTCAGTAAAGACCGTCGCCGACCAGCGTCCGAAGTAACGAAGCGGTTGAGGCCTGTCATCAATATGTCGGGGAATCAGCCGCTGATCCCCAGAACGACAATTTCAGCCAGTGTATTGACATCAGCCTGCTTCGCGAAATGAAGAACCATTTGCGGAGCGGGGCGGAACCGAGTCCCCGAATGCAGCGGGCCGGCATCGTCGACGGTCGACGGACTCACATCGTGAAGGGTCGATCGCGCTAAGCTTCATAGCAACCCCACTCCCGCGAAAACTCACGATTCGTCGGGCAGGTCGTGGCGTACGCCTAGAACAGGATCGGTCAGCCAGTCTGCGAGCCAGTCCTTCCACTCCTGCCACCAGCGCGCGTCCGGCGCGCACGGGCCAATCGGCCTGCCGGTTCCCTCCGTATCAACGTTAGCGTAGATCACGCGTTCCCCGTTCCAGTACGCGATGATCGTGCAGTCAGTTCCGCCACCGTCGCGGGTCCAGCACTCTGAACCAGCACTGCCAATTGGGTCTCGAAATCTTCGAATTGCGTGTTGCTATCCGGTGTGTACGGGCCTGACTGACGAGGCGTGACACAGACTCGGCACGTCGGTCGGCGGTAGCGTACGAATCATCTTCGCAAGGAGCGGGCCTTGCCAACGCGACCGATTGAATCGAGCCTGTCTGACCGATTGAATCGAGCCTGTCTGATAGCGACCATGCTGCCGACAAGGCTGACGAGGACACGAAAATTCCGTTCATGCGCTGTGCCTGGTGACGTACCCGCTCATAAAGAGTCCGAAAAATTCGCTTTTAATTATTGGATTTCCTCGGCAGACGGGAAGTAAGTCGATAACTCGCGGCGTGTAATCACCCGTGGGTATTGAGCATGCGGCGTGCGCAACACGCATGCCTGATTTGTCGAACAAAAATCGCTCGGTGGCCGGCTTTAAATGAAGTGTTGCGGTGCAGCATTTATCCGCTTATGCTGGGCTCATTGGATGTCGCGGAGCAACGCGAGACCCTCGTCAGTATGCTTCTGGTTATGTCACTCGCTTTACCGTTGCGCCCCTTCGCATTTTCGACATTGTCTTGCTGGAACCGTGCGGCTGAGCGCCGGAGGGTCGTGAACGTATTTGCCCCTCTAAATAAACCTTGAAGGCCGTGTTGGCATATTTCGCGCCCACGCAAAATTCAACATTTTTAGGCATCCATACCAAATGGATCTTTATATGGACAGCATGACACCTGTTTCGTCACGCCATAGACCCGCTCTCGACGTCTCCTGCAACTGGTTGTGTCTCTTTGCCGAGGTTTGTGAACTGCTCAATGCAACGGCGCAAGTGGTGCGCCTGCGCACTGTGCGGATGGCATTGGCGGGTCCGGTGCCCAGTCCGCGTGACCGGGCTGAGTTCAGCATCATGGGCATTGAAAAATGCGAGGCCACAACCGAATCGATAGGGGCGATGAACTCGGGGCTTATCAAACTGGCCGTCGAGTTCACTCGCGATACCTGCAATCTCATCGGCGCGATGTCAGCGGCACCGACCGGATTTGCCTCGAGGGGTCCGGCCACGCCAGGGTCTGAACATCAGCCGAGCCTCTTGACGACCGTCGTTCAGTCTCCGTCGAACCCTTTGTATCTGGCAAGTTCAATGACCTCTCTGGTCCGGGAAATGCTCGCACCGATTCATGGCCGTGCCACCGCGAATGCAAGACGCCTGGGCGCGGGATGACCGCCGCCATAGGGCGGCAGCGTGCGAAAGCGCCTCCTGCGTCACGTAAGCGGCGTGATCAGGAAATAGCCCGGATCCCTTCGCGACTGGAGGGTGTATCGGAAACGATGCTGTGGACGCTCTACGACCGGGCCTGCGAATCGCGCCGCGCCGACGCCATTCTCGTCGATCCGCATAGCGTGCGCATCTGCGACGCCATTGACTATGATTTCGCGGGTCACTTCGGCCAGCCCGTCGGCTCCTTCTCTGCGCGAGCGGCGGAAATCGATCGTCTTCTGAAAGACTGGCTCGACCGGCATCCGAAAGGCATGGTCATATCGCTGGGGGAAGGGCTTGAAACACAGGCTCATCGTGTAGATAACGGCCACATGACCTGGCTCACGGTCGACTTGCCACCGGCGATTGAATTACGTGAGCGATTCTTACCTTCGTCGCGGCGCTTTCGCTGTATCGCTGCAAGTGTTTTCGAGCCGGACTGGGCGAACGGGATCAAAGCCGGCGCCGATGTTTTTGTCGTTGCGCAAGGGCTGTTCATGTATCTCCAGCCAGATGCGGTAAGACGTCTTTTTGTCCGGATCGCCGAGCGCTTTCCGGGCGCCGAGATTGCATTCGACGCGATCCCGCGCTGGTTTTCCGGGCTCACCCAATGGGGTGTCATGACAACGCCGCGTTACCGTTTGCCGCCGATGCCATGGGGCATCAACGGCGACGAGGTGGAGACGCGTCTGCACGGCTGGTCGTCGGAGATAGCAGCGTTGCGCACGTTCGGGTATTGCGCGCCACGTGGGTGGCCCAGGCTGGCGGCAGACCTTTGCCGCCTTCATCCGCTCGCGAAGAGCCATTTGCCGTTCCTGGTGCATGTGACGTTGAAAGACTGTCGACCAGCCGGACGCGCAGGATGACGGGCATCGAAGTCGCAAGCGTCGCCCGCGCCGATCGCGCGTCCGTTTCATCGGTGATGCCGGGGCGGCGCGCGCCGCGAACTCACCTCTTAGGCGAGCACTATGCAAGACAAGATTGTCACCGCTGACGACGCCATCGGATTGATCCGCGACGGCGACGCTGTCTGCTGTTCTGGCTTTGTCGGCATCGGTACGCCGGACGAATTGATCACAGCGTTGGCCCGGCGTTTCACTGAATCCGGTTTCCCACGCGATCTGACGCTGGTGTTCGCGGCGGCGCCGGGCGACGGCAAAGACCGCGGGCTCAACCGGGTCGCTCTGGAGGGATTGGTCAAACGCGCCATTGGCGGCCATTGGTCGTTAGTGCCAAAGCTTGCCCGAATGGCGACCGAGAATCTGATCGAGGCCTACAACCTGCCGCTTGGAACGATGTCGCATCTGTACCGTGACATCGCGGCCCACAGGGCAGGCACGCTCACTCAAGTTGGATTGGGCACCTTCGTCGATCCGCGTCAGGCGGGCGGGAAGATCAATGCGAGGACAACCGAGGATCTGGTCAGCACGATCGATCTCGATGGCAAAACCTGGCTTTTATACAAGGTCTTTCCGCTGAACGTCGCGCTGATTCGCGGCACAACGGCCGATCCACAAGGCAATATCACGATGGAACGCGAAGCGCTGGTGCTCGATGCGCAGGCAATCGCGATGGCCGTTCACAATTCAAATGGCCTCGTCATCGCGCAGGTGGAGAGGATCGCGGCGAGCGGAACACTCGACCCGCGCGCCGTCGTGGTTCCGGGCATTTTCGTCGACCGGGTTGTAGTCGCGTCGCCCGACGCGCAGCCGCAGACTTACGGGACGGCCTATAACCCGGCATTTTCCAGCGAGATCAGGATGTCAGCCGGCGCGAACGCATGTCCGCTGCTCGACGAGCGGAAGGTGATGGCGCGTCGCTGCGCGTTCGAACTTCCGCTTGAGGGCGTGATCAACCTGGGTATCGGCGTTCCGGAGGTCGTTGGCGCAGTCGCCGCGGAGGAGCGTCTGCTGAACCATCTGACCTTGACCGCCGAACCTGGGATCATCGGCGGCGTGCCGCAGGGCGGCCTCGACTTCGGCGCAGCCGTCAACATGGATGCGCTGCTTCACCAGAACCAGCAGTTCGATTTCTACGATGGCGGCGGCCTGGATCTCGCGTGCCTCGGTATGGCACAAATCGACCGAAGCGGAAACGTCAACGTCAGCCGTTTTGGTCCACGCCTGGCTGGTGCCGGCGGCTTCATTAATATCAGTCAGAACGCTTCGCGAGTGGTATTTGCCGGAGCGTTCACGGCGGGAGGCCTTGAAGTTGCGGTGGATGCGGGGCGTCTTCGGATCGTCACGGAAGGCTCACAAAAGAAACTGGTCGAGTCGGTCGAGCAGATCACCTTCAACGGACGACTGGCTGCTGAACGCGGCCAGCCCGTGCTCTATGTGACGGAACGTTGTGTGTTCCGGCTAACGTCAGAAGGGCTCGAGTTGACGGAAGTCGCGCCGGGCATTGACGTCGATCGGGACATTCTTCCGCACATGGACTTTGCCCCGATCGTGTCGAGTCCACGACCCATGAATTCACGGATCTTCCTGCCGCAACTGATGAATCTGGCAACCGTGTTGCTTGATTCGCAATTCGCTCGCAGGCTCAGCTACAAAGGAGAGCAAAACACCCTGTTTGCAAATTTCGAAGGGATGGCGGTTCGCTCCCATAGCGACATTGAAAGTGTGCGCCGCGTGTTAGAGGCATTCTGCCAACCCATCGGCCGGAAAGTCTCGCTAATCGTCAACTATGACGGATTCAGACTGGACCACGTAGTCGCCGATCAGTACTTTGAAATGGCCGCACGGCTGCAATCGCGGTACTACAAGTCGGTGAGCCGCTTTACCAGCTGCGCGTTCATGCGAGCAAAGCTGCGCGCGGCTTTCCGCGACGCGACTTGTGCATCCCATGTCTGTGAAACGCATGCCGACGCCATGGCGTTCGCGACGGAGCATAACGAAGCTGTCGGCGACGGCGTGCTCCAGTTCCCACGCCGACGCCACCAGCCGTTCTGAAATGTCTGGTCGCGTATTGAAGAAACAAGGAGTCCATTTGTGAAAGCATCAGACCTGTTCGTCAAGGCCCTGGAGAATGAAGGTGTCGAACGCATCTTTGCCGTGCCCGGCGAGGAAAATCTCGACGTCCTGGATTCGTTGCGGCACTCGGGCATCGAGCTCGTCGTGACTCGCCATGAACAGTCAGCGGCCTTCATGGCGGCTACTCATGGCCGCCTGACCGGAAAGCCCGGTGTTTGTATGGCCACGCTCGGCCCTGGCGCGCTGAATCTCGTGACAGGCGCGGCTTACGCTCATCTGGGTGCGATGCCGATGGTACTGATCACCGGACAGAAAGCCATCATGACAGCGCGCCAGGCCCGCTTTCAGATTGTCGATATAGTCGCGACGATGAAACCCCTCACCAAGGCGTCCCGGCAGATTGTCAACGGCGCCAGCATTCCGACCGTGGTGCGCGAGGCATTCCGGCTGGCTGCGCAAGAGCGGCCGGGGCCGGTGCATCTCGAGTTGCCGGAAGACGTGGCCGGCTCGGAGGTAGGCGGCGACGTCCCGTTGATTCCATTGCATGCGGTCGACCTGCCGGTCGCCGGGCAGGCAGCAATCGAGCAGGCTGCTGCCTTGCTGCAGGGCGCGAGGCGTCCATTGGTCATGTTCGGCGCGGCCAGCAACCGCCCCCGTCTTGCCGGGCAGTTGACCGACTTCATCCGGCGCACGGGCATGCCGTACTTCAACACGCAAATGGGCAAGGGAACCGTGTCCGCGATCGGTCGCGAAGAGGCGTCCGAACTCTGGATGGGCACGGCGGCGTTGAGCGAACGCGACTACCTGCACGAGGCGATCGACCGCGCCGACCTGATCCTCGCCATCGGCCACGACACGGTCGAGAAGCCGCCTTTCATCATGGGGCCCGGCGGGCCCATGGTGATTCACGTCGGATATACGCCGGCCAATGTCGAGCAGGTGTTCTTCCCGCACGCGGAAGTGGTCGGAGATCTCGGTTTGAGCCTTGCGCGCCTGGCCGATCTGCTGGAGGGAAACCTGCCGCACGCGGCGGCGTTGGCGCCGCTGCGCGAAGATATCCTGAGACGCACGCTGGGACGGGCGGAAGAGTCGCGCTTTCCGTTGACTCCGCAACGCATCGTTCACGACGTGAGGAAGATCATGCCGGCCGACGGCATCGTTGCGCTCGACAATGGCATGTACAAACTCTGGTTCGCGCGGTGTTACAGAACCCGTAGCGCGAATACGCTATTGCTCGACAATGCGCTGGCAACCATGGGGGCGGGTTTGCCATCGGCGATGATGGCCGCGATTCTTTATCCGGATCGTCGTGTCATGGCTGTTTGCGGTGACGGCGGCTTCATGATGAACTCGCAGGAACTCGAGACGGCGGTGAGATTGAAGCTCAATCTCGTCGTGCTGATCATTCAGGACGATGCCTACGGGATGATTCGCTGGAAGCAGGCCGTCGACAAGTTCGCGGACTGGGGGCTGACGTTCGGCAACCCCGATTTCGTCAAATATGCGGATGCGTACGGCGCAAAAGGCAGGCGCATCGAAACGGCGGAGGCGCTGGCTCCGGCGTTGGAGAGCGCCTTCAGCGAAGGCGGGGTACAACTGGTTATCGTCCCGGTGGATTACTCGGAAAACGTCCGCGTTTTTGTCGAGGAACTGGGCAATCGGGTCATGGAGGTCGCGTAATGAAGATCAAGGCAGCAGTGCTGGAAACAATGGGCGCAGCGTATCCGTATGCCGTTTCCCGTCCATTGCGTATCGACGAGGTTGAGCTTGCGCCGCCGGGGCCTGATGAAGTGCTTATCAGGATCGCCGCTGCGGGGCTGTGTCACTCTGATCTGTCCGTCATTAATGGCGATCGGCCACGCCCCATGCCGATGGCACTCGGACATGAGGCTGCCGGCGTCGTCACCGAACTGGGGGCCGGCGTGACCGATCTTCAGATTGGCGATCATGTCGTGGTGGTCTTTGTGCCGAGTTGTGGTCACTGCGCACCTTGCGCCGAGGGGCGCCCCGCCTTGTGCGAGCCGGGCGCCGCGGCGAACGGCGCGGGCACGCTGCTCTCTGGTGGGCGTCGCCTTACGCGTGATGGCGAGACATTGAACCACCACCTGGGATGTTCGGTGTTTGCGGAATATGCGACCGTATCGCGGCGCTCGGTTGTCAGGATCGATGCCAGTGTGCCGCTCGACGAAGCCGCGCTATTCGGATGCGCCGTGCTCACGGGCGTCGGCGCGGTGGTGAATACGGCGCAAGTCCGTGTAGGCGCTTCTGTTGCCGTGGTCGGTCTGGGAGGTGTGGGCCTGGCGGCTCTGATCGGTGCGCAGGCGGCCGGCGCTCGCCAGATCATCGCGGTCGACCTGTCCGATGCGAAACTGGAGCAGGCGCGCGCCCTCGGCGCTACGCACACGGTGAACGCGGGCCACGATGACGCCGTCGAGCAGATTCGGGCGTTGAGCTCAGGTGGGGTTGAGTTTGCCTTCGAATTCGCCGGCGCCATTCGCGCTCTGGATCTCGCTTATCGCATTACCCGTCGCGGTGGGTCGACCGTCACCGCGGGCCTGCCGCCGTCTACCGCGCTATGGCCGCTGCCGGCAGTGAGCCTGGTCGCTGAAGAGCGCACACTGAAAGGCAGCTATATCGGCACGTGCGTGCCGGCGCGCGACATTCCCCATTACATCGATCTTTACATGCAGGGCAGGTTGCCGGTCAACAAACTACTCACCGGCCGTCTGACGCTAGATGAAATCAATCATGGCTTCGATCTGCTCCACGAAGGAAAGGCGATTCGACAGGTCGTAGTGTTTGAATAATCGCTGAGGCGAATTGGGCGTGTGGACGCAGTTTCTCCGCGAGAGTCGCGTTCGGTGGGTTGAAACTGGTGCGCGGCTTGATAGCTGCTTGATACTTTGGCCGGGGAGGCAAAGTTTCAGAAAGCGTTCGTCTGCTTAACCCGGCTGACCACATTTCGGTCGCGCCCAGTCAAGGAGTACAGCCATTATTCATTTCGCGTCGAGCAGCACCTTCCGGGGAGCGCTTTTTAGCAAGGCCGTCACGCCCGAGCGCCCCACAATGCCAATCGTCCGGCGAGGCCCGATAACGATTGCACCCACACATAATGCCAGCAGTAGTGCGACGTGCGGCGCGTCGGCCAGCGCATCGATCAGGCTGTTCGCGGGCAATCTCCATTGTTTTCTGATGGCCGGGACTGCGGATGAGGTTCTGTTCGCTGCAAGCAGCGTCGCGCGTGAGTCTGCCATGCGCGTCAGAATTGCGGTTTCAATCTCTCTATCACCAGGTGTGCGGGTCATTTGAGCGCCTCTTTCAAGGTGTCGAGGTCGCTGCGGATCTCCGTCTGAAGGACACGGAGCGACCGGGCGGGTTTCTGGGAACGAACGATGAACATGGAAACAAACGAGACCAGCAGCCACGACGCGGCAACACCCCATACGACCTGAAGAAAATAAGGCGTTCCCCACGCCGTCGCGATGATCGCCAGGCACGCAAACGAAAGAGAAAAAAGGCCGGCGACGGTCAAGGCAACCAGTGCGCTCAACTCGCGCACGACAGATTTTCTGGTCTGTTCAATTCCGATGCCGAGGAGATCGCTATAGTCAGTGGCTCGTTCAACACAGAATCTGCCGGCATTTTGCCATTGCGCTACTTTCGAATGTACGGACATCGCGGGACTCCTCGGAGCTGGCTTGTTATTGAAGCATCGTGACGATCGGCGCGACCCCTTGTCGCCTGGACGACTCCGGTCGCGTCGAAGTCACTGCGGTATTGCGTTATTCCCGGTCTCTCCAGTCGCCGCGCACCTGATTCGACCTCGAGCGATTCGCCGCGTGCAGCGCGCCGAGAATGAAGCCCACGCCCGCCGCAATCGCCAGCGCCGCAACAGGCTTTTCGACGGTGGACTCGCGTACTACCTCCGCAAAATCGGCGTAGAGTTGCCGCGCTTTGCCGCCTAGTTCACTCGCCGCGGCACCGATCTGCGCACCGCCGTCGTTCAGTAGATTTGCGGCAGCCCGCTGTACATCGCCGGCAGCCTCCCGCATTCCATCGATATTCGTCGTTTCCATTGTCTATTCCTCCAAGTGAGACCGTCCCGGTCACGGGAAAAATGCCCACGCGCGAAGTCAGATACCGGCGTCGGCAAGCGTGGACTCGACAGGCGCGACACCGTTCCAGAAGCTGCGCAATAGTTGGACCCAGTTTGAAAAATAGCGATTTCATGGCGACGGACTCATGGGACGAGGCATGAAGCAGAACATCGCGGGCGTAGCAGCGCCCATTGCGACGGTTGCCATTCGGCCGATGATACGTAGGTGCACCGGCATGAGAAAGCTGCCCATGATTTTTCCGCTTTCATCGCCATAAGTATCATGAGCGCCGTGATCGGGAAGAAAACCACTCCGCCGTTAAAATAGCGGCCGCATCAGCGATCGACCCGGTCCAGTTTGTCGGGGCGGCGGCCCAAGTAATGCGGGGTGGGCTGACTCCAATTCATGGTCGCGTGACGGCAAAAGCCAGGCGCCTCGAGGCGCTCGAAATCTGACTCTTCGGAAACGCTCGTTCGTAGCGTTCGAAGTTGTTCGTCGTCCCGGTCGCGCGCCGGCCGTTGTCGGCAACGCTGCGCATCCCGCTGCATCATGGAAACAAGGTCGCCGCCGCAACATTCAACGGGGTCCATGCGCGGCTCTTCATCTCAGGGGGAGACGACGGCGCTCGCGGCAATGCTCTCTTTGTCCGTTGCGTGTTCCGGTCCTAGCGATCGCCCGCAAGCTGGGCACGATGGAGTCGTCTCCGAGAAAAGAGGATCGAGGCCGTCGTAACTGCCGTTGTGAGACAGTTCGCGTAGCGTCGCGAGATACCAATGCGTTTCACCCTCGTCATATCTGCTCTCGACGATCGAGCCGTGATGCCCGCATGGGCAGGTGACGCGAGTAAAGGTACGTAAGGCCATGATGCTCTCCACAGTTCTGCGCCCGGCGGGCGCAGAAATACCGCCGGTGTCACTGGTGTCCGCTCAACGCCGTGGCTTTTTCTTCTTCGGCTTTGGTGGCGTCAAAGCGGCTGACCAGAATGCAGTGGCTCCGCGTTTCGCCGCTGCCGCTGCGTGGCCTCGCGCGGCTCCCGCCACGCTGTTTGCGCCACTCAGCCACATGCTGAGGAAAGGATTCTTTTTAACCCATGGATTTTTCATGGTGGACTCATTCAGGGGAAATTGGCGTGTGGTCCCGCCGGCGGCGACTTGCCGGCGGGACAGGAGTTTTTCTTTACGCACGCGTGGCCGGCGGGACGTTTGCCGGAATGGCAGGTGCGCCAGTCGCCTCGCCATCCAGGCGTTCCACCTCCACCTCCGTGCCTTTAAGCGTCTCATGGATGGTCTCTGTACGCTCCGAAGCCTTCTTGCCCACTGTGACTTCTTCCACCACATGAGCAGTCTTCGCCACGACGGCGTGCTCGGCCGTTTCCAGCACTTCAACCGAGCGGGCCTTGAGGTCTTCCGCTGTCGCGATGCGGTCCACGGGATGCCTGTCAACCGTGGCATGTTCCTCACGCAAGCTGACGGCTTCGCTCACGGGCGTTTCGGTCGCGTGGGAATAGACGCGCACGCCACCGGTCTGCACTTCGCGCTTGCCGACATCAAGCGACTCGCGCACGACCGCAAACGACTGCCGCTCGGCCGCAGTCTCGTCAGCCGAGTACCGCGCGGCGCTCGGATCGTAGCCTTGATAACCGGCGTTTTGCCACTGGGTCACGCGTTCGTCGATATCAACCGCTCCCGCTTCATGCAGGGCAGACCGGACTGTCGATACTTGCGTTTCGTCGAGTACCGTGACGGTCAGCACAGCGCCGCCGCGGCGCACCGCTTCCTGGTAATGACCGACTTCCGCCGGCGGTTCGTCGTGGCCAAACAGGTTGCTGAAAAAGCGGCCGATTTTGCTGGAAGATTCGTCGGTTGTAACCGCGGGCTGTTGCTCGACAGGGCTATCGACCGCTAGCGCATCCTCCGTCTGGCCGTTGGCATGAATTTCCATGTCGCTTCTCGGGATCCCCGCCTGCGTGAGCCGCACGATGGCATGTTCAGCCTGCTCGAACGAGTCGAATACACCTACAAGAACTTGTGACATTGTGATACTCCAAGATGGTGAGTGGCCAAACTTCAGCCAGGATGTATGCCTGCTCTCAAAACGTCGACTGCTCACCATCTTGGGAGGACGGCGCCGCGGGTTGCGCGATCCAGTCTCCTTCTGTTCCGGTTCGCCGTTCCACCACAACTTCCTGCCGCTGCACCTCGGCCTGATGCACGCTCGTTTCTTCTGTTTCTTCAACAACGATATGAATCTCTTCTTTCAGCATCAGCTTCAATTCGGTCACCGGCACATATTCGAAGACGGGCACAATCAATTGATTGCCGTTCCGAACCGGCTCGAACTCGGTATCTACCCACCGGTTGACCGGAACGCGATGTATTGAGACGAGACGACGTTTCAGTACGACGGGAATGTCCTGCAGATCCTTATGAACGATCGTGTGAACGCGCACGCTCGCAGTTTCATGCTCCGACACGCCAACATGCAGTCGCTGCTCAGTCGCGGTCACGCTTTGAGTTCCGGCGGTTAAGGCGCACGCGTCGGGAGTTTCGTTGCTGTCGGTCATGGCGACTCCTGCAAATGGTCAATTCGACCGATCAGGCAACCGGCCGGCCGGGCACAACGCGTGTGGCGTTGCGGCGCACGAGAGGATCGTCTGTCGATGCGCCGCCCGCTTCCTCGAAGGGCGGCTGGTGGCGAAACCCGGCATGACCCGACACGATCGAGATAATTGCGCCCACAACGAGCGCTGCAAACGAAAACCACGAGGCGCGCGCCACGTTCCGCGCGGCAGTGTCCGCCGCCTGCCTTGCGTCAGCGTCAGCTTGCGGACTTGGCGCCTCGGCCGTCGCGGAGGCGATTGCGCCTTGAACGCGCTGCGTCAACGATCCCGCCATGGCGCCGGCAGGATTGGATGGGTTGGCCGCTGCGCCGACCGTCGCGCTGCTCGATGCAACACTTCCGGCCGCGCTCACCGCGCTTCCGACCAGAGACGTCGCTCCGTAGATAACCATCAGAATCATGACCGCCCACGCGAGCAGTCCGTGGAGCCACCCGAGCACAGGCGCGCAGCGTCCCGCAAAATAAGAACCAATGAAGACGGCGATAACGGTCATCACGATCAGATAAGCGCCAGAGCCGAAGCCAAACCCTTGCAAAGGATTGGGTCGTGAAATAGGGGAGAGAGCCGACGTGCCGATTGCTGCGCCAAGCACGCTGAGCATCAGATAGACAATCAGCGAGAGGATGACACCCGCGATCACGGAGCCCCAGGAAAGACGGGGTAATCCGCTCTGCGTGGTAAGGACTTTCATGGTTGGCCCGTAACGTTGACGATCGGTGGGATTGAACACGGGTTTGCTTGTGCCCATGACATCTGATCCGCGCAACGGCTGTTCCCGACGCGCCCTAAGTTGGGCTGGCAACCAATTGCGTGGCAACGCTCATGTCGAATTGAGCTTTGCAGACGATTTCGCCGCGAGCGTCCCCCAGCGAAGCGGAATCTGCTTTGCGCTTTGTCATTCGTGGGATGTCCAGGTGTCGATAGTTACGACACGTCCGCCAGATGCGCCGAGCGCGCGACTGCGCAACGCGATCAATACAGACAGGCACAGCGCGTGCTCAATCTCTCTCCAGGCAGCGAATGCCGTGCACGGCAATACCGCCGTCGATCTTGCCAGAGCGATTCTGCTCTGAGAACCGGGCGCCCATCTCTGGGTGTGGTGCGACGCTTCAGGTCCGCGCCGCTGTCCGGCCTAACCTACGGCTGCGAAAGCCTCCACTCATGCCGGGTGATGGTTGCGCATGAAGCGCAACGACGGTGATGGAGGATTCAATCGTGCCGGTCACCGGAGAAGCACCATGTTTATCCATAACAAACGTCTGCAATACACGGTTCGCGTCGCGGCGCCCAACCCTGGTCTTGCCAACCTTCTTCTCGAACAGTTCGGCGGGCCTCAGGGCGAACTCGGCGCAGCGTGTCGCTACTTCACGCAGGCGATTGGCGAAGACGATCCGGGTCGCAAGGATCTGCTTTTCGACATTGCGACAGAGGAAATGAGTCACCTGGAAATTGTCGGATCGATCGTTGCGATGCTCAACAAGAGCGCAAAAGGTCAACTTGCCGAAGCGGTCGAAGCGGAGGCCGAACTGTACCGTTCAATGACTGGCGGTGGAAACGACTCCCACACGACCGCGCTGCTCTATGGCGGCGGACCGGCATTGACGAATTCGGCCGGAGTGCCGTGGTGTGCCTCGTACGTGGACACGATCGGCGATCCAACCGCCGATCTCCGGTCGAACATAGCGGCAGAGGCGCGCGCCAAGATCGTTTACGAACGACTGATCAACGTCACCGATGATCCAGGCATCAAGGAAACGCTTGGGTTTCTCATGACGCGGGAGATTGCCCATCAGAAATCGTTCGAGAAAGCGTTGCATTCTATCCAGCCGAACTTTCCGCAGGGCAAACTGCCGGGCGTGCCCGAATTCACGAGCGTGTATTACAACATGTCGAAAGGCGACGACGCGCCGCGCGGGCCCTGGAACGAAGGACCGGAGTGGGAATTTGTCGACTCGCCCGAGCCCGCGGTTGATGGCGGCGACGGCATGGCCACGGTCAACGTATCCCAGAAGGATGTGAGGGTGCTTCAGGCAATGGCGTCACGCACGGCTTCCGACGCATCATCCGATCCGACCACGGGTGCCGACCTCGGTGTGGGACAGGCGAGCTAGGGATTCCCGTCTGAGAGGCGGCAATTCTGTCGCTGCCGCTTCCCCCGGGTGCCGGCCGCCACGCGGTGACACGCGTGGCGGCCCGTTCCGAATCGAGGCCAGGCGTAGGCATATCACATTTAAAAAATGGTCCAGCGCGCGACGACGTGCGAGTCGGTAATAAGGAGCCTGGCCTCGGCCGCTTGCGCAAAACGTGTCAGGCTAGAGCCGCTCCACCGCATGCCGACCCGTGCGATCGCGCCAGAGGCTAATCGCCTCAACTTGAATTTTGTAAGGCACAACATTAATCTGTACATCGATCGTCGCGGGCAATGAGCCTTTACGGCTCCTTGCCGGCCGCCGGGTTAATCGATTCAGATCGTTTCGATTAGAATGATCCTATCCGTGTCGGGGCATCCGGCAGCGAGTCGGGTTCGCTCTCCCAATGCCCTGCCTCATCAGGCAACGAAAGGCAACGCCGTGCCCAGCGCAACCGCGAGGGTGCTCACCGCACACGTTCCTGTATGTCTGGCTGAAAAAGTGCATCAGCTTGCGGCCCGCCTTGATCGCTCCCGCGGGTGGATCCTCAAGCAGGCAATGGCCGCCTGGGCTGACGGGCAGGAACGGCTTGACGGGCTGCTTCCGGAATCTCCTGCCGAATCTGCTGCCCCTACCTCGGCCGATCCCCAGAGCATTTAAGAGTGGCACTGGACTTGCTCGTTGAAAGGCGACGCACTCAGACCTTCACAGCGACAGTGGCAGTGCAAACGGGGGAGGCCGGTAGCGGCTGCCCAGGTCGCGACGAAGTTGCGCAAATGGTGACGCTTTCCTGGAACGGAGACACGATGAATAATTTTGCCACGCCGGAAAATGAAGCAGCGCCGCCGGCGTTTCCCGTCGTCGGCATCGGCGCGTCTGCGCGTGGACTTGAAGCAGTTTCCGAACTGATGTCCGAAGTGCCGGCCGTGAGCGGCATGGCGTTTCTCATCGTGCAGCACCTCGACCCATCCCGACGCAGCCTACTCCCTGAAATCCTGGCTTAACGCGTGGCCATGCCGGTACAGGAAGCCGTCGAGGGCATGGCGATCCAGGTGGACCACCTCTATACGATTCCTGCGAATAAGCGCATGTTCGTGGTCGACCGTCAGATCCGGTTGCGACCGCGCGACGAAACGCTTGGACCGCCGATGCCAATTGATGATCTGTTGGACTCGTTGGCCAGAGACCAAGGCTCCGACGCCATAGGCATCATTCTCTCCGGCAGCGGATCGGACGGCGCGCTCGGTCTTAAGGCGGTGCAGGCTGAAGGAGGAATCACGTTCGCTCAGGACGCATCGGCGATCTTTAACGGCATGCCACGCGCCGCGATTGGCCTGGGCCGCGTCGACCGAGTACTGGCGCCCCGTGAAATCGCAAGAGAAATGACGCGAATCAGGCAAAACCCTCGGTTGACGACGGCGCCGGGTCTGAAGGAAGAGCCGGCCCATGCGTCAGAAGCGAGTCTGCGTCCGATCTTTCGCCTGCTCCAGAGCGCATGCAACATTGACTTCACCCGTTACAAGCACGACACCATCCAACGCCGATTGTCCCGGCGGATGGCGTTGCGCCAGCTTGTTTCATTGCCCGATTATATTTCGGTGCTCGAATCAGAGCCTGCGGAAACGCTGGCGTTGGGCCGGGACCTGCTCATCCACGTCACCGAATTCTTTCGTGACCCGGAAACCTTCGAAGCGCTGACCCAGAGTGTTTTCCCGCGTTTCATGGGCGAGGGTGACACGAGTTCCACCCTCCGGATCTGGGTACCGGGGTGCGCGACCGGGGAAGAGGTGTATTCGATTGCCATCTGTCTGCTTGAATACCTGGGTCACCGCGCGAAGGCCACGACCCTTCAGATTTTCGGCACCGACATCAGTCCGGAGGCGCTGGAAAAGGCCCGTGCCGGCCGGCACATCCAGCTTTCCAGACTGCGCGACAGGGTACGCGAGGCAATCTAGCTTGCCCATGCCAGAAGACCGGTCGCCGACGCGGCCTCGCGAAGGATTCGTCCGTTCGCAAAAAACTGGCCTCATTCACAGCGGAAGTCTGTTCAGCCACGCTCCATGGTCACTCAGTGTGCGGAGCAACTGCCGATCGGGTTACGAAATCGTGTGCGTTGCGTATTGGCGGAAGAGTTTTGGGCGCAACACGTGGAGCGGGACCTGTTCTTTCGTTAGTATCGACACGTTGCCGTGCCCGGGATGGCATGAGCAATATTAAGGAATTCATCGGTCGCTGGATTGCACAATTTTGTTCCCGTGAGACTGCGGTGAAACAACCGCAGCGCGGGTCAGCGGGAACAAATTTACTTCAAGAAATTCTGCAGCATCTTGTTCCTCAGCCAGACGCCCGAAGTCATTTTGTGTCTTCTCCAACGGTCGTTTGCCGCGAGTGGGTCCGGGACGCACCGCTCACCACATGCACGTTATGGCGATGAAGTGGGAGCTCAACGTGGCGTTCGACGCATTGATCACGGGCTGGCGAACATCGACCATGCAGACACCGCATTTGCACGCGACGAAGTAGGGCTGGGAACAAAATTATGCAGAAAGCGGGGACAGTTTTATGCAAACCAACGACATCGGAGTAATGTACTTAGGAATCCTATTTAATTTGACATAAAAGAAATGATGGAATTTTAGTTCGGATGTCTACCATGTTTTAGGGCGAAGTGATGCCGGCTACCGAGATCCGGGCATATCAGGCCTGTAGCGCGTCCTCATGGAAGCCACCGTTTGGGAATGACCTCATCGAACGCGTCGATCCTGGATGGCGTGTCGCCTTACCGGTCAGGCGGCGCAAGGCGCTCGGCGCCAGTTAGGCGCTGCTCGCGGTCTCTGTCAAAATGGCGGCATCCGTTCGCCAGTTCCTGCGCACATCATCGCAGCTTCGTCGGGCTGCATGTTGCCGCACCGTGCGACGAATAGTGCCGGCACAGACGGCAACCGGAATCCAACCTCGCAGCAATCGCAGGAAGAACCGTTACAGCAGGCACGACATGGCACACGAGCGATGCGAACAATGTGGCAACCAGACGCCGCCCTGGGACACCATCCACTGCGGCTCCGGCGATGGCAGCTATGAGTTGCTCTGCACTTCGTGCTTCAATGCCAGGATTGCCGAGTCCACCGGACTCACCGATTTCGAGAACGTGCGACTTGACCCCATCCGGATGATCGACTGCCAGGGGGAGTCCCACCAGTTCCATTTCCAGCTCCGCCTCCTGGGCGACCGGATTGCTCTGGATGGCTTTGAGCTTCGCGGAGAAATTCCAGCTGGCTACCGGTTCCAGCTGATCGGCGAAGCCGACGATGATGTGTTCGTGCTGCTCGGGCGACTCGTCGAAAAGATTCGTCGCGCACTGTCGGTCAGGCACATCGATTTTCATGAGTACCAGATCATCGACAGCACGGTGCGCGGGCGTATCGAATGGGACGAGTCGCAGGCAGGGCATTTGCCACTTGTGGTGGTCGACGGCAGGCAGGTCTCGTGGAACGATCTTGGGCGAATGCTGATGAGCATGGAAGGATGGCAGTTCCGGCTCGATCTCGCTGACCCGGGCGAAGAGCTTTGAGTCGCGTAGCCGATGCGGCAAGACGCGGGGCCAACCCTGTCCTTGAGCCGGTTGCCAACGCGGCTGCCCGAACCTTACAACCTGTGGGAGGACAGCCATGGTCGCAGTCAGGCACGACGATCTTTCTATGGCTTTCGACTTCGTCAGCTACGGGGCACCAACGGAGCATAACGCGTATGTCTCGCTCGATACGGGCAAAATCTATTGGATTTCCGATTCCAGCGACGCGTTCGACGAGGAGCTTCCTGACGACATTGAAACGTCCGACCGCTACCTTGAGATACCGCATAAGAACGAGCTCGATCTGGGAGGACGTCTCGCGTTGCGCTTTGTCGGGCAGGAATTGCCTGCGTGTTACGACCAGGTCGAAGGATTTTTCCGGCGGCAGGGGGCTTATGCGCGATTCAAGGATTTGCTGGAGCGTAAAGGCGTTCTCGAGCGCTGGTATGCGTTTGAAGCCGATGCTGTCGAAAGCGCGCTGAGGCAATGGTGTGCGGAGAACGGGCTCGAGCTTGTTGAGACGTGACAGGCGCTGTCAGTTTTTGGAACGCCAGATGGGACGTCTGCTGTGGTCAAACGCGGAAGTGTTCTGCCGTCGATCGGGCGCCCGATCGACGGCGGGCCGTGCGAGAATCAGCAATTTGACATCGCCAGGAGCAAGCGCGCATGAGGTCTGGTACCGCGTGAAGAGGACCTTTACTCCAACGGCGGAGCAGGAGGCCGTGATCGCGGCGGCGGGTGGCGCCGGGGACCTGAAGATCAAGGCATTTGCTGGCGCGGGCAAGACCTCCACGCTGCAACTCGTGGCCCAACAGTTCGACCAGCGGCGCGGCATGTATCTCGCGTTCAACCGTGAAATCGCAGCAAGCGCCGCCCGGCGATTCCCGCCTCACGTCGACTCCAGGACGATGCATTCGCTGGCGTGGGCATCCGTCAGCCCATCGCTGCGAAACAGGATGAGTCTTCATGGCGAGCCACCGCATGAACTGGCTGCACGTTACGGGCTTGGCGCGCTGGAAGTGCGAACGGTGACGGGCAAGGCCGTCGAGGTCACCCCGTTCGAGATCGGGCGGATGATCGCCGATGGGCGGGACCGGTACTGCCGGTCCGCTGACATCGAGCCGGCAGTCCAGCATATCGTCGTCGACGAAAAGATCGACGATGCGGTGGCCGCGCAACTGCGCCTCTACCTGCTGCCTTACGTCAGGCGCCTGTGGGAAGAGGGCGGGTCCGCGCGCGGTGAGTGCCGTTTCGCCTGACGTGCTCCTGAAGCTCTGGGCGCTCTCAGAGCCACGCATTGAAGCCGACTACCTCCTGTTCGACGAGGCGCAGGACAGCGACGGTGTCATGCTGTCGGTCGTCGGCCGGCAGCGCCACGCGCAGATCATCTACGTGGGCGACCCGTACCAGCAGATCTATGAGTGGCGGGGCGCGGTCAATGCGATGGCGCAGATCGACGCGCCCGAATGCGCGCTCACGGAGTCGTTCCGCTTTGGCGCCACGTTTGCGGCGCTTGCCAGCCGACTGCTCGCACTGCTCGGTGAGCGCACGCCTATCCGGGGACAGGCGACCATCGGCTCGATCTTGGTGGACGATCCCGCGATAGCGCCGCCGGTCGACGCGATCCTGTGCCGGAAGAACGTCACGGCGATCTGGCAGTTTGCCGCGGGACTCGAGGCGGGACATCGCCCGGCGATCCGGATGAGTCCGGCCGAGATTCTCGCGTACGCCGATGGCGCGGACCGGCTGCTGGCCGGCCAGCGCGCGTTCCGCCCGGCGGCGTTTTCGCTGTTCGAGACGTGGAGCGACGCACAGGCGTTTGCGCGCAGTGCGTTTGGCCAGGACCTGCTCCCAGTGGTGCGGATCGTCGATGAACTCGGTACTGGCTATCTGCGGGCCCTGGCGCAGCGCTCGGTGGCGGATGGCGGCGCCGACTATGTGATCTCGACTGTCCACCGCGCGAAGGGCCTCGAATGGAAGCGGGTCAGGGTGGCGAACGATTTCCGCCTGCGCGGTGCCGACGGCAGCCCGATGCCGGACGACGATGAGCTGCGCCTGCTCTACGTGGCGGTCACGCGCGCGCAGCATGTCCTCGATATTTCCGGGTTGCGTAACGAACTGCTGCGGCTTTTCAGTCTTCGGCGCTAATATCTGCTGGTCAAACCGGCGTGGGCGGGCGTTGCCCGATGATGTTTACGCACTGCCGTCTGGCAGGTCGGGACGCAGTTCGGCCTCGATCTGATCGATGGTCGGCAGGCCCGGCTTAAGCGACGGGGGCACCTCGCGCATGAGTTGGTACTCGGCCACGCCCATCGGCTTGGCCACGCCGCGCAGCGCAGCGCATATTCCGCCACGAGCCGGTTCTTTTCCTTGCACAGCAGCAGGCCGATGGTCGGCTGGTCCTCGGGCGCCTTGACCTGCGCATCGATCGCGGACAGGTAGAAGTTCAGCTGGCCCGCATATTCGGGCTTGAACGGTGTCGTTTTCAGTTCGACGACGACATAGCAGCGCAGCTTGAGGTGGTAGAAAAGCAGGTCGATGAAAAACTCGTCGCCGCCGACCTCCAGCCGGTACTGGCGTCCGACAAACGCAAACCCCGCGCCGAGCTCGAGCAGGAACTGGGTGATGTGCTGTGTGAGCGCGCGCTCGATGTCGCGCTCCTGGGCGTTCTCGGCCAGGCCGAGGAAGTCGAAGATATACGGATCCTTCAGCGCGTCGCGCGCGAGATCGGACTGCGAAGGTGGCAGCCGGTCGGCGAAATTCGTGACGGCGCTGCCGGCACGCACATGGGCGGCCGTCTCGATCTGCATGGTCAGCACGCTGCGCGACCAGCCATGCTCAAGGGACTTTTCCGCATACCAAAGCCGCTGCCGTACGTCGTCCAGCTTGTCGAGCAGTGTCACAACGTGCGACCACGGTAATTGTGCAACGGGCTGTTGCACAAATTCCGGCTGCGGAAACGCTTGTGCGAGCGCACGCATGTACTTCAGGTTGCGCGGCGAGAACCCGCGCATGTCCGGAAACGCGGCCTTGAGGTCACGCGCAAGCTGGTCGACGACGCCCGCGCCCCAACCCTGGTTCTGCTGCCGCTGAAGAATCTCGCTGCCGATCTGCCAGTACAGCTTGATCAGCTCACGGTTCACGCTGGCAGCGGCACGCTGACGGGCACGCTCGACGCGCTGTTTCAACTCGTACAGCCAGCGACGGTATTCTTCACTCGTGGCGAGGTTTTTCAGGTCATCTCTCATGCGTTGCAGGCGCTGCGCAGCCGTTGTCGGTGCCATTGAGGCTTGATTATCCGGTTGGCGCCACGCGGCCCGCAACCCTGATCACGTTGGTTTCCGGGTTCAGATTATAGCATCGTACCCCATCAGTTCTGTTGATAAATAGAATTATGTTAAATTGAATTGACACAACACCAAAGAAACTTAGGTCCCCGCCCCGAAATCCGGCAAAATGCCTATAATAGATGGGCATTTTGCCAAATGGGAGCCTTGGATGACCACCATCGCCTTTGTGCCAACAGGAGCCCAAAATCCCCGTCGGGCGGAGCTGGCAATGCTTGAGCAACTGCTTGACGCACGCATTCGTAACGAGACCGATCTCGCCGAGCTGGCCAGCAAACGCGTGGCCGTCGAGGTGATCGATCGCCTGACGGCGCAGGGACTGAAGGCGGACGAACTCGCATTCATCATCCCGCGCCGGACCCTCACTCATCGGCGTCAACAGCATGAACGTCTTTCGACTGAGGAATCCGATCGGGCGATTCGGCTGGCACGCATCCTGTCGCGGACTGTAGCGACCTTCGGAAATGCTGCGAAAGCGATGCACTGGTTACGGAACCCGCAAAAGCGGTTCGCCGGCCGCAGTGCACTTGAGATGGCCAGCACCGAACACGGGGCGCGTCTGGTGGAGGACGCACTGATCCAGATCGACGAAGGATACTTTGCCTGATGGTCCTGTGGAGAATCAGTAACTATGCCGATCTGAAAGGAGTCGGCGGCCTTCGTGCACCCGGGCGGTGGCATTTTGCGGGACAACCTGTGGTCTATCTCGCGGAGCATCCTGCGGGCGCCCTCCTTGAAACGCTGGTACATCAGGAAATAAGCAGCACCGCAGATCTGCCGGATACCTATCAGCTGCTGAAGGTCGAAGTGAGCGATGGTGTCACGATCGCAGAAATTGGAGAGGATGCGTATCCGCCCGATTGGCGTGACGACCAGGCCTGGACGCAGGCAGCCGGGACCGAGTGGCTCACGCAGGCCACCTCTGCACTTCTGCGGGTACCAAGCGCGGTGATGCCATTCGCCTTCAACTACATCCTGAATCCCGCCCATGAAGACGCTGCGCGCATTGAAATCAGCATGGCCATTGAAGTGCGCCAGGATCCACGCATTCTCCGGCTCTTGACGCGGCCATAGCCGGGATCTCTGCACTCGGTGGCTGACATACTCAAGCGCCGATCGCTGTCTTCTCCCGCTATCACCCGGACGACCTGTCCCTCGGCACTCGCTGAGCGTGGCAGCGTCCACTCCATACTGGCCGACTGCCGTCGACATAGGCTGAACCATCGTCGATCAATCTTGATCGAGCGTGAAAGTAAAAATTGCTGGGCGGCAGACAGCGAAGTTCTGCCCGAACATTTCACCTGTCTGAACCGTTCCGGGGAACCCGGTGCGGTTCAGTGTGCCCTCGCTTTGCGAGCCCCCGGCCCCAGTAGTGCGACGACCCACACGCTTCCATGCCGACTACGCACGGTTCGAGCTTCGCGAAATACCGGAGTACTTCCGTGCGTCTCAACTGCTTGCGCGCAACAAGGTGGCCTTGCGGATCCACTGCGTGAAGCTGGAACACATTTTTGGCCAGATCCAGTCCAACAGTTGCTATCTTCATGATGAACGCTCCTTTTGCCGTGGACATCATGACCCGTCCACTTTGGCATGAATCTCTCGCCGTCTAGCGGGAGTCGTCCATCACATCAGAGCCCATCAGGCGTTAGCGGCGCTCACAGTGCATTTTCATATCGCGTGCAAGTGCGTGGTGCGCGTTCGCCCGCATGTGGTGCACGACATCGACGGCTTCGTTGTCACGAAGCAGATGCACCGCGGCCATCTGCGCCCCAAGCCGGCACTTGCTTTGATGCGTGATTAACCGCGTGTCGCGGCAGCAGGCACGACATTTGCGACATCGCCTCGCGTTGCCTGCCGGATGCATCCAGCAAGCGCTGAAACACAGCAGCAATCCCTTGATCACTTGCCTGCGCGGACAAAGGCGTCCGTGCAGGCCCCGGCCAATGAAGCCCGCCAACCAGGCCGATCCTGGTTGACGGGCTTTTTTTGTTTACCGTTTCCGCAAATGTTTAACCTATGACGAAAGAACCAGATACGTTCGAAATTGCCGAAATGGGCAATGTTGTGCTGCAATCCGGCGCGACACTACGTGGCGCCAGGCTTGCCTACAAGACGCATGGCACCCTGAACGCCGCGCGCGACAATGCGATCGTCTATCCGACCTGGTACGGCGGCCAGCATGCCGACAACGAATGGCTGATCGGCCCCGGCCTGGCGCTCGACCCCGCACGCTACTTCATCATCGTTCCGGACATGCTCGGCAACGGCTTGTCCAGCTCCCCAAGCAATACCCCGCCGCCCTACAACCAGGCCCGCTTTCCGCATGTGACAGCGTATGACAACGTCAAGCTGCAGCACCGGCTCGTCACCGAAACTTTCGGCATCGAGACGCTTGAACTCGTCACCGGCTGGTCGATGGGTGCATTGCAGGCATACCACTGGGGCTCGATGTATCCAGACATGGTGAAGCGCATGCTGCCCTCGTGCGGCTCGGCGCGGTGTTCGCCGCACAACTTCGTTTTCCTCGAGGGCGTCAAGGCGGCGCTCACCGCGGATGCAGAATGGAAAGAAGGCTTTTACGACAAGCCGCCTGCGCGTGGCCTGCGCGCGATGGGCCGCGTCTATGCGGGCTGGGGCTTTTCGCAGGCGTTTTATCGCGAGAAGCTGGCGATCACGGCGCTTGGATATGCGTCGCTGGAGGACTTCCTCGTGACGTTCTGGGAAGGTGGCTTTCTGGAAAGCGATGCCAACGACCTGCTCGCCATGCTGTGGACCTGGCAACACGGCGACATCAGCGCCAACCCGCTTTACAACGGCGATTTCGACCTCGCGCTTTCGAGCATCACGGCAAAAACCATCGTCATGCCAGGACAAACCGACTTGTACTTTCCGCCCGAAGATAGCCAGTACGAGGTATCGAAGATGCCCAATGCCGAATACCGACCCATTCCGTCGATCTGGGGCCATCAGGCAGGCGGCGCAGGTCTCAATCCTGTCGACGCCAAATTCGTCAACGCGGCGCTGGTCGACCTGCTGGAACGTTAGGCTCACGATCGCCCGATGGCCCCACGGTCAGTGGGTCACTAAGACATTAGTTCTACTACGCAATATTAAAAGGAGCTTTCATTTTGACAAACGACGAACTGTCGAACCTGGATGCCGTCCGGATCGCGCATGCGGTCCGGACCCGAGAGCTGTCCGCGATTGACGTGGTCAAGGCCGCTCTAGCGCGTATGGACGCGCTAGAACCGTCCGTGCATGCATTTTGTACCGCAACGCCAGAACTGGCGCTCGAGCAGGCCAAGGCAGTCGAGCGCATCGTGATGGCTGGGGGCGATCCGGGTCCGCTCGCCGGCGTGCCGTTCGGGATCAAGGACCTCATCTCCGCCGCGGGCATTCGCATGACAGGCGGCGCGCCCGCCTATGAGAACTTTATCGCGGACGAAGACGACGTTGCCGTCGAACGCATGAAGCAGGCCGGCGCGATCGTCATCGGCAAAACCAACGTACCCGAGTTCGGCTATAGCGGCGTCGGCCATAACCCGATTTTCGAAACTACCAGGAATCCCTGGAATCTGGCGATGACCCCCGGAGGATCGAGCGCCGGTTCGGCCGCGGCGGTGGTATCGGGCATGTGTCCGATCGCGCTCGGCAGTGACGGCGGCGGTTCGGTGCGCATTCCGGCCGCTCATAGCGGCATCTTCGGCATGAAGGCGTCAATGGGACGCGTGCCGCTCTATCCGGGCTGCCGCGACGAACTGTATCCGGGATTCTCGGGCTGGGAATCGCTCGAACACATTGGTCCGCTCACGCGCACCGTCGCAGACGCAGCGCTGATGCTGTCCGTCATCTCAGGCCCCGACGAGCGTGACCGGTTGTCCCTTCCCGCCGCCGACTTCGACTGGAAAGAAGCGCCGCATGGCGGCATCCGGGGTTTGCGCGTGGCCTACAGCCCGGATTGGGGCTATGCACCAGTCGACCCGGAAGTGCGCGAGGTGGTTGGCCGGGCTGTCAAGGTCTTCGAACAGGAACTGGGCTGCACGGTCGAGATAGCGCATCCGGGTTTCACCGATCCCTTCGCGGCTTTCTGGGCGCTGGTCGCGCAGGAGACCGACCTCGTCGGCATGCGCAAAATCGTCGAGCAGCACGGCGACCGCATGTCCCGGCATCTGGTGGAAATGATCATGCATCCATGGACCGCCGAGGACTTCACCAACGCCAACCTGAAGCGCAAGGAAGTGACCAACACGATGTGGCGCTTTATGCGCGACTACGACCTGATCCTGACGCCGACGCTCGCTGTGCCGCCCTTCCCCGTGCATATTCAAGGTCCGGAAAAAATCGAAGGCCGGATGGTCTCAACGACCCAGTGGCTCGCCTTCACGTTCCCGCTAAACATGACCGGTCAACCAGCCGCATCCGTACCCGCCGGTTTTACGAGCGACGGCTTGCCGGTTGGCATGCAGATCATCGGTCGCCATCTCGCCGACGCCACCGTGCTGCGTGCCGCCGCCGCATTCGAAGCCGCGCAGCCGTGGCGCCATGTCCAGCCTCCCGTCGTCGCCAACCTGATTGCACATCCGGCCGCAGGAACCTGATGTTCGTCGTCCTGCCGTTTATGTCTGATCCTTGATGTTTCCCGCACATCCCCTTCAGGAGAATTGCATGAATCACTCTGTCACGCCTGGCGCTGCAACCGCCCAACACAACAGCCTTGCCGAAGAGTTCGAACACGAACCGGTTCCACTCCCCAGACGACAATCGTTGAGGTCAGTAGCAGCCGTATGGTTTGGATTCCCGATGGTGCTGACACAGGCAGTGTTCGGCGGCATCATCACGCTCAACCTGGGTTTCATCCATGCCGTGCTCGCCATCCTGATTGGCAACTTCGTGCTGTTTCTCTACGTGGGCGCCCTCAGTCATATCGCGGGTTCCACCGGGCTCAACTTCGGCATGCAGGCCAAGGCGACCTTCGGCACCAAAGGCTATGCCGTCGCAAGCGGCTTTCTCTCAACTGTCGTGGTCGGATGGTACGCGTTCCAGACCGGGCTGACCGGTGCAACCGTGCATACCGCGTTCGGCTGGAACGCGACAGCCGTCATCGTTTTCGCGATGGTGCTCTATACCTTCATCACGTTCCTTGGCATCAAAGCGCTCTCCGTGGTCGGCCTGATCGCGGTGCCCTTCTTTATTATCATGGGTCTGGTGGCCGTGGGATTCGCCGCGGGAGAGCATGGCCTTTCCAGCATCATGACGTACACCGGCACCGCAAGGACAATGAGCTTCGGTAGCGCAGTCACGCTTGTCATTGCAACCTTCGCGGACGCCGGCACCATGACGGCGGACTTCACGCGTTGGTCGAAAAATGGACGGGACGGTGTAATCGCTTCGTTCTCTGCCTTCCCCGTGGCCAACTCCATTGCATTTCTGTTCGGCGCAGTCGTCGTGGCGGCTGGCGCCGCGGTCAACCCGACGCAAAACGGCGGTGACTTCCTGCCGCTCCTGAGCGGCCACGGGCCGGTGGTGTCGGTATTGGCGCTGATATTCGTGTTTGTCAACCTGGGTTCGGTCTGCGCGCACTGCCTCTATAACGGCGCAGTGGGCTACAGCCACCTGTTCGGCAGCCGCATGCGCGTGATGACGCTGGTGCTGGGCCTGATCGGCGGCCTGGCCGCGGTTGCGGGCGTCTGGAGTCTGTTCCCGTACTGGCTCAGCATGCTCGGCATGTTCGTGCCGCCGATTGGCGCCGTGATGATCATGGACCAGTTGTTCTTCGGCAACGCGGGCCGGGTCGACGACGCGGAACCGTTCCATGGCAAGGCATTCGCAGCATGGGCGCTGGGTTCGATCGCGGCGGTCATCGTGCACATGTGGGTACCGGAATACGGCGAAGCGCTGATCGGGATAGTGATAAGCGGCGTGACATACGCGGTGCTCGGGCGCGGTCGCACTCAGCGCGCTGCGCTCAATCAATCGATCTGAGCGTGCACGGTCGCCGATGCGGCGGGCTTGCGATGATCTGCGAAGGAGGGCAAGCGCCCTTCCTCGCAGATCGCTGAAGGAACTGTTGAAAAGGTGCGGTTCCGCTTATGGCGCTCACTGCAGGAGTTCGGGAAAGCGGGCGACGTTCTCCGGTATCCAATCAACGCGCGCCCAATAGGCCGTGAGCCTAGTCGCCATATCACCATTGATCACCGCGCATTGCAGGCGGGTCTCACTGCATATTGACCAGAGTCAGATCAGTCAGCCAGGACTGCGCGGGGACGAAGGCGCTGTTTGGCGGAAGGGAGCCGCGGCCGCTGCAGACCCCGGGCACGTACTGGGAATACAACGATGTGCGCATCAACCAGTTCTCGCTCGCGCTGCTGCATCTACTTGAACGCCCATTGCCCGAGTTTCGCGAAGCGATCATGCAGCCGCTCATCCGCTCCAAGCCAGCGGCTGAGAAAAATCCGTGGTGTCGGCCCCATAATTGCAACTGCCGTCATCTCCGTCGGAGGCAGCGCGACTGAGTTCGAGCGCGTCGTCCCGTTCTTCGACAGCTATGGTATTCCACTCTCGCGTGCTGACCGACCGGGGCACCGAGTACAGCGGCAACCCCGAATACCACGAATACGAGCTGTATCTGGCCGTCGAGAACATCGATCACACCCGCACCAAAGCGCGTTCTCCGCAAACCATCGGCATCGTTGAGCGCCTGCACAAGACCATGCTCAACGAGTTCTATCGTCGGGTTGCGCTTCGCAAGAAGTTCGACCCATCGGTCGACGCGCTGCAGACCGATCGTAACGCATGGCTTGACCAGCACAACAACGAGCGCGAACATCAGGGTCGATGGTGCTACGGCAAGACGCCCACGCCGGATGAGCTTTCCTAAAGGTATCGAATGTTAGTTGCCTGTGCAACGTCGCACCAATGGCGTGCTGTGACGCGAAATGGTGCGCGGCTGGTGCATGCGCAGATCATTCACATAGCCCTTTTGCTCAGTGTGAAATGTGAGTGATCCCACTTCCCTTTGGGGATCGCAAAGGATCGAAGAACCGCACGTATCGTGTGGCGCAAACTGGCATAGCCGTTGCTTAATAAACCACGCTGGGGTTCGCCGCACGCGACGAGCATCAAAACAGCACTCCCGTTGTCCGAGACAAAGGCGTCTTGGATAACACCGGCCAAAAAGGTCCGACATCAGCGCGTCTGATGCCGGACCTTTTTCGTTTTGCGATCTCATTATTGTCGGAGTTGAAGCAATGAAAAGAGGTACGTTTTCAGCAGAAGGTTCGGGCTCTGCTACCGGTGCCGTGCCCCGGCTTGGGCGTGTTCTGCTCGCTACGCTCAGCGCCTGCGCTTTCGGGTTCGCTCACCCCGCTTCCGCGGCGCCGCTGCAACCCATCGAATTTTCCGAGGCCGTACATAACCTCGGTTACATCGACCTTTACGTTGCACAGCACGCGAAGCTGTTCGAGAAGTACGGGCTGACCGTGCACCTGACCGCGGCCGGTGGAGACACGCAGGCTTTCGCCGCGGTGCTCGGCAAGACCGCGCAGTTCGCCGTCGGCGATCCCACCATGGTGGAGATGTCTCGCGAACGCGGCGGACCGGGCATGGTCGTCGGGACGCTGGTGCAGCGTGCTCATTACTTTGGCGTATCGAAGACCGTGGCGCGTATCACCGATCCCAAGGCTTTCAAAGGCCTGACCCTGGTCACGTCGCCCGATCCGAATACCGAATACAGCGTCACGAAGAAACTGCTGCAGGACAATGGCCTGAAAGTCGGCACAGACGCGAAGATCGTCGAAGTCACCCCAGGCACGGAAATCGGTGCAATGCTCGCGGGCCGTGCCGACATCGCGTTCGCGCAGCAGCCGATGGTCGCGGCCGCAATGGCGCAAGGGGCGAAAGTGGTATTCGACTTCTCGAGCTATATGGGTCCGTTCTGCAATACGGGGATCATGGTACTGCCCGAGTATGCCAAGGCCCATCCCGAGATCGTGCAGTCGCTCACGAACGCATTGGAAGAAGCCGCACGTCTTACGTATGCCAAGCCAGACTACGCGAAGGAGGTTGCCCGTGCGGAGTTCCCGGACCTGCCCGCCGACGTTGTGAACAAGGCAATCGACATGGAGTTGCAGTATAAGATCCCGGCGCAAACGCTGCCGGTCGACCGGCAGCAGTGGGACAAGCTGATATCGATGCAGAAGTACCTGGGCAACGTACAAGGGACGCTGTCCTATAACGACGTGATCGACAACACCTTTTCCAACAAGGCAGTCAAGACCGCCGTGGCAGGAGCAGGCGTAACGGTGGCGGGGTCCAAATGAAGGTGGCGGGCGCGGAAGCGCCTCCGGCGCAGGCGGGAGGGGCGGTCCACCCGCTGACCCCACTGGTTGCGTGCGGGGTCGGCAAATCATATGGCGAAGATGACGGGGAGTTGAATCAAGTCATCGGTGACATTTCCTTCAGCCTGCGCGCGGGGGAAATTGTCAGCCTGGTGGGCCCGTCTGGTTGCGGCAAGACCACACTGCTGAACCTGATGAGCGGTCTTACGCAGCCGACACGTGGCTCGGTGCTGTGGCACGGCCAGCCGCTTCAGGACGTCCCCAAGGGCATCGGCTACATGTTGCAGAAGGACATGCTGATGCCATGGCGCACCGTGCTGGCCAACGTCACACTTGGCCTCGAACTGACCGGAATGCCGCGCGCGCATCGCGAGAAAAAGGCGCATGCGATGCTCGGCAAGGTCGGACTCGCACCGTATTACAACTATTACCCGTCGGCTCTATCGGGCGGCATGCGTGCGCGCGTTGCGCTCGCACGCACGCTGGTGACCGACCCCGAAGTGATGCTGCTAGACGAGCCGTTCGCCGCGCTCGATTTCCAGACGAAACTGGTGCTGGAAAGCGACATGGCCCGGCTGGTCAGGGGCCAAGGTCGCTCCGTCCTGCTGATCACACACGACGTCGAGGAGGCGGTCTCGTTGTCAGACCGTGTGATCGTCCTCACCCACCGTCCGTCCAGCATCAAGGCAATCCACGAGATCCACCTGGATTGCGACCGCAACGACATGATGGCCGCCCGCGACGCTGCGGGCTTCACCGCCCACGTACGCGAGATCTGGTCTCAGCTCGACGTGCGCATGGGTGAACGTTGAAAAGGAACCCGCGTGCAAGAAACCCGCTCCCCGGCGCCCCCGTATGCCCCGGCAGCCCTCAAATGGCGCAGGCTGCTGCGCCGCTCCCGCAACAAGCTCGTCGTGGCCGTCTGCCAACTCGCGCTACTCGCTGCACTGCTCGCCCTGTGGCAAGTTGCGACGTCCAGTCAGGCGCTGGCCTTCCTGTTCGGTTCGCCCAGTCAGATCTGGGGTTACCTCGTAAAAATGCAGCAGGATGGCAGTCTCGTGCACGACGCCGGCGTGACTGGCATGGAAACGCTGCTTGGCTTTCTGTTCGGCAATGTCATCGGCACCGTGCTCGGCTTGTCACTATGGTATTCGCGCTTCGTCTCGAAGGTCATGCAGCCGTTCATCGTTGCGCTGGGCTCGATTCCGATCGTCGCACTCGCGCCTATCGTCATCATCTGGTTCGGTACCGGGCTCCCGTCCAAACTCGCGATGTCGACGCTGTCCGTCGTGGTGGTGGCGCTGGTCACCGCGTACAAGGGGGCGACCAGCGTCGATGACGATCAGATCAATCAGATGCGCACGCTCGGCGCGACCAAGCGGCAGACTTTCCGTAAGCTGGTGATCCCCGCCTCACTGCGCGACATCTTCGCGGGCTTCAGGCTCACGGTCGGCTTTGCGTTGATTGGTGCCATTGTGGGCGAATTCATGTCGTCGGACGACGGGCTCGGCCATGCGATCTTCAAGGCGGGTAGCCTTTACATCATCCCCAAAGTATTCGCCGGCGTGGTGGTGACCATCGGGCTCGCGCTCTTCCTGTCGTTCCTCGTCGGTCGGCTCGAGCGCTTCCTCATGCCCTGGCACAAGTTTGATTGATTTAAGCCATCCGCCGCGACTTTGCCGGCGGGCGGCATTTAGCAACCCCTGAAGGAGTAGGCAGCATCCTATGAGCACGCTATCCACACATCACCAGATCATCCGCAAGGATGACCTGAAGTACGCACTGACGGCTACCGATGGTTTCATCGCTGAAGTCTCGCCTGGCGAAACCTTCGAGGTCGAGACCGAATTGAACATCGGTGGCCACCTGATCACGCAACTCGACGAAAAGCTTGACGAGTCGAAAGTGAAGCTCCCGTTCGTCAATCCGGCCACCGGGCCTGTGCGTCTGCGCGGCGCGAAGCCTGGCGATATGGTCGTGATCGACGTCCTCGAAGTTGGCGTGCACGGCCTCGGTTATACCGCGCTGTGGCCGGGCATCGGCATTTTTCCGGATTGGGTCCGTAAGAAGGAATTCGGCATTCAGAATCGCAACGTCGTCGTCGAAAATGGCATTGTTCACTGGAGCGACTCGCTCAAGCTGGAAGCCAAACCGATGATCGGCGTGATCGGCGTGGCGCCGGTGGCGGGCGGCACGCTCACCGTCGACAACGGTACCCACGGTGGCAACCTGGACATCCAGGAAGTCACGAATGGCAATCGCATCATGTTTCCGGTGTTCCATGAAGGCGCGTACCTGTATTTCGGCGACGTGCACGCGTTGCAGGGCGACGCCGAGTGTAACGGCATGGGGGCGATCGAAATTCGTGGCCACCTGAAGCTCAAGGTCGATCTCGTCCGCGCGCCGAGCCGCATGACCTGGCCGCGCATCGAGACGCCGACGCACATCTGCACCGTCGGCTGCGCGCGGCCGCTCGACGACGCGCTGCGCATCGCGTTCGAGGAAATGGTCTATTGGCTGGAAGAGGGCTACGGCATCCCTGGTGCCGAAGCCTACATGCTGCTCGGCCAGATCGCGGAAGCGCGCTGTACCCAGATGGTGAATCCGAAATACACCTATATCTGCAAGGTCGACAAAAAATACTTGCCCAAGCGTTGAGGAAACGGCATCGGCCGCGGATTCAGTGCCGAGGCTGACCAGCACCACCGCAAGGCATCGAGACCGGACTCCTTGGTGACGATGCTGGCGCTGGTTGGCACGGGCATTGTGAACATTCCGTGGCCGACGATGCTGTCGGTCATCGCGCAAATCGTCGCCAGCGAAGCTCAACAACGTCGCCGCGGTACTGCGCGAATTCTTCAGCAAGCACGCGCCGCTGATCGTGCCGTTCATGGTCCTTGCGCTGTGCCATGGATCAATCTCGACTCGGTCTTTGTGTCCGGCGTACCGGGCCCCTCGGCCCGCGACGCTTGCGAACACGGCTGCGTCAGCGTCGTCGCGCTCGGGCAAGGCTGGCCCGGCACGGGCGATTGTGCTGTGAGCACCGTCGATTTCCTGAGCGGTTAGGGCCCGAGGAACTGGCAAGCGCCAGTCTGTTGTAGAACTTTTGATTTCGAAGAAAGAGGAAAGAAAGGCGATGCCGACTTATCCCTATCGTTGTGAAACCTGTGGCACGTTCTCCGTCATGCGTCCTGTCGCTGAACGCGACGCAGCCTGTACTTGCCCCACGTGTAGCGCCATAGCGCAGCGCATGCTGGCAATGCCTGCGCTGGCCTTTATGTCGTCGACGGGGGGTGCCGAACGCCAAGTCAACGAACGTGCGGTTTACACGCATCAGCATGGAGCGGGGTGCGGCTGCGGGTCGAGCGTACAGTCAGGCGCCGAATCGCCGGTGAGCTGAATGGTTTCGCCGCCGGCGCCTTCGAGCGCCCGGCCCAATCCACGGCGTCGTCCACCGTCCGGAGCGGCGGGCAGCAGAGTGACGCGATGGACTTTAACCATTCATCTTCGACCAGGTCAACAATACAACAAGGATAGGTGAACCCATTGAGCAATTTGAACCTCCAATTGGCGCAGGCACTGCTCGCACGCGCGGTCGATAACGTGCGCCAGCAGTTTGGCAAGCCGGTGTGCATCTCCGTGTGTGATAGCCACGGCCTTCTCGTTGCATTTTTCCGGATGGACGATGCTCCCGTGCGCAGCATCCAGTTAGCGCACCAGAAGGCTTACACGTGTACCCGTATGGGTGTGACAACGGAGGCATTCCATGCGCGGCTGCGCCGCGACGAAATTCCAATCAGCTATTTCTGCGATCCATTGTTGACTGCGCTGCCGGGCGGTGCGGTGCTAAGCGACGCCCAAGGCGGCGTGATCGGGGCGATCGGTATAAGTGGCCTCACGCCAGCCGAAGATCAGGCTGTCGCCGACGAGCTTGCCCGCTTCGGCACCCCATGCCACTTGCAGGACGACGCGCCATTAGGTGTGCGCGGGTAATCTTTTTGCCGTGTTATATCGTGCTTTAACAAGAGAACAATCAATGAAACGGTTTAACGTTTATGTGACACGAATGATCTCGCAAGAGACGATTGACGAACTGCGGCAGTTCCACGACGTCGAGGTCAATCCGCATGATCGGGCACTCACGCGCGACGAACTGCTGGAAGCAGTGCAAGGTCGGGACGCCGTAATCACCCTGCTGACCGACACAATTGACGGCGAAGTGCTCGATGCCGCCGGCCCGCAATGCAAGATCTTCGCGAATTACGCTGTTGGCTTCAATAACTTCGACCTGCAGGCGGCGACTCAACGCGGCGTGATCATGACCAATACGCCGGGTGTGCTTGACGACGCCACGGCAACATATGCATGGGCGCTAATGCTTGCGACAGCACGGCGCATCTCTGAGTCCGAACGCTTCGTGCGTGCGGATAAGTGGCAGGGGTGGGCGCCGATGGCATTTATCGGCCAGGACGTCGACAACAAGACTCTGGGTGTCGCAGGCATGGGTCGGATCGGATCGAAATTCGCGCGCAAGGCGGCCGCCTTCGACATGAAGGTGATCTACACCGACGCACATCGCAATCCCGAAATCGAACGTCAGGTCGGCGCGACATTTGTCGACAAGGAAACGCTCCTGCGAGAGTCGGATTATCTGTCGTTGCACCTGCCGCTTCTGCCAGAAACGCAGCATTACATCGGCGCGGCTGAGCTTGCGAAGATGAAGCGGACAGCCATCCTGATCAATGCAGCCCGCGGTCCGCTGGTCGATGAAAAGGCACTCGTCGCCGCGCTGCGCGACAAGGTAATTTGGGGGGCCGGGCTCGACGTGTTCGAGCGCGAACCCGAACTCGAGCCAGGATTGAGCAGCCTCGATAACGTGCTTGTCGTACCGCACATCGCTTCCGCGACGATCGAGACGCGCCTTGCGATGGGTAAGATCGCAACGGAAAACGTCATCAGCGTGCTGAAAGGCGAAAAGCCGCAGACCTGTATCAACCCCGAAGTATTGCGCTCCGCGGCGTAAAGCTTGGCGCTGCTGTCAACGGTTTAAGAAGAACTCATTGAAGAGGAAGTCATGGCAAAAGTTGGATTTATCGGTCTGGGTGTCATGGGTGCGCCGATGGCCGCCAATCTGCAGCAAGGCGGCCATCAACTATTTGTGCACGATCGGAACCCTGCGCCGGCGAACTTGATCGAGAATGGTGCGACGCTCTGCGAGTCCGGCAAAGCGGTGGCACAGCAAGCCGACATTGTTATCTTGATGGTGCCCGATACTCCACACGTGGAGTCGGTGCTCTTTGGGGAAAACGGCGTAGCAAGCGGACTCCGTGCGAATCAGATCGTGGTCGACATGAGTTCGATTTCGCCGATTGCGACGAAGGAGTTCGCAAGGAAGATCAACGAACTCGGATGCCAGTACCTCGATGCTCCGGTATCGGGTGGCGAAGTGGGCGCAAAGGCCGCGTCGCTGACGATCATGGTCGGCGGTCCGCAGGCGGTGTTCGACAAGGTCAAGCCTCTGTTTGAACTGATGGGCAAGAACATCACGCTCGTCGGCGGTAACGGCGATGGCCAGACCACCAAGGTGGCGAATCAGATCATCGTCGCCCTGAACATTCAGGCGGTGTCAGAAGCGTTGTTATTTGCCTCGAAGGCCGGCGCGGATCCGGTGAAAGTGCGCCAGGCACTGATGGGCGGCTTCGCAGCGTCGCGGATTCTCGAAGTGCATGGCGAGCGGATGATTAAGCGGACGTTTGATCCGGGCTTCCGCATCGAACTGCACCAGAAGGACCTCAACCTCGCCTTGCAGGGTGCCAGGGCGCTTGGCGTTTCCTTGCCTCATACTGCGTCCGCGCAGGAACTGATGAACGCTTGCGCCGCGAACGGCATGAGCAGGCTCGACCACTCGGCTCTGTGCAGGGCAATCGAATTGCTGTCCAGCTACGAAATCGCCGGCAACTAACGCCACCTATTGTGGTAAATGGACCCGACTGGGCAGGCAATATGCTGCCCAGCGTTTCCTTCGTTTCATCAAAGCATCACACACGATGCTTGCGTCCAACCCACGGTATGGGGTGCCTTTGATTTTCGTGCATTTTTCCGGCCAGGGGCACCTAAGTCTGGCGTGGCTCCGCCTTGTGACCCTGTATAAATTGTCCTTCCAATCAAGTACCTGCTGACTAGCCGTCTGAGGTGTGCGATTCACAGACATCGTTTCACTTTCCTGAATGCCGTTTTCTTGGTGCGCTTGAGTTCGTGGCTCCGGTAGGAGACGCGAGTTCAAGCGCACGCCGATGATGTTCGGCAAGGGTCTTGTCAACTCGCCATTCGCGATGCCGGATTCTCTCTTTCAGCCCGTCGTAGGCGCTTTCCACCTGCTCCGCGAGAGGTGTGATTTCGCCCACTTCTGCGATGCGGTCGACGGGCGTCTTGCCACCGAGTGAGCCGTGCGGGCGGCGCCAGTTGTAGTCGAACTGCCACTCCTCAATTCGCCGGTCAATCTCGTTCTCGGTAGTGGCATGGTGGAACCAGAACTCGTTGAGGTCAGTAAGCTGTGAACGCTCGACCTTGCCATTGAGGTGTGGGGAGCGTGGCGGAATCGGCCGGAATTTGATGCACTCGTTCATCAGACGCCGCTGCACCGATTCGGCGAAGAACTCGCCACCCCTGTCGGTCTGGATACGCTGGATTGGAAATGGCATCTCTTCGATGACACGATCAAGAAAAAACAGCGTATTTCGGGCGTTTCGGCGCGGGTAGACAGCCAGTACGCGGAAGCGCGAGCAGTCGTCGATGGCCGTGTATTGATAGACGCCTCGCGCGATCTTCATCGTGTCCATCTGGACTCGATCCCCGGGAACCGGGCGGCTATAGCGTTTGGGATTTGCCGGCCGCCTGGAACGCACCAATGGCTTTACAGACGCCTTGGTCAGAACCTTGTGAATGGTCGCGAGGGACAGTTCTCTTTGTTCATGTAGCCGTAACTCGTTCTGAATCCGGCGTGCTCCCTTGCGCTCTGCACGCAGTTGGAGAATCGTCGCCCGATCAGCTTCGGAAACCTTTCGGTTTGGACTGTTGAGAGGGCGGCGACTTTGGGAGCGCAGACCTTCTTCTCCAGCATCCCAGTAGCGCCGTAACCATTTGCGAAGTGTCGGTCGCGAGATGCCACACCGCGCGCATACGAGACCGGCGTTGCCGGTCTCGTGATACATCAGCACCCAACGTAATCGAGTTGCAATCTCGCGGTCCATCGCTCCATTTTAGTTGAAACGATGTGTGTGAATCACACACGTGATACATCAGCACCCATCGCAATCGAGTCGCAATCTCACGGTCCATCGCCTCATTTTAGTTGAAACGATGTCTGTGAATCGCACACATAAGGATACCTTATTTATTGAATAGGACAGCATTCGAGACGGCAGGTGTAGTAGTATCCTTGAGTCCGAGAGTGCGGAGATTGAACTGACCCTTGCGGATGCGGTGCATCAACTCGATGCCTGAAATCGTGGTCTTCGCCCACCTGAATCGTTTGAATCCGAGCATCACGTTCGTTCTGGACTTGATGTTTCGATGATCCTGTTCGATCACGTTATTCAGATACTTCGAGGAGCGCACATGCGTCCCCTCAGGCAGCAGAGCGTCAGTGATCATCTCGCGCACGGCCCGGTGCGAGGCGGCATACCCATCGAGCGTGATCGTCTCCGGTGGCTGGCGCTGATGTTTGATGGCCTTGCTGAAAAAGGCTTTGGCCGCGCTCACATCGCGCTTTGCCCTGAGCATGAAGTCCACTGTCTGGCCGACACGATCTACCGCCCGGTAGAGATAGACCCACTTGCCACGAATCTTCAGATAGGTCTCGTCAACACGCCATGACCGGCCAGTGGGTATGCCAAACCGGTTCCAGCGCTTGACGAACTCCGGCGTAAAGCGCTTTACTCAACGCATAATCGTGGTGTGTGCCAGCGACAATCTCCGCTCGGCCATTATCTCGACCAGATCGCGCAGACTAAGCTTGTAGCGAAGGTACCAGCGCACACACAGAACAATGATCTCCCGATCAAAATGCCGGCCGTCGAACAACCCCTCCAGACCCTTCCCCTTGCTCATCGCCGCCCACCGGATTGATTGGATCGCTACTTTAACCGGTCCAATGAATCTATTTGCACCAGAACCCTTTGTACTGCACCATGAGTGTCCTGTCCTGCGAGTGGGGTTGGCGATGCGCCCACTACAACGGACACACGAATGGAACAAAACGAAGTGATTTTGGGTGTTGACACGCATCTGGATACGCATGTCGGGGCTGCGATTAGCGACACAGACACAGGCAAGCTTCTCGGAACGCTGTCGGTAACGACCGACACGGCAGGATATCTCAACCTGCTGACATGGGCGAACTCGTTTGGCCAGTTACGCCGCGCCGGGGTTGAAGGGACCGGCACCTACGGAACGGGATTGGCCCGCGTGCTGCGCGATCATGAGATCGAGGTGCTTGAAGTCAATCGTCCCGATCGCGCGATGCGCCGATCCAGGGGGAAGTCAGATCTTACTGATGCCGAAAACGCCGCGCGTGCGGTACTCTCCGGAAGGGCGACGGCTATCCCAAAGGAACAGTCCGGTGCCGCCGAAGCGATGCGCGCCGTCTCTGTTGCCAGGCGCAGTGCGGTCACGGCCAAGACGCAGGCTATCAACCAGTTACGGGCTTTGCTCGTCAGCGCGCCGCAGGAAATCCGTGATCGTCTTCTGAAAGCGAAGACGGCAGCATGCGTTGAGGGTTGCGTCCGTCTTCGCTCGTTGGGTAAAACGCCAATGTTGCAAACGCTGACCACTACGCTGCGGTTGCTGGCGAAGCGTTGGCTGACGCTGGCAGAGGAGCTCAAAGCACTCGACGCCATGCTTGACAGCCTCACCAGCCAGCATGCCAGGCGGGTTCGCGAACGATTCGGCGTCCGCCCGCAGACCGCTGCGGTACTGGTTGCGGTCGCGGGTGACAATCCCGAACGTCTGAAAAAAGCGAAGCTGCGCTGGCGGCACTTTGCGGCACAAGTCCGTTGCAGGCGTCGTCCGGCAAGACGGTCCGGCATCGTTTGAACAGGGGCGGTGATCGGTCTGCAAATAACGCCCTATGGACCATTGCCATGGTTCGGATGCGCAGTGATCCGCGTACCCGCGCGTATGTGGATCGTCGGACAAAGGAAGGCATGTCCAACAAGGAAATCCATCGCTGCCTGAAACGCTATATCGTCCGGGAACTATACCCGCTCATCCTGGCCGATCTGGCCGATTCGACGCCTGTCCCTTGACATAGGAGCGTCAACGCACCGACCGAGAGCTTGTGGGGATCGCTTAAGCGAGCACGCATCCTGGGCCAGCGCTTTGCAACGCGTCGGGAGGCGATGGACGAGGTAATCGACTGGTTGAGCTTCTACAATCATTCGCGGTTGCACTCGACGTTGGGCTACCTCAGCCCAATGCAATTCGAGCAGGACTGGTACGCCGCCCAGAACAAACGGGTGGCATAATCTCCGCTCAGTTAAGGGATCCGAAATTCGCGGGCAACGTCAAACGGCCTGGCTCGACTCATCGGCTCATCCCATTGTCTGGTTGGCCCACAGGTCTTGCCGGATGACGCATTCCCTTCGCTCCCCCCCATTACGAGGCTTCATCGCTACTACGAAATGCTCCACCCCTGTACCCCGCATCGGTACTCTCGCTTTCTTCGAGTCCTTCAAATCAAGCTTCTCCCTTCGCATCGTGATGACAGGTTCCTATGTTCCATTCGATCGCCTGGAGTAACGTCACGCCGTCTATATGCCGGTCGCCACCAAGCCAGTCATCAGGCTTCCGCTTGGTTCTTCCCAGGGTGCAGCGTGAACCCTGGTTTTGACGAATGCGATGCATCAGTTCGGTGCCGACGATCGTAGTGGCTGCATTGCCGAAGCGTTTGAAGCCGAGCATTGCATTGATCCTGGACTTGATGTTGCGATGGTCCTGCTCGATCAAGTTGTTCAAATACTTCGACGATCGCAAAGTCGTCTCCTTCGGCAGCGACTCGCTGTGCCCATCATTTCAGCCGGGTCTCGAGAGCTGAGTTTGTAACGCAGGTACCAACGTACACACAGGACAATGACTTCGCGGTCGAAGTGACGGCCATGGAACAACCAGTCGATGTCTCTCAGTGTACTCATTGCGGGCTCGTGCTCCTCAAAAGCCCCAGGGTAAGCCGACCCTTCCGATGTGCACCAGAGCGAAAAAACGCCCGTGCACACCAGCCCGGCATGCCTAGCCGCCCGTCACCGTCAGCACGGGCGGATCGGTCACGATCGACTTGAGTTCGCTTACCGTAGACGAGAGCGCGCGAAGATCGGGGAGCGGACGGTTCAGTACCGCATCATTGCGCAGCGCGGTTTCAAGCGACTCGGCCATGTCAAGCAGCCGCTCGTCGCCGCGAAACGGACCGACGAGTTGCAGGCCGAACGGCATGCCCGCGTGATCGGTACCACAAGGTAGCGACAGGGCCGGGTTCGTTAGCAGCGTGACGACGTAGGTAAGCGCAACCCAGCGGTAATAGTTGTCGAGCGGGCGGCCATTGACCTCGGCGAGATGCCACCGGGACCAGGGAAACGGAGAGATCGACGAGGTAGGCGAGACTATTACGTCGTAGTCGTCGAATTTCGCCTGGAAGCGGCGGAAAATCTTCGTCTGCTCCGCGTGCGCCCACACTGCGTCGCGAAGCGACATCGCCTGCGCCATTTCGTAGTTGGCGCGCGTGTTCGGGCCGAGCAGAGCTGGGTCGCGCTCGTAGGTCTCCCTGAAACTGGCGAGGAAGTTCTGCGCGCGGATCACGTCGAAAGCGCGGTCGGCCTCGCCCATGTCGAGATCCACCGGCTCGCACAGCTTGACGTAGCCTGCGATCGCCGCCATCTTCGTGCGGAAGGTCGCGCGCGTCGCATTGTCGACAGCGCACACGCCGAAGTCTTCCGTATAGCCGATACGCAGCTCGCTGACGTCGAGTGGCGCGCCATGCCCGAATGCTGACCCGGCGATGCGATACCCGAGCGGATCGTTGTGATGCAAGCCGGCCTGGGCGGCCAGTTGCAGCCGGGTGTCCGCGACGGTGCGCCCCATTGGACCACTCACGTCGATGGGCGTCCAGCCGAGCACCTTGCGGTCGATCGGCACGAGGCCCGGCGAAGGCCGGAATCCGACCACGCCGCACAGCGCCGCGGGAATCCGCAGCGAGCCGCCCGTATCCGTGCCCGTGCAGAGCGGCAGCATGCTGGTGGCGAGCGCGACGGCCGAGCCGCCCGAAGAGCCGCCAGCGTTCAACAACGGATTGAACGGATTGCCGGTAGCGCCCCAGACCACATTGCGCGTGTTGGCCCCCGCGCCCATCTCGGGTGTGTTGGTCTTGGCGGTTAGGATAGCGCCCGCGGCGCGCAGGCGAGCCACGAAGGCGTTATCGCGGACCGGCACGTTGGCGCGAAAAAGCGGTGAACCGTAGGTGGTCAAAAGGCCTGCCGTTTCCTCCAGATCCTTGACCCCGAGCGGCAACCCGTGCAAAGGGCCGAGCGGCCCGCCACGCGCAACGGCCAATTCCGCGCGCCGCGCTTCCTCGCGCGCGCGCTCGAAGCAGGTCGCCGCCACGGCGTTGACGGCCGGGTTGATCGCCTCGATCTGAGCGATGCAGGCCTCGAGCAGTTCGACCGGGGAAAGGTCGCGGCGCCCGATGAGTTCACGGGCTGTCACCGCCGACAGGGAAACCAGCGAATCGTCCATATCTTGTATGTTCCTGGAATAAGCGTTGGCTTAGCTGGGCGTCCGGTTCACGGCGAAAGGAACACCCTACGCGCTGCGGCCGACCGGTTGGCCCCACCTGCGCCCCCAAGAGAGCACACGCCAAGCGCACCGCCTGGCTCGCTTTAGCCGTGGGCGACCTCCGTCGGCGCCCACTGGGTAACCCAGGCGACGATCGCGTTGCGCGTGTTTTCGAGGTGTATCCGGCTCTGCTCGCGCACGGACAGCGCATCGCCCGCCCGGAAGGCGTCCAACAGCTGCGCGTGCTCGCGGTTGTTACTCTCCATGAGGTCTTGCTTGACGTGCATCGCCAACGACACATAGGGACGCGCGACACCCGAGAGGCTTTCGACGATCTCGAACAGACGGGTCTTCTCCTGACTCCCTATCAGGTGCCGGTGGAATTCCACGTTGAGCAACGCCCATTTTTCGGACGACAGGGTCGCGCTCATGGTTGCGTGACATACAGTGGCCGCCGCGAGATCGGCGGGCGCGAGCTGCCGGCAGGCCCGCTCCGCGAGCATGGGCTCGAGCAGCATGCGCAGTTCGTAAATCTCGCTCACGTCTTCCGCAGTGAGGCCGCGTATTACGACGCCCCGGTTCGGGTCGATCGACACCAGCCCCTCCGCCCGCAGATCGCGAAACGCCTCGCGCACAGGTGTCGTGCTGACGTCCAGGCGCTTGGCCACCTCTTCCTGTCTGAGACGAGTATTCGGCGGATACACTCCCTTCAGGATTTCGGCCCTCAATGTTCCGAGGACGTATTCCTGGATGGTTCGATAGGGCCTGCTCAACGTATCCTCCTTTTGCCGCTTCGCCGTGTTAGAGCATGCCCCGCACTATAACCGACACTGGCGCGCTCGCAGACCGTCAGGCGGACGCCACTTCGGGATACCCAGCCGATACGGATGCGGCCGGCCATTGCGCCTGCAGCTGGCTTTCGACCCAGGCCGCGATCTGCAGCGTGCTCAGATCCGCGCCGAACTCGCCGACCACCTGGAACGCAAGCGGCAAGCCATTGGCGGTGCGGCCCGACGGCACAGTCACGGCTGGGCTGCCTGTAAGGCTCCATGGTGCGCAGAAAATCCCGTCGCCTGTGTCCGAGAGCCCTGCGGGTGCCTCGCCAGGCGCCGACAGGGTTACGAGCGCCTCGCATCCGGCGAGCAGCGTCTTCGATTCGCGACGCAACCGCGCCTGCAGCGCAATGGCAGCCTCGTACTCAGCGGCAGGCGTTGCCGCGCCCGCCGCGATCAGCCTATGCATGTGCTCACTGACGAGCTCACCATGCCCGGCGGCGATGGGGCCGATCGCGCGGTGCGCCTCGACGCACGCAATGACCTGCACCGCGTCGACCATAGCCTGCATATCTGCGCCGTATTCAAGCTCGACGAGCACGGCGCCGGCGGCGCGCAGACGCTCGAGCGAGGCATCGAAGTTCTCCTTCTGTGCCGGCTGCACCCGGTCCCAGAAGGGCGTGCGTAACACGCCCAGCCGGGCTGGAGCATTGGCCGGGAACCATGCGGTCCATGCTTCGAGGCTCGCCAACACCTCAGATCGGTGCTCGACGAAGAGTGCATGCGCGAGCGCCACACCCTCTACCGTCTGCGCGAAAAAGCCGACATGATCGAGCGAGCCGGACAGCGGATGCACACCGTCGCGGGACACCTTGCCGAAACTGGGCTTGTAGCCGACGACTCCGCAATAAGCGGCCGGCCGGATGACCGAGCCGACGGTCTGCGTACCGAGTGCAAGTGGCACTATGCCAGCGGCCACGGCTGCCGCTGAGCCGCTCGACGACCCGCCCGGCGTGTGCAGTCGGTTCCACGGATTGACCGTGGGTCCAGGCTCACGCCAGGCGAACTCGGTCGTCACCGTCTTCCCGAAGACCACTCCGCCCGCCTGCCGGATGGACTCGACGATACGCGCGTCCGCCGACGGCTGGTGTCCGCGATAGACCGGCGACCCGTAGGCAGTCGGCATGTCGCGTGTATCGATCAGATCCTTGATACCGACCGGCAGGCCGGCGAGCGGTCCATTGACTGCGGCATCCACGTCATAGTTGTCGGCTCGCGATGTGAACGCGCGGAGCCAGGGCTCGAGTTCGTCAGCGCGCGCCTTTGCGGCTGAGAGCCGTGCGCGGGCAGCCTGGGCGTCGCCGCGGCTGGCAAGCAGAGTAGTCAGCAACGATTGCTTTTGCATTCTGGTGATAGCTTTACTGTTGATCGCGCAACTTGCGCGAGGAATCCGGATCGATTCGAGCGGGCGTCGGCATTGCGCGAGCGCCGTCTCACGTTCCCGTGCCTATTTGCGCGCTGCTGCCGCCGCAAACGAATTGTCCACCGCGCCGGCATATGTCACGCTGCCCGGCTTGATGTTGCCGAGGGACTCCTGCAGGGCCAGCGCGTTACGGAACGCCTGCTCGGAAATCTCGGGTGTCGCTGCGAAGATCTCCTGGTCGATCATGCGCTGTACGGCGCTGTCGACCACCTTCGGGTCAAGCGTCGGAAACTCGGTCCGCGCAACAGCCTTCGCCGTATCGGGCGAATGCTGGATCAGCGCCTCGGCCTCGCCGATCGATTTCACGAACGCAGCGACCATCTGTGGCTTGGCTTTGATCGTGGAAGCGAGCGTGTCCATGCTGGAGAATACATAGCCGCCCGGATAGGCCCTGGGGAACCCGTAGACGATCCGGTATCCCTGTGACAGCCCGGTATCGACCTGTGGCTCGTAAAGCGCCGCCGCTTCGTCGCGCCCCGCGCTGACCGGTGCGAGCTCCGTGCCGATCTGCACGGTATCGAGCTTCACGTTAGCGAGCTTTCGCTCGCTAACGAGGCGCTGCAGCAGATACGTACTCGTCGTCGGCGGTAGCGCAGTGGCCACGCTCCTGCCGGCCAGATCGGACACCTCCTTAACCGACGAGGCCGGCGGCGCGATGATCCAGACGGGCACGCCTGCAACCACGTTCGCCACATTGACGAGCGACGCGCCCTTGAGGTTGGCAAGCATCGCCGTCATCGGGTCCTGCAGCGAAAAGTCCGCGTGACCGCCGATCACCGCAGCCACTCCGGCTGCGCCGCCGCCGGCCGTCACTTTCTGCACCGTGAGACCGTTCTTTGCAAACAAACCTTTGTCGAGCGCCACGTAAAGCGGCAGATACTGAATCGACTGAAAGGCCTGATAGACGACTACCGGCTCGGCAGCAACCGCCATGCGGGCCCCGGAAGCGGCGACTGCCGCCACAAGGCAAGTGCCCAGAAACTTCACCGTTTTCTTTTCCATGTAATCACCTTTGCTTCCGTAAATTGAACAATCCAGCTCAGAATCGATGCCATCAATGTGAGAACGATAATGCCCAGCCAAACAGTATTGAGGTCAAACAAAGAGCCAGCGACGAACACTTCGTGACCCACTCCCACCTGCGAAGCGATGTATTCGCCCACCACCGAGCCGATCAGCGCGAAGCCGATGTTCACGCGCAGTGTCGAGAAGATCCACGGCAGTGCGCTAGGTACGATCAGTTTGCTGAAGATCATGCCCGGCTTCGCCTTGAACGAGCGGAACAGATTCAGCAGGTCCTGATCCACCTCGCGCGCCGCGGCGCACGCGGAAATCATCGCGACAGCGAAGGTGGAGATGCCGGCGAGCCAGATCTTCGAGGCCATGTCCGAGCCGAACCAGATGACAATCAGCGGACCGAGCGCAATCTTCGGAATGCTGTTCAGAATGACCGACAGACCTTCGGCCACGCCTGAGACCCTCGGCACGAACCAGAGCAGCAGCCCGAGGCCGATACCGAGTCCGCTGCCGACCACGAGGCCCATCAGCGTTTCGAAAAGCGTCGCCAGCGTGTCTGGGACGAGTGTGCCCTGCGGCGAGAGGCCCAGCACCGCAGCCCGGTAGATTCCCTCGGGCGAGCCGAAAAGGCGGCCGTTGACCCAGCCAAGCGTAACCGCCAATTGCCAGGCGGCCACAATCACGACGACGATCGCGACGACAATGCCGGTCGTGCCAAGCGTTTTGGAGCGGCCGCTTGCTGCGCGTTTGCTCGTGACCGTTGGTGAGATCGCGACATCGCTCATGCCGAGGCTCCCGCGTGCTGGATTGAGTGTCCGCGCAATCCGCTCCAGATGCGCGCGTGGTAGGCACGGAACTCTGGCGCTTCGCGCGCCGATACCGCCGTGCGGGGCCCCGAGGTGGAGAGTCGAACGTCGATGTTGTCCTCGATGCACGCCGGGCGTCCGCCAAGGAGAATGACGCGGTCGCTCATCGCGATTGCCTCCTCGATGTCGTGCGTCACCAGAATTACGCTGGTGCCGTTCTGCTTGCGCAATTCCATGACGTCGTCCTCCAGCGTCAGGCGGGTTTCGTAGTCGAGCGCCGAAAACGGCTCATCGAGGAGCACGAGCGTCGGATCGACGAGCAGCGTGCGGGTGAGCGCTACGCGCTGGCGCATGCCGCCCGAAAGCGCGTGCGGATGCGCGTCGGCGAAGGAATCGAGGCCGTAACGCGCCAGCATTTGTCTCGCGCGTTCGATGTCCTCGCGCCGAACTTTGCGGTAAAGCTCGATGCCCAGCACCGCGTTTTCCAGCACCGTGCGCCATGGCAGCAGCAAGTCCTTTTGCAGCATGTAGGCGATGCGCCCCTCGCCGCCATCGGCGCGTCGGCCGACTTCCACGCGCCCGGACTGCGGCGTGAGCAGCCCCGAAATGAGATTGAAGAGCGTGCTCTTGCCGGCCCCGCTGCGCCCGACGATCGACACGATTTCGCCACTACCGACGCTGAAATCCAGCCTATCGAAAATGGGCACGCTGTCGCCGTCGGCGGTCTGGAAGGCATGACTCAGCTCGCAAGCCCGCAAGCGCTCACTGCGCCTGGCCGCAGGCGTTGAGACCTTTGCCCGGCGCGGCGAAGAAAAATTAGGTGAACTCATGGACAGACATCCTTGGAAGAAACGCATTTTGCAAGCGTGATGCAGCAAGACCACCCTCCTTCTTGCCCTCGCCGCTGCGGTCCTCAAAGACCGGTGCGGCGCCGACACGGAAAACTGTGCATCAGGGATAATGCATAATGCACACTTCAAAAAAAGACGCCAACGAATCAAAAAAACAGGACGCCTTGCCGGGCGCAAGTGCGACAACGCGGCGCAGGCAAGCATTTTTTCGGGACCAAGGACCTGACAAACATCATCCTGGATCGATGTCTCCGCGCGCCGCGCTTGCCGATCTGCTGCCCGGCCATCTGCGCAACCGGCCATCTTCCGTGCCTGCCGAACCCACCCGCCGAAGGTCGGGGTGGCTCCGAAGGAGCTCAACTGATCACGACGCGGGCTGATCACCGTTCACACAGGGCGGGGATCTGCAGGAGCGACTTATGACGAGACGACCCAGCATGGCGACTCGACGGGACGCGATTTCGCTTCTGCTCGCATAACGGAACATCGCCCAACGCCGTCATACTCAATCCCGCTGCAAGTGACCCAAATGCCACTTGCCCCCTCCACCTTGCGCGCAGCCAGCTTATGATAACGGCCGTGTAACACCAGCAGCATGCTGACATTCGCGATGTTCTATGCGATCCTAACGCCCGTCCACATGAATTGGTTTTTTAGCGCACGTGTATAGAAAGTGTCGGTTTTGTCCTCTCCGAAGTTGCACCGTGTGAAACCCATGCCTCGAGCCAAACCCAAACGATTGCCCGGCAACTTCACGCTGGCGCTCGTCGTCACTGTGATCGTCGCCAGCTTGCTGCCCTGCCGCGGGCACACCGCCGTCTCCGTCAACCTGATCGCAAACATTGCAATTGGCCTGCTGTTCTTCCTGCATGGCGCCAAGCTGCCGCGCGGAGCAATCGTGGACGGTGCGAGGCATTGGCGACTGCACCTTGTCGTCGTTCTCAGCACGTTTGTGCTGTTTCCGCTGCTCGGTCTCGCGCTGAGGCCGGTACTGGCGCCGCTCGTCACGCCGGCACTGTACATGGGCGTCCTGTTCCTGTGCACGCTGCCTTCCACCGTGCAATCGTCGATCGCCTTCACGTCGATCGCCAAAGGCAACGTGCCGGCTGCCGTGTGCAGCGCGTCGGCCTCCAGCCTGATTGGGATTTTCATCACGCCGCTGCTCGTGAGCGTCACGCTTACGAAGCAGAACGCGGGCTCGAGCGCGTCGCTGAATGGCATCTGGGATATCGTGCTGCAGATCCTCATGCCGTTCATCGCAGGCCAGTTGCTGCGGCCGTGGATCTCCGCTTCGCTCGAACGCGGTATGCCGTTGCTGCGGTATGTCGATCAAGGCTCGATCCTGCTCATCGTCTACACGGCTTTTAGCGAGGCCGTGAACGAGGGCTTGTGGCACCGGACACCCGTGGCGGCACTCGGCGGCCTGGTTGTGGTCGACGCCGTGCTGCTGATGGTGGCGCTGCTGGTCACGGGCTTTACCGCCAAGCGGCTCGGATTCAGCAAGGAAGACCAGGTTGCGATTGTGTTCTGCGGGTCGAAAAAAGGCCTGGCTTCGGGCATATCGATGGCGAAGGTGCTCTTCTCGGGCCCCACGGTCGGGGCCGTCGTGCTGCCGCTGATGCTGTTCCACCAGATCCAGTTGATGGTCTGCGCCGTCCTCGCCCAGCGCTGGCATACACGCAACACGCGTGGTGAAGCCAAGCCGCAGGCCGCGAGCGAACCTGCCGCCGTTGATGTTCGCTAATTTTGCCAGCGGCAAAACGGTAGTGTCGCGTTAAACGAAGGTGGGGTGAGCAAACGCCCGCAATGAAGAGGACTGCCTACATCGCGAGAGAATAGAATTGATCGGCAGCAGTCGCAGCGACGCCATCATCATGCATCTGCCCTTTACGAATCATGTGCGCAATCTCGATGCCGGAAAGGATGATGCGCGCGCAGCGAAAATCCTTGAAGCCCATCGTCGGTCTGATGATCCGTTTGATGGCGCGGTGGTCCTGCTCGACGATGTTGTTCAGGTATTTGTTTTGCCGGACTTTGATCGGTGTTGATCGCCCGGTGTTGAGCGTTTCGAGGGCGGCCAGATTGGCGCCGCTCTCGTCCACCGTGATCGTCTCGGGCTCGCCGTTCTGTCCAATCGCTTTCTTGAAGTAGCGGTGCGATGCGGCCTTGTCGCGATGGGCGCGCAGCAGGAAATCAACCGTGTTGCCCGCCTTGTCGACGGCGCGGTACAGAAATTTTCATTGGCCCTTGACCTTAACGTAGGTCTCATCTACACGCCAGCTCCTGCCCGCCGGGCGCTTGCGACGGCGAAAATGCCTTTTCAAACAGCGGCGCGAGTTTGATCACCCAGCGATGCACCGTCGAATGGTCAACCTCGATACCCCGCTCGGCTATTATTTCCTCGAGGTTGCGCAGGCTCAGCGAATACGCCACGTACCACCGCACACACAGCAGGATCATATCTAGTGGATAGTGCAGGCGTTTGAGCACCTTGCCAATGTCTGCGGGAAGTGTCTTGCGCGCCGTTTTCTTCTTCCTGGCCATCGGATTCGCCGTCAGTATCAAACCGCGAATTTTACCGCAGAGCCTTGTTGCGACACAGCCAGTGCTACCGTTGCCATTGCAGCCCTTGCACATTCATACTCAACCTGGCCACAGACGTCGATCGGCTCACCGAATTCGCGGAACGCTTCCAAATACTCCCGGACGGCGTACACGGTTGCCAGGTACTCGCGCAGCTCGGAGATAACCTTGCGGCTCAGGACGTGCCACTGAAGCTTGTCCGGATAGGCAAAGACGGGAATGGACACGCCCTTGCTGGCTTCGCGGCTCATCGGGCCGACCGGCTCCGATGCCGCCCAAGCGGCCTTATGCATCATTGTCCGACAGGTTCGAGCGTAGCTTTCCAACGACAACGCAAGCTCCAATCCAGTGTCGCGTCGCTGACGCTTGCGCTCCCTGGCATCCCTTGCCGAGATCCACGCGAGCGTTATGACAGAGCCGACGGCCCCTGACGCCAGCGCCAAAATCACCGGCGTGTTCCAGTCAAGTCGCTGGAGATATTCAAGCCATTCCTGCCGCATACGATGCACCTCCGAGAAAGAGGTGGACAGAGTATAAGCAATCGTTTGCGGAATATTCAGAGCAAAAAATGCGGTGTGTTCGTTCGCAGAGACGTTTCGGTTGTCTCTTCATGGCGAACCTTGCCGATCGTCTAGCTGTCCGATCACAATCGGTCGCCTCGACCTAGGTTGCCTGACCGTTGTAGACTCTGTGCACCGCAACATCTAGTCGCTACGAGCCAATGACAGTCAATGGAAGCAACTTTGACGACGAAGTACGCGCGGAACTGCTCTGCTATCTTGTGGTGGGGCAGCTGGTTGCGCGAGTACGCACCGGCGGTTGGCTTCGAACCGACCATGCCGTTGAGTTGCTGAACATCTGGGCAAACGGCAACAGCGCTCAAGTGGACTGGCTGGACCGCGTGTACCTTGGCGCCCAGTCGGTAAAGGTGGCAACTGGTTTTGCCGGGTTGCCAGGATTCGCAGATTCGGATTCACTTGCGCAACTATTCACGGGTGGATGGCGTCTGAACTATCGCGCGCCACGTGTCCAACCGATCTCTACTGCTTGCAAGAGCGAGTTGAAGTCGGGGCGTTGACAGACTTCGATGCCATAACAATCATTGATTTGCGCACGAGGCGATGGGCGAACAATTAGACGATCTTCCCCTCCCGGAACGAAGGGCTCTCGCATTTGAACTTCTGCTGAGAGGCGAAGGGATCAGCGAAGTATCAAGGAAAGCTCGGTTGAGCCTTCCAACCGTGAGCAAATACAAGAACCTGATCGAGACGGGTGGCCACGAGGCCTTTGCTCGCCTTCGCGTCAACGGCGGCGCCCCGCGACTGGATGATGCTGCGCAGAGCTGGCTCGTCAGCGCGATCAAACACTCCCCCGGCCTTCACGGCTATCCGGGACCGACCTGGACCATAAGCCAGCTGCGCGAGGTGATCTTTCAGCGCCTAGGCGTCCGGTTTTCGGCCTCGCATGTTGGCCACCTGGTCCGGAGTTATGGCCTTGCGTACCGGCTCGGCTATTCGCCGTCAAACAAGGCGTCCCCCGAGACGGCGCAGAAGTCTCAGGGCGGCGTCTGGGCTGCCCGCCGAATGCTCGCTGCGAAGATGCTGATGAATGGAGACAGTGTCGAACTCGTGGCCAAAACTCTCAACATCGGCGTGCCCACGGTCCGGAAATACAGCTCTATGTTGAGCGCTGGCCAAACCGGCGCCATTGAACGGCTGACGCCAGCCGGGCGAGCGCCGACTCTTTCCGCCCGAGAGCTTGACTGGCTACGCGGCCGACTGGAAGGCAGTCCGACGACATACGGTTACGAGACTGAACTGTGGAGAGCCGGGGACGTTCAGAAGGAGATCAAGGAAAAGTTCGGCGTGTACCACTCACACGGCCACGTGAGAAGGATCGTCGGAAAGCTCGGTCTGGAGCACAGGATGCGGCCGCCAAAGCAGCGCACGGAGAAGAAGCGGCTTACGATCAATGATGAAATGCTGGCATGGGTCGCCGCTACCCTCAAGGAATCACCGCGCCTCCACGGCATAGCTGCTGATTTTTGGACAAACGCGCGATTGCGCACGGTAATTCGCCAGCGGGCGGGCGTCGACTACACTCGCGGATATATCTTGAAGATCGCAATCCGTGCCGGAGTTGCAGATCTACTTACAAAACGCCGTAGCTGACAGTTAATTTTGAACTTGGCCGCATCGTCATGTTTGATCGTGGCGGCAGCGTCGATGCCTTGTAACATCTTTCGAGATGTCCGCTTTGCTGAAGGGTCCAGCCGGTCAGATGTGGTCGTAATGCGGCGGGACTGGGTCGAGCTTGTGTGAAAACACGCCGATCGCCTACACTGGATCGACTCATTCAGCATGGGTGACCGGATGAAGCGATTTATAGAAGGTGAAGATCGCAAGCAGATGACGCTGCTTCCGGAGTGTCTCGATGACTTCGTCGCAGAGGACAACCCGGTCAGGATTATCGAGGCGTTTGTAGAAGAGCTTGACCTTGCATCACTGGGCTTCGATGGAGCAATGCCGTCGACTACAGGTCGCCCGTCCTATCATCCAGCAGTGCTGCTGAAGATCTATATCTACGGCTACCTGAACCGGGTGCAATCGAGTCGGCGTCTTGAGCGCGAATGCCAGCGCAATGTTGAGTTGATGTGGCTGACGGGCCGCCTGGCGCCGGACTTCAAGACCATAGCTGACTTTCGTCGTGACAACGGCGTCGGCATTCGCAACGTGTGTCGCCGCTTCGTGATGCTGTGCCGTGAGCTGAAGCTGTTCTCGCAAGCGCTGGTCGCCATTGACGGCAGCAAGTTCAAGGCAGTCAATACGCGCGATCGCAACTTCACCGAGGGTAAGGTCGACAAGCGCCAGAAGCAGATCGAGGAGAGTATCCAGCGATATCTGAACGCGCTGGAGACTGCCGATCGTACGCAACCCGCTGAGCTGGAAGCGAAGACGACCCGATTGCAGGACAAGATCGCGCGCTTACGCGAGCAGATGCGAAACCTCGATCAGATCAAGCAGCAACTCAAGACGCAGCCTGATGGCCAACTCTCGATGACTGATCCCGACGCGCGCTCCATGGCGACGAGCGGCAAAGGCTCGGGAATGGTGGGCTACAACGTGCAGGTGGCCGTTGACGCCAAACACCACCTCATCGTGGCTCACGAGGTCACAAACTCTGGCAGTGACCGGGCGCAGCTTAGCCCCATAGCAAAAGCTGCGCGCGACGCGATGGGTAAGACCAGACTGCGGGCCGTCGCCGATCGTGGCTACTACAGTGGGCCGGTTCTGTCGCAGTAAGGAAATTAGAAAGAAGCAGGGCTAAACGATTAGGAATACTTATTTTGCAAGATCGCAGAACTGCTCAGCGACTGAACGATGCCGTCCATCGTCACTCTTCATCTGCCCTTTCGCTATCATGTGCATGAGTTCGATGCCGCCTAAAATGATGCGGGCACGACGAAAGCTCTTGAATCCTAGCATTGGTCGTACGATGCGTTTGATCGCCCGATGGTCCTGCTCCACCACGTTGTTCAGATACTTCGATTGTCGAATTTTGATCGGCACTTCGCGATCAGCATTGATCGCATTTAGCCCTGCTAGATTCGCCCCGCTCTTGTCGATCGTCACCGTCTCCGGTACGCCGTTTCCACCGATCGCCTTTTCGAAATAGCGCCGGGCCGCTGCCTTGTCTCGCTTGGCGCAGAACAGGAAATCAACTGTGTCGCCAGCCTTATCGACGGCCCGATACAAGTACTTCCATTCGCCCTTGACCTTGATATAGGTCTCATCCATTCTCCAGCTTCGACCGACCTTTTTCTTGCACGGTCCGAATGTCTTGCCGAGCGCAGGCTGCGTATTTCGGACGAACGTGACCGGCCTTTTCGGGATGATGACCGGCGATTTCGGCAACGTGACCGGGCATTTCGGGAACGTGACCGAGCGGACCGGAAGGCAGGATTGGCGTTGCGCATGACATCAATCACGCGAGCTATGCTCGCCGGCTTTTGCCGGAGAGAGCATGCCCGCGCACCGGATGAACATGCGCATGATCAAGGACGTTTTACGACTTAAATTCGACGGTGGCTTCTCGCACGACCGGATCGCCGCGTCGCTGGGCATTTCCAAGGGCGTGGTCACGAAGTACGTCGGACTGGCGGGTGGGGGTGTCGATCGATGTTTCCGTGAAAGGCATCTGCCCGGTGACAAACACCCAACCGTCGCATTCGACAGCGTGACTAAACGGTGCAACAGGATCCGGCGCGCCCGCAATCATGTGGAACAGCGGCTTCATGGGATAAGCCTCCTTCAGAAAATAAGAGCAAGTCAAGCCAAACCAGAGCGGAGCGGAATGGCGCGAATGAATGGCACATCAATTGCTTTCAAAAGCCATGGTGTCAGGAGTCTGGAAGTGGAAATAGAGAAATTTACAACTGAATCGTATCCAGTCAATCAGCGGGCCCACGTCTGGCGGGAGGCGCTTAAGCCGCACAGATTGTCTCCGACCGTCGCAACGTCCACCGCCGTACCGTTGTACGGCCAACTGACCGCGAGGCGCACCGCGCGTGGTGCCGGCATGGTGCGTATCGCCTCGTCGCCGCAGACCCTGGCGCGCGTGCACGCAATCGAGGAAACCGAGGACAGCATCTGGCTGGCTCTGCACCAGACTGGGCACGGGATGTTCCATGACGGGGAGCGCTCGGTGGAATTGAATCCCGGTGATATCGTTTTTGGGCCTGCACATTGCACGGTTGATCTGCTTTTCCACTCTGATTTTCGCCAGTTCCAGATTTCGCTACCCAGCGCTTCGCTCCAGGCAAGGCTGCCCGGTGCCCGAGGGCTGTCGTCCGCGCATCTGTCGGGGCGCGCTGGTTTGGGCCGCCTGCTGGGCGGCACGTTGTCGGGGTTGGCCGACGCCTTCGATACGTTGAACGACGGTCAGGTCGCCAGCGTCGAGAACTCGCTTTTCAACTATCTGGCCAGCAGCCTCACCACCCGCGGCAGCAATGCCGGCCCGGCTATCAGCAACACACAGGCCGCCGCACTGCACCGCGTCTGCCAGTTCATCGAGCACGCGCTGAGCGATTCGGATTTGTCGCTCGCTACCGTGGCGGCTAGCCAGAACATGTCGGCGCGACTTGTGCAGAAATTGTTCGAAGGTGCCGGCCAGACTTTCACCGCCTACCTGCGCCAGCGCCGGCTCGAACGTTGCCGATCCGATCTCTTCAATCGTCAATACGGTCACCTCTCTATTTCCGACATTTGCTTCCGCTGGGGCTTCAACGACGCCGCGCATTTCAGCCACGCCTTTCGTGATCGCTATGGAATGTCACCGCGTCAATACCGCCGGCAGGCTGCCGAGGTCAGCGAACAGAAACTGCGCAAGCGCATTCAGCGCGGCTGGCCGTCGGGCTATTTCGAGCCTCATGCCGATACGGTCGGGCTCAAGGGCAACGCCGACGCGCCAGACGACACAACCGGTGCGCACTTGCGCGGGCGTCCCCACCATGCCGCCACGGCGGCGCCCTCCGGACGTCACTATCATTTGCCGGCGACGCCGGAAACGATCCATTGGGGTTATTTCAGCCGCGATATCGCGCCGGTGCTGACGATCGATTCCGGCGACATCGTCACCATCGAAACCTTGACCCAGCACGCGTACGACGATTACGACCGCATGATCAAAGGCGACTCTGGCGCCGAAGGCGTGTTTCACTGGACTCGCGAGCGCAAGGCAGTCGCGCGCCGCGGTGCCGGGCCGGCCAATGCGTCGATATACGGGCGCGGCAGCGGCGAGGGCTTCGGCGTGCACATTTGCACAGGTCCGATCGGTGTGAGCGGCGCCCAGCCCGGCGACGTGATCGAAGTGCGCATCCTCGACATTGCGCCGCGGCTGGCCGCCAACGCGAAGTACGAGGGCCGCGCTTTCGGCAGTAATGTTGCGGCCTGGTGGGGCTTTCAGTACGAAGATCTGCTCGATGAACCGAAGCCACGCGAAGTCGTGACGATCTACGAGGTCAATTGCGGCGCAGGACAGAATTGCGCTCACGCGGTCTACAACTATCGCTGGACATCGCAGCGCGATCCGGATGGCGTAGAGCATCCTACGATCGACTATCCGGGTGTCCCGGTCGATCGCACGTCGATTGTCGAGAATCACGGCGTGCTCGATGGCGTGACGATCCCGGTGAGGCCGCATTTCGGCATGGTTACGCTGGCGCCGCCGGAAACCGGCTTCGTCGATTCGGTTCCGCCTTCCCACTTCGGCGGCAATCTCGACAACTGGCGCGTCGCCAAAGGTGCCACGCTCTATCTGCGCGTTGCCGCTGAAGGCGGTCTGCTTTCGGTCGGCGATCCTCATGCATCGCAAGGCGACAGCGAACTGTGCGGTACAGCGATCGAGTGCTCTCTCACCGGGGTATTCCAGATCATCCTGCACAAGGCTGAAGACCTCGCCGATGAACCGTTTGCCGATATCGACTACCCGCTCATAGAGACGGCGGACGAATGGGTATTGCAAGGTTTCTCGCATTCGAACTATCTGAAAGAACTGGGCGACAGGGCGCGCAGCCTGATTTACGAAAATTCATCGCTCGATTCGGCGATGCGCGACGCGTTTCGCAAGACGCGGCGCTTTCTGATGACCGCATTCGGTTTCAACGAAGACGAAGCGATCTCGTTGATATCCGTTGCCGTGGACTTTGGCGTAACGCAGGTCGTCAACGGCAACTGGGGGGTGCATGCAGTCATCCGGAAGTCGATGTTCAGGCAACGGCTCGCGCGTATGCAGGCGGCCGGGCAACGTCATGGAGGTGCCACGTCCGCCTGACAAGTCCGCTTACCGTTCGGCGAACACGCTCTTGCGAATCGAGCCGTGCACCCCCCAGTTTGCGTCAACCACCTGCGTCACACCGAAATCGGCTGCAACCGAAAGCAGCGCGATGGCCTCATCCTCGCTGAGCTTGTGCACCTGCATCAGGAAGCGGCGTAACTTGCGGAACGCATCGCGCATCGCGTGATCGAGCGACGCGTGCTCGGCAACCGTAGTCTGTCCTTCGGGCCCAAGCGAGGCCAGATAGTTCGGGAACGTGAAACCATACATCGACCACAGTTCGTCGGTCTCGAGCATCGGGTGATCGAGACCTTCCAGAATCGTCCCTTCGAGCGTGCGCTTCTTGTGCAGGATGAATTCGAACTCGCCGGTCAATGAGGTTTCGATTGCCGTGCCGCCGAGTTCGCTATCCCCTTGTGCCGCGTGCGGATCGCCAACCGAGAAGTACGCGCCGGGCACGGCGACCGGGTAGTACATGCGTGCACCTTTTCCGGCGCGCCAGTCGTCTATGTTTCCGCCTGTATAGTTCGGCGGAGTGGAGCTGACATAGTCCGCCTCCGCTGGCGCCAGTCCCATCGTTCCGAAATGCAGGCGCGCCGGCACCTTGACGTCGCGCAGGACGTTCTCGCGCTTCGTGACGAGCTTATGGTCGACGCGCACGCCCGGATAGTCGATGTTTGGATGGACCACACCATCCGGGTCGGTCTGCGGCGTCCATACATAGTTGTACACTGCGCGTGCATACGGCTCGCCGGCAGTATCAAGCTCGAAAATCGTCACGACTTCGCGTGGCTTCGGCTCTTCGATCAGATCCCGGTAGTGAAATCCCCACGAAGCTGCTACATTTGAGCCGAAGCAGCGGCCCGTAAAACAGGCACTGCAGCTCGGCCGCGGTTTCACGTCGACGATACGCACTTCCAGAACATCGCCTGGCTCCGCCCCTTCAATAGCGACCGGGCCGGTCAACAGATGCACCCCCACGCCCTCGCCTTCGCCGTACTGGAAAATGCCGGTTGTTGGGCCAGCACCGCGACGCGCTACCGCCTTGTATTCACGTGTCCACGCAAACACCGACTCGGCGCCCGGGTCGCCTTCGATCATGCGTTCGTAGTCGTCGTTGGCGTGATGCGTGAGCGTCTCGATCGTTACGCGGTCGCCGGAGCGCACTGTCAACGCCGGCGCAACGACCTTGCTGAAATAGCCCCAGTGCACGGTTTGCTGCGAAACCCGCAAAGTGTGATGCTTCATAGTCGAATCTTTCAATAAGGGACGGCCCATTGCTACTCGGCCGTCGTTACACTAAGGAAACGCGCTGTTTGCGGATGCTTGGGACTGGCCAGGACCTGCCTCGCCGGACCGCTTTCGAGGATGCGGCCATCGGCAAGGAAGACCACCCGATCGGCCACCTCTGCCGCAAAGCGCAACTGATGGGTCGAAATGATCATCGTCAGCCCGTCTTCACGCGCCAGCTTGCCGATCACATCGAGCACCTCGTTGACCCGCTCCGGATCGAGCGCCGATGTCGGCTCGTCGAGCAGCAGTACGCTCGGATTGGGCGCAAGCGCGCGCGCGATCGCTACGCGCTGCTGCTGGCCGCCCGACATGTGCCGCGGCAACGCGTCAGCACGGTGCGACAGGCCGACCCGCGCGAGCAACTCGAGCGCCCGAGCCTCGGCCTTCTCCCGAGACCATCCGTGCACCCAACGCAGCGGACCGGCAATGTTTTCGCGCGCGCTCAGGTGAGCGAACAGATTGAACTGCTGGAACACCATGCCCACGCCAAGGCTTGCCCGCTCCCGAGCCAGATCCGCAGGCCCCATCAACTGGCCGTCGGCCCGATATCCCAGACGCTTGCCTCGCACGTGAATCTGGCCGGCGTCCCAGTTTTCAAGGTGGTTAATGCAGCGCAACAGCGTGCTCTTTCCCGAACCGCTTGGACCAAGCAATGCCACCACTTCGCCCGCAGACACCGTGAGGTTCAGATCGGCCAGGACGGTTTGCGCACCGTACACCTTGCTCAATCCATTCACGCGCACGACCATAGGTGCTTGCGCGATTCGTTCCGCCCGTACGGCGGCCGCCTCTTGCGGCGCGCTCGCGGACGGTGCCGCAACTTCCTCGACAGGTTCCGCAATTGCCACTGGCGCGACTGGCGTCCCGGTGGACCGCACTGCGCGCCGTAACGGGAACCAGCGGGCCAGACCGTGTACGCTGGCGTGCCGGTCGAGATCGAAACGCGCCTCCACCATGACCTGCAGCACGCCGAGCAGACCCGTAAGCACGAGATACATCAACCCCGAGGCAAAGAAGATCGAAAAGAAGTCGAACGTCGACGAGGCCAACTGCGTGCTTCGCAACGTCAGCTCCTGCACTGCGATTACCGACGCCAGTGACGAGTTCTTCAACGTTGTGACCGCCTCGTTGCCAAGCGCGGGGATCATGGCGCGCAACGCCTGCGGCGCGACGACACGGCGCATCAGCACGCCCGGCGTCATGCCGAGGGCCTGCCCCGCCACCTGTTGGCCACGGTCGACTCCGAGCACGCCTGCACGCAGCATCTCCGCAATGAAAGTCGCTTCATTGAAGGCCAGCGCAACCCCCGCCGCCAGCAAGCCTGGCAAACGGATGCCGAGAAACGGCAGCGCATCGTAGAAGAACACCATCTGCAAAATCAGCGGCGTGCCGCGAAACACCACGGAATATCCGCGCGCAAGCCCAGCAGCAACACGAAAGCGGCTGAGCTGCATCCCGGCAAGCAGCACTCCGAGCAGGAGGCCACCGGCGAGGCCGATGCCCGTTGCGGCCAGGGTGAACTCGATACCCCTGAGCAAGTACCCCAGCGTCAGGTAATGAAGAAACAGTGCCATTTCACTTCGCCAGAACCAGATGCGGGGCCTCGAGATTTTCGACCGGCATGTTGTTCTTCTTCAGCATCGCGGTTTGAACACCCGACTTTTGCAGCACGTTCAGCGCATCAATGATCGCGGCACGCATTTGCAGATCACCCTTGGGCACGGCGATGCCGACCGAGTACGGGATCGTGACGGCGGTCGCTTTCTCGAGCTTTGTCGGATATGCCTTGACCGCGCCGTCGACGGTATTCACATCGTTGATGTAGGTATCGGCACGGCCGGCCAGAATCGCCTCGATCGCGCTTTGATTGTTGTCGTAAAGTTGCACCTGCGCTTCGTCCTTGCTCTGCGCCTTGCAGGTCGCCGCCAACCCCTGGATCAACGGTACCTCGACATAGCCAGTGTTCTCCGCGGCCGTCGCATTACACAGCGAGGCGTTGATTCCTTTGATCTTCTTCGGATTCCCCTTTGCCACCAGCACGCCATCGAACACCTTCGAGTAGGTGATGAAGTCGGCCGCCTTGGCGCGCTCTTCGGTCGCGTAGATGTCGGAGATCACAAAGTCGGCCTGTTTAGCCTGCAACGTGGGCAACAGCGCAGCGAAGGCAACGGGTTTGTAGTCGACCTGGAAACCCAAACAAGCGCCGATCGTCTCGCCGAGATCGACATCGAAGCCGATGTACTTGTCCGGATTGGCCGGATCAACCGTTTCGTATCCGGGTGTATGCGGATTGATCGCGTTTATCAGCGTTTTACCCTTGAATTGCGGATATTTCGCTTGCAATGCGGAGCATTCCGCCGCGGGTGGCGTCAGCACTGCGGCGTGCGCGTGAGTGCACCACATCAGCGCAAATGCAGCGGCGCCGCAAGTGCCCGTCACGCTGCGGCGAATTCCGTCGAGCAATGCGCTCAAGCGCGCCATGCATCGACTTTGCACGGCAAAGACACTGTTCATAATTCGACTGCTCCTCACAAGAGCGGCCCCGGCAGACACCCTGTCCACCGTGCTCGACCGCGTGAGCGCAGTCTAGAAAGGACAAAAATACGGACTTGTCTAAGCGCGCATGATTCCTTGTACGGCGCATTGACGTGGGCGGACAAAAGGACGGCGACTTGAAGGCGCCGGATGTCGGGAACGTCTGGCTACACGGAGCCACCAGCGCACCATTTCGATGACGACCTTGTAATATCGCAGGCGTGCTGCGGTCATTCTCCGCATCCGAGAATGGGTCCATGGAAAGTTCAATTCCAACCCATGGAATGACCTAAGGCAACGCTGATTAAGGTCCACCGCCAAGCTACTTCGCGCGTTATAGGTTGGAGTTGATGAAGAAGGCGAAAAGGTATGAAGCAGCAGACGCTGGCGATGGCAGCCGATCAAGGTGCGGGTTTCGAGACACACCGCAAACGCACGCGGCGTGACGAGTTTCTCGACACGATGAACGCAATTACGCCCTGGGCTGAGTTGTGCGCGGTGGTCGAGCCGCATTACCCGAAGCGCGGCAACGGTCGCCCGCCGATTGGTCTGGAGCGCATGCTGCGCATCCACTTCATCCAGCACTGGTTCAATCTGGCGGACTTTGCCTGCGAGGAGGCGCTGTATGACAGCGCCAGCCTGCGTCGCTTTGCCGGGATCGACCTGGGCTGTGAAGCCGTACCCGACGCGACGACGCTGCTCAAATTCCGGCGCCTGCTTGAGACGCACAAACTGGGCGAGAAACTGTTTGCCGAAGTGGGCCGCACGCTTCAGGCCAGCGGCATGAAACTCAAGAGCGGCACGATCGTGGACGCCACGATCATCGGCGCGCCGGGCTCGACGAAGAATCAGCAGAAGGCGCGCGACCCGGAGATGCACCAGACCCGCAAAGGCAAGCAATGGTACTTCGGTGCGAAGCTGCATATCGGGGTGGACAGCCAGAGCGGCCTAGTTCACAGCGCGGTGCTCACGACGGCCAACGTGCATGACAAACATCCGTTGCCGCAACTGCTGCATGGACAGGAGCGGCGCGTCTATGGTGACAGCGCGTATGCCAGCCAGAAGGCGCTGATTCGCAGCAAGGCTGCCGGACGCCCAGGATTTCACGAATCAGCGCACGCGCCGCGCTGGCGGTAAGGTCGATGAGGTGCAGCATGGCAAGAACCGCAACAAGTCGGAGATCCGCGCGCGCGTGGAGCATGTCTTCGCGGTGGTCAAGATACTATGACAGGGCCGCGGAAGTAAGCCTCCTGGAGTAAAACGAGGATTCCGATACCCGTTTTCCGAGAGGAGTACGCAAATGAATGCGCCTCGCACAGCGCTTCACGGGCAGGATACAACCATCACCGGATCGCTGTATGTCGCCTTCGAACTGGGTGACAGGAGCTGGAAGCTTTCGCTAGGCGACGGGGTACGCGCGTCGAGCCTCTGCACAGCGGCCGCCCGCGATACGGCCGCAGTCTTCACGGCAATTGCGAAGGCCAAGGTGCGCTGTCATCTGGCCGCCGATGCTCCGGTGCGCAGCTGTTATGAAGCCGGGCGCGACGGTTTCTGGCTGCACCGCTGCTTGGAGGAACATCAGATCACGAACCTGGTGGTGGATTCGGCCAGTATCGAAGTGAACCGGCGCAGGCGCCGCGCCAAGACCGACCGTCTCGACAGCGACAAGCTGCTGTCGATGCTGATGCGTTACTACGCTGGTGAACGCCGGGTGTGGGCAGTCGCGCGCATCCCGACTCCCGAACAGGAAGATGACCGGCGGGTGCACCGTGAACTCGACCGCCTGCGGCAGGAGCGCACCGCCCACAGCAACCGAATCCGCTCGTTGCTCGTACTCCACAATCTGCGGGTCGAGCGCATCGGTGGGGGCGCGTGGACACACTGGTGGGCACAGCACGCCCCGCAACTGCTGCCGGGCCTGCGCGCCGAAATCGACCGCGAATGTGAGCGGCTATCGCTCGCTGCCAGGCAGATCAGGACGCTCGAGTCACAGCAGCAGCATGAGGTTCGCAGCGGCGCGCAACCCGTGATCGCGCTGCTCGCGCGCCTGGCAGGTATCGGCACCGGCAGCGCCTGGACCCTGGTCAGGGAACTGTTCGGCTGGCGGCAGTTTCACAACCGGCGCGAAGTGGCCGGCTGCCTGGGCCTGGCCCCGACGCCCTATGCCAGCGGTACCAGTGAAGTTGAACAGGGCATCAGCAAGATCGGCAACAGGCGGCCCCGATGGCTGATGGTGGAAATGGCCTGGAGCTGGCTGCGCTTCCAGCCCGCCAGCCAGCTAAGCCACTGGTTCAACGAGCGCTTCGCAGGCGGCGGCAAGCGTTTCCGACGCATTGGCATTGTGGCGCGTGCCAGACGTCTGGCGGTAGCGCTGTGGCGCTATCTGGAATTCGGCGAGATTCCCTCGGGGCAACCCTCAAGTCACCTGCCAGGAAGGTGCTGGCGACCTGAGCAGCCAACGTCGAACGACAACAGCATTGAAGGTTCAGCGCGCCCGGACAGTCGTTGGGTTACCCATCGGATAACCGTAGTTCAAGATGGGGCGCGTCCGTAATAGGGGTTGGTTCCAGCGCCTTGCGCATGCGGTATGTGGTGCCCGGCCTGGTGCCGGCACGGATAGAAGTTGGTCCGGTCAACTGTCCGGACTTCAGACACCCCGGCCTCGCTGCTGTAAAACGCTCGATTGATACATTGATACGGAGGAATCCAGAACATCCGATCAGGCAGGTTATCCACCGCCCAGCGTCGTGGTCGTAACAGGCGACCCGCCGGCCGGTCTGGGGATGACCCGTTTCGGTGGACGGTTACGTAGTTGAATTTTGAGCGGATAGGTTACCTCCGTTTGAAGCGGTGCTGCGAGTTGTCCACGGCCGGTCGGCGGGTCGTCTGTCACGACCACGACGCCGGCCGGCGGTGGACAACTCGCATGTGGATGAGCTCGGTTTTTGCGCCACATGCAGCTGTTCGTAAATAACCGGCGAACGATAGCCGAGCCCGCTGTGAAGGCGAAGCGGGTTGTACCACGCCTCCAGGAAGTGGAAGATCTCGCGCCGTGCCTGTTCATGCGTGGCGAAGTGCGAGCGCGCCAGCAGCTCGCATTCAAGGCTGGCGAAAAAACTTTCGCACATGGCGTTGTCGAAACAGTCGCCAACGCTGCCCATGGACGGACGCACACCGGCCTCGCGGCAGCGTCGCCCGAATGCGATCGAGGTGTATTGGGCGGATTCAACCGGTCGTCGCAACACTAGATTATTGAACAGATTTTAGATACTCGTCCAGAGCTTCGGCAGGTGTCTTCCAGCCAAGTGTTTTCCGGGGTCTGGTATTCAGTGCATTGGCAACGGCCTGGATCTCTCGAGCGCTCCACCTGGATAGGTCTGTGCCCTTTGGAAAGTATTGTCGCAGAAGGCCGTTCGTATTCTCGTTCGTGCCGCGTTGCCATGGACTGTGCGGGTCCGCGAAGAATACCTTTACCCCGGACTCGACGGTGAAGCGGGCGTGATCGGATAGTTCCTTGCCACGATCCCAAGTCAATGACCGCCACAACTGGGCAGGCATGTCAGTCACGGTCTTCTTGAGCGCATTGGCCATCGTGACAGCTCCGTAGCCAGCCAGCGCGGGGCCGTTCTTCGTTCGGGGAGTCAACCCATAGCCTTTCTCCCGAGGCAGGTGCACGAGCATGGTGAAACGGCTTGATCTCTCCACCAGCGTCCCAATAGCAGATCGGTTCAGGCCGATGATCAGGTCACCCTCCCAATGCCCTGGCACGGCACGATCCTGCACTTCTGCAGGCCGGCTAGAGATCATCACATCCTCGCTAACGTGCGCCCAAGCCTTGGCTTGTGCCCTGGCTCTCGGTACGCGCAACGCCCGCCCTGTGCGAAGACAGCTGACCAGTTCGCGCTTGAGGGCACCTCGGCTCTGGATATAGAGAGCCGAGGTGCCCTCAAGCGCGAACTGAGAGAATAGCATTAAGTGTGCGATTCACAGACATTAAGCAGCCGCTGTTACCGGCAGCGCAAAGGACTGAACAATTGGACGCAGAACTCGCACCAGCCAACGCGGGTAAGCGAGAAGATCATGCGCCGTTTCAAATCAGCGCGTCATTTGCAACGCTTTACGTCGATCCAACGACTAGGTGGCAAACCTGTTCATGCACTGCCGCTACAACGCGAACGCGCAAGACAAGCGGCGGGCGCGCACGCAGGCTTTATGAAGCGTGGGAAGCCGTGACTGGCAACTCAATGCTGGATCGCCTCGTCTAATAACTTCGGCTGACAGAATCGCTCAGTTGCTGCCGCATCGCTGGGCACCCGCCACTGCCAGATCGGCTGCTGGGTGTTGTGCATCTGTCGCAAATTGCTCCAACTGCTCAACGCTCAATTTCGTTGGAATCGCTCGCTCGCGTTGACTTCCAGCCATCCGTAACATCCACAAATCCGGACTTTAACCGGTCCAGCCGCGCATACAACCGAATCCAGCCCTGATGCGGCTCGCAGGCCAAGTTGCCGACAGCGGGCTGACGGCTAACGCTCCTCAGATTTCGGTAATGCGCAACAGGTTGGTTGTGCCGGCCTCGCCAAACGGCATGCCTGCCGCAATGGCAACCTGATCGCCCTTACGGACCATACCTTCCCGGATGGCAATCCCGCGTGCGGCGCTGACCATTTCATCGATTGATTCGATGTCCGCACTGACGGTCGAATGGACGCCCCAAACGAGCGACAGGCGCCGTGCCGTAGAAAGCCGGGGCGCAATGCTCAGAATTGGCGCCAACGGGCGCTGCCGTGCCGCCCGCAGGCTGGTGAAGCCGGACGTGGTATAGGTGATCGTGGCCGCCGCACAGATGGTCTGCGTGACATTGCGCAGCGCCGCGCAGATCGCGTCGCCCCGCGTTGGAAGGGGGAGCTCCTGATGCGCGTCGATGAGGCTCCGATACAGGGGATCGCGCTCGGCTTCGCCGATGATCCGGTTCATGATGGCGACTGCCGGGACCGGATAGTTGCCGCTGGCGGACTCCGCCGACAGCATCACCGCGTCCGCTCCGTCGTAGATCGCTGTCGCGACGTCAGATGCCTCGGCGCGGGTCGGCACCGGCGCTGAAATCATCGATTCGAGCATCTGGGTTGCGACGATCACGGGCTTGCCGTGATCGCGGCACGAGTGAATGATTCGCTTCTGTACGCCCGGCACGCGCTCGGGCGGTAGCTCGACACCCAGGTCGCCACGCGCCACCATGATTGCATCGGAAACCTTGACGATTTCATCCAGCTGTTCGAGCGCCGCGGGCTTCTCGAGCTTCGCCATCAGCCACGCGCGCTCACCGACCCGCGCACGGGCATCGATCATGTCCTGAGGGCGTTGGACGAACGACAGGGCAATCCAGTCCGCTCCCAGGGACAGGGCAAATTCAAGATCGACCAGGTCCTTTGATGTCAGCGCCGGGATCGGCAAAATCGCGTCGGGTACGTTCACTCCTTTGCGGTCCGACAGCGCGCCACCGTGCGTGACGCGCGTGCGGATCGACTCACCGTCGCTGTCGAGCACTTCGAGTCGAAGCTTGCCATCATCAAGCAGCAACGATTGACCGGCCTTAACGACCTCGAACAACTCCGGGTGAGGCAGACAGACCCGCTCGGCATTGCCGGCAGCAGGGTTTCGGTCGAGTACGAATTGGGCACCAGGCGTCAGTATGACCTTGCCCCCCGCAAAAGCGCCGACCCGCAATTTCGGTCCCTGCATGTCGGCGAGGACCGCGATCGGCCGGCCGCACATGCGCTCGACCTCGCGCACGATTTCATACCGGCGTCGATGATCCTCGTGCGAACCATGGCTGAAGTTCAGGCGAAACACATCGACACCGGCGTCGAAGAGTGCGGTAATCGTTCGGAGGTCGGAGGTTGCAGGTCCGAGGGTTGCGACAATCTTGGCTTTTCGAAGGCGAGGCATGGGGGGCGTCAAAAATGGTGTGTGACGTTTTGATGAGAAGAGGGAGGCCCTAGGCAGCGTATGGCCTGCCCAGTCCGCTCACAACGATAGTTTTAGCGATCAGGTGCTGGCGATTTCGTGCCCGGACAGCAATTCGATCGCCCGGCACAGGGCCGAGTGGTCGAGCTGGCTCATGCCGTTCGCGGCGCAAGCGTTCATCAGCTCCTGCGCGGATGCGGTATGAGGCAAGGAAGCGCCAAGCGCCTTCGCGCCCTGCAAGGCGAGGTTGAGGTCCTTCTGGTGCAGTTCGATGCGGAAGCCCGGATCAAATGTGCGCTTGATCATCCGCTCCCCATGCACTTCGAGAATCCGCGACGCCGCGAAGCCGCCCATCAGTGCCTGGCGCACTTTCACCGGATCCGCGCCGGCCTTCGAGGCAAACAGCAACGCTTCTGACACCGCCTGAATGTTCAGGGCGACGATGATCTGATTCGCCACCTTCGTGGTCTGGCCATCGCCGTTACCGCCGACGAGCGTGATGTTCTTGCCCATCAGTTCAAACAGAGGCTTGACCTTGTCGAACACCGCCTGCGGACCGCCGACCATGATCGTCAGCGACGCGGCCTTTGCGCCCACTTCGCCACCCGATACCGGTGCATCGAGGTACTGGCTGCCAAGCGCGTTGATTCGCCTGGCGAACTCCTTCGTCGCAATCGGCGAAATCGAGCTCATGTCGACCACGATCTTGTTCTCGCCGAGCCCCGTCGCCACGCCATCGTCGGCGAACAGCACGGCTTCGACGTGCGGTGTGTCGGGCACCATCACGATCACGATCTCACTCTCGCGCGCGACCTCCTCACCGGAGCGGCAGACCTTGCCGCCAGCCGACACGAGTGCGTCAGGCACCGGATTGCGGTCGTGCAGGAACAGCTGGTGACCGCCTTTTTGCAGGTTGGCCGCCATCGGGGCGCCCATGATGCCGAGGCCGACAAATCCTACTTTAGCCATAACTTCCTCTTCTGAATGATCAGGTTTTTCAATAGACTGGCACGAGCCAGTATTCATCGCAAAGTCACGCGAGCACCTCGGGGTTGACGCAGTTCTGTGGCCGCTCTCCCTTGAGAACACTGAGCACATTCCCGACTGCGATGTTACCCATCGCAATTCGCGTTTCGGTGGTGGCCGAGGCGATGTGCGGGACGACGACGACATTCTCGAGTGCCAACAGCCCTTCCTCGAGCTGCGGTTCGTTCTCGAACACATCCAGCCCCGCGCCCCAGATCACCTTTTCACGCAGCGCAGTGACGAGCGCGCGTTCGTCGATGAGCGGACCGCGCGCAGCATTGATCAGGACTGCGGTACGTTTCATCAGCGCGAATTCTCGTGCGCCGAGATAATGCTGCGTCTGCGGTAGCAGGGGCAGATGCAGCGACACGAAATCCGATTCGCGCAGGAGCGTTTCCTTGTCGACGAAGGTTGCACCCAGTTCATCCTCGAGTGCGCGATTCGGTTGCGCGTCGGTGTAGATGACTTGCATGTCGAACGCCTTCGCCTTGCGGGCGAATTTCGCGCCGATCCGCCCGAGGCCGGCCACGCCTAGCGTCTTGTGCTCGATATCCTGACCGATGAAGGCCATCGGCGCCCAGCCTTCCCAACGGCCCGCGCGCACATAACGCTCCGATTCGGAAATGCGGCGCGCGGTCGCGAGCAATAGCGCCCATGCGTGAGTCGCCGTTGCGTCGTCGAGCACGCCTGGAGTATTGGTCATCACGACCTTGCGCGCCGTGGCCGCTGCTACATCGAAGTTGTTGAACCCGACCGCGTAGTTTGCGAAGATCCGGCATTGCGGCCCGGCAGCATCGAGGACCGCGGCGTCGACTGTGTCGGTGAGCAGCGTGATAACCGCGTCGCGGCCACGCACAGCCGTGAGCAGTTCCTCACGCGTGAGCGCGCGGTCGTGCGGGTTGACTTCGACGTTGTGGATTGCTCGCAGCGCATCGATCGACTGCTGGGGGATCATTCGGGTGACGTAGATATTGGAGTGAGCCATGAATCGTTCTCTAATTGACATGTGGGAAAAACGGGTTAGCCAGCAAGACGCAGCAGCTCGGAGGCCACCTGTTCGGCTAGCGCCTGGTCGTCAGCCGGCGCTAGCCCGCTCACACCAACAGCGCCGAGCGGGCGGCCGTGCAGATCGGCAAGCAGCGCACCGCCGGGCAGTGCGGTGAGCAGCGGGTCGCAGAAGAACCCTATAGGCACGTCCTCGGACCTTAGCCGCTCAAGGAAAGCGACGGTGCTCACACCCATCCGGGTGCAGGTGTAAGCCTTCTGCTGCGCGAGCTGGATGCTGCGCACTGGCGCCCCATCCATCCGCGAGAACGCGATCAGAAACCCGAACGCGTCACACACCGACACGCAGACCGGCTTGCCATACGCATCGCTCGCAAGCGCGCTTGCAGCGGCAAGTAGCTTGTCCGCGAACTCTAGCGATAGACTCTGCATCCTCTCCTCTCCTTTCCTTTCTGGATTCAGCCCTGGTTGATGGCGCCCTGCGATCTGTCGAGTTCGACTTGCCCTTCGGTGACATGCGTCGCGGTGGGTACGACGCCCAAACGCTTCTGCGCACGCTTGTAAGCCCACGCGGTCAGCATCGGAGTGAGCACCGCCGTCACGATCACCGAGGCCGCTACCTGGATCGTCGCTGCCGGCGCGATCGCCGCGTAGCTGTGATCGGCAAGCGCGATGGCCTGGGGCGTACCGGCCGCGTTGCCGGCCGTGCTCGACGCTGCGGCACCCGCGATGCCGGAGCCGCCGAGCAGGCGGTCAGCGACAATGCATACGAAGCCGGTGATCACGAACACGGCGATCCCAAGGATGATGCCTGGTGTGCCGGCCGTGAAGACCGATTTGAGGTTGATACCCTGCCCCAGCGTAAAGGCCATGAACGGCACGATCAGCGGCTCGTGTTTGGTGAAGAAATCGCGCAGTTCGGCGTCGAGGTTGCCAAGTATCGCACCGGCGAAGATTGGTGCAATGACCGACAGCATCGTCAGCCACGGAATGTTCGCGAGGCCCGCGCCGACCAGCACCAGCATCGTTACGAAGGGGCCGGTCTCGATGCTTTGTGCCACGTACGTGCCAGAGTCTTCCTTATTGCCGAAAGTGCTCGTCAGCGCGAGGAACATCCCGCCGTTGGTGTCGTTCATGGCAGCGAGAATCGCCAGTGTCGACAAGCCGATGAGATTGCCGTGGAACAGGTGAGCGACTGCGAGTGCGATCACGATCGCAACGCCGACCTTAGCGAACAAGATACCGAAGCCGCGTTTGAGCATGGTCGGCGCAGCGCGCAGCGTCATCTTGGTTCCGACCGTAAACAGATACATAGCGAGCACGGTCGGGTAACCGACATTGGTCAGCGCCTGCGTGAACCCGCCGATCTTCAGCGCATTCGGAATGAAAGTATTTATTGCCATCCCGATGAACAGCGGCACGACCATCAGGCCGCCCGGCACTTTGTTAATAGCTTGATAAATGCGCATGATGCGTTCGTCTCCTTGGGTACTGCGTGAGTCCCTGGCGACACCGTCGATGCCGCCTCTCCTGGTGCTGCTCCGTTGTGTCCTCCGCGCGAGCGGGGCCGCCGCCTGGAGCTGGCAGCGAAAAGCCGAAATGTGTACCGGCTCGGCGTAACAAATTCGACCGACCAGCATTTGAATTTTGCATTCAAAATAATGTAGCAGATGATTCAGCTCAATCCAAGAGACGATTTTGCGCGAGATTACGGCGTTTACCCTAGCAGTTGAGCTCCAAACGAATGGACTCAGCATTGGCATATTGGTGCTTTGTATGCAATATGCGGCTGAGGTGGGTTCGACTGAGGGTTGCGGTGCAATTCCGGCACGTCGGCCTGTTACGCGCGAGTTTTTGACGACCACGAGCCAATGAGCAAGCTGAAAGATCTCAAGTGGTTGTTCAAGGGGGATGAACAAGGTACGCGCTAATGCGCTGCAGAGGATAAACGCGTACCTTGTTCATCCCCCCGCGTCCATCGCGAAGTTCATCGAGCGCAACTGGCAGCTCGCCCCGATCACGGGCCGCAGCCGCGACAATCTGCCCAATGCGAAACAGACCGGCTCGAACCCGTATGTGCCGGTCAACGCACCCGCGATCGGCGGTCTATTCGGCGCGTTCCACTTCGACCAAGGCGTGAGCGGTAACGGCAATCACGGCGATCGAGGCGGCAATGGCAACGGCAGCATCGCCAGCAACGCGCAAGGCCAGAACGGCGGCAAAGGATGGTGGCCGTTCTGAGGGCCTGAAGCCGGGAATCCGTGGTTTCGGAGCAGTCCAGACGCGGCGCGACGAAAATCGCGCCGCGTTTTTTCATGACGCAGGACCTGCGATGACTTCACTGTTCGAATATGCCCTCACGGGCTCTGGTGCAAATAGTCGATATGGACGAGATATTTTGTTATATAAAGGATACCTGATCAGGCAGACAGGACGGCCATCCAGACAGCGGGCGCAGCGGTATCTTTGAGGCGGAGTTTCGCGAGGCTAAATTGGCCCTTGCGAATTCGATGTACCAGTTCAATACCTGAGAGAGTGATCGCTGCGTTCCGGAAACGTTTGAAGCCGAGCATGACTTTCGTTCGGGACTTTATGTTGCGGTGGTCCTGCTCGACCAGATTACTGAGATATTTCGAGGATCGGACCTTCGTGTCCTCCGGCAGCAAGCCATCGGCCTTCATCTCGCGCACGGCGCGGTGCGAGGCGGCGTAGCCATCAAGCGTGATGGTCTTCGGCGGCTGGCCTTGATGTTTGATTGCCTTCCTGAAAAACGCTTTTGCCGCCTTCACGTCACGCCTGGCGCTGAGCATGAAGTCGACCGTCTGACCTGCCCGATCCACCGCCCGATAAAGATAGACCCACTTGCCGCGCAGCTTGAGGTAAGTCTCGTCGACACGCCACCACTGGCCGGTGGGCCTGCAAAAGCGGTTCCACGGTTTGACGAATTCCGGTGCAAAGCGACGCACCCAGCGCAGGATCGTCGTGTGCACCAGCGACAGACCCCGTTCCGCCATCATTTCGACCAGATCGCGCAGGCTGAGTTTTTAGCGCAGGTACCAGCGAACACACAGAATGATCACATCGCGGTCAAAATGACGGCCCGCGAACAGTTCCTCCAGACTTGCTCATCGGCGGCTCTCAATTCATTCAGACCGACACCTTAACCGATTCGCCCCCCGCTATTTGCACCAGAGCCGCCCGTCTCACCCAGGTCCTGGTGAACGTGCTCAGCAACGCCGCAAAGTACTCGCCCGATGGCAGTCACATCGCGCTGTCGGCTGTCATCGAGCCAGCGTACGGAGGCGATAGGACTGGAACGCCCGGTGCGCTGAGACTTACCGTCGCCGACGAAGGATACGGTATTCCTGCGGCCAAGCTTCCTATGTGTTTGACATGTTCACCCAGCTCGGCTCATGTTCCTCGACCCCGGATTCCGGTCTTGGAATCGGACTTGCGCTGGTCAGATATCTGGTCGAGTCTCACGGCGGGACCGTGACCCTTGCGAGCAATGACGGACGGACGGGAACGACAGTGACCGTTGTGCTTCCAGTGCTTGAACGCCCGAAGGATACCCTTCCGCTGCACCCAGAGGAATGCGTGAATGACCCGATGAAATGAGTTCTGCGCCGGTCTCCTGCCTCGCGAGATATGAGCGCTCCCGAGCGCCATCGGCCAGACCTGTAATCAAGACACGCGATGATGCAGGTCAAACTCGTGTGCGGATTGCGTGTAGCCGTACGCAAACGCGACCATGAAAACGGCCGACGGCAGCGTGAAGCCGAACCATGCGGCAAGGGAACCCAGAATGCCACCTCTCATGCCGAGCGCGTCGTTGACGCTCTTGAAGCCGTCGATATCAAGATAGCAGGCCGGTCCCCCGCGACTCATCCCCAGAGGACTCGACAGCGCATCGATTGGTTCGGCATGCTGAACCGGTCGGCTGATTGGGATACCGCGCTGCGAGTAAACATCGAACGGCACCCGCGCACGTGTTAGCTACTTGGGGCATTGCGAGGCAACCCCTGTCAAGCCGCCAAAGACCTTGTCGCTTTGCGGGGCGGAATGACTCCGTAGATTGTGCCGACACCTTCTTCCATGTGTTGGGCTGCAATGGAGCCGCTGGTAAGCGCGAAGAGAGAGCTGTTCTAGCGGCACGCTCAGCTTCTCCCGGCAACGAGCCGCCGAATCAGCTGTAAAAGTTTATCCGGCGAAACCGGTTTGCGCAGGTAGCAGTTATAAAGCGACGCCGCTCGGTCCACCGGGGGCGCGTCTCTGGATAGCAGAATGACCGGCATCCTGGAAGCCGGGTTGGCGTGCCGGAGCATCCGGCAAAAGGTCAGTCCGTCCACACGCGGCATGCGCCAGCCGGTTACGACGCTGTCAGGCGGCCGGCTGCTCGCGAGTTCGAACGCCACTAAACCGTCCAGCGCGGTGGTTACCTGGATGTTGCCCGGACTCAAGCAGAAGCCGTGCTTCGACGACCTCAGGCTCGTCGTCCACCAAAGATGCCCGGTTTATGAGCCTCTCCAGCTGGAGCAGTTGCTGCACCGCGCGCATGCGCCGTGCCTGGGACGCTCACCTATCGCCAGGCAATGACGCCTTTGCGAGGTCGCAGCATTCAGCGGCAAGCGACCGCGTCCCCGGCTCTCCTTGCCTGTTCCGTGTGCCCGAATCGAGGACCAAACAAGCGCAGCAGTCGAGCGCTCAAACGGTACAGACGCGCGCGGTGTTGAAGAAGCCAGTGTGTATCCGCGTCACATCCTGGGGTCATCTGCGTCGTCGGCCCAGGCCGCACAAGTCCGGTTCCGTCCTCGCCGCTTTGCTGCATAAAGCGCTCTATCTGCGGCCGCAACCAGATTAAGGCTGTCGCCGCTACCGCCCGGTCGTTGCGCCGCCACTCCGCAGCTGACTGTGACAATGCCGACGGGGGACGCGACATGCGGAATCTGGAGACTTTCAATGGCTTGCCGGATACGCTCGGAAACTACACGCGCTCCGTCCAGGTCGGTGTCCTTCAGAATCAACGCAAACTCGTCCCCACCGTAACGCGCGACTATGTCTGCAGGACGTTTCGCCGAGGATGCAATAGCTTGCGCTACCGTGCGCATGCATTCATCGCCAGCCTGATGACCGTATCGGTCGTTATAGCTCTTGTATCCGTCGATATCGACCATGACAATCCCGAGGCGACTGCGGCCATCTTTCGAGAATTCCGGCTGCGATTGAAGTGCCAGTTCGCGGTCGAAGTACCGACGGTTAAAAACGCCGGTCAGTCCGTCCCGGAAGGCAAACGCATGCAATTGACTTCGCTCATCTGCGAGGCGTTGCTCCGCCGCCCAGCGCTCCGTAATGTCGTGCGCTGTCGCCGTCAGTGCCTGGGGCTTGCCGCGAATCCCTTCGATGACAGGGCGAAGATACATTTCCATCCATAGGACTCGACCATCCGTGCGCTGGAAGCGAATCACCCGGGAAGCCTCTGTCGCCCCCGTCGCCATGCTCTCAATTGCTGCAGCAAGGGCATCGCGGTCGTCGGACAGCACCAGGTCCGGGAGGTGCAAACCGACAAGGTTTTCAGGGGCAATTCCTATCACCGCCGTAGCGCGTGGCGAAACGTACGTGAGCCTGCCATCGGGCGCCATGCTCATGACGACATCGGTCGCGTTCTCTGCCAGTATCCGATATCGCTGCTCGACGTCACGGAACATTGCAAGGAGGCGGCTACGCCGCGCCTGCGTGGCGCTGATAGGTACTGCAATGCCCAACGCAGCGACGAGAAAAAGTTGCAGCTCAAAGATTCGGCTTTGCATGCCCCCATAGGGAAACGTCGAGAACGGTCCCGACCCGCGAACGGTGAACGACGCCGCAATTCCCAGGCACAGGAGCAATCCAACCATCAAGCCTGCGAGGTCTGCCTGAAACGCCAGTAGCACAATGGGTGGGAGCGCCCAGTACAACAGCGGAAAGTGGTTTTGCCCGAATACGGCCGTCGTGATGATGCAAACCAGGAGCAGGAGGCACCCTGTCTTCCGCCGGCGCTCGCCACGCAGCAGTTTGGTCACCTCCCCGGTCCAGAAGACGACGGCAGCGGGCGTCAATATGGCGAGGCTCAAGGCATCCGAGAGGAACCAGTTGCGAAAGTTTTGCAGCGGGTGGCCGACTGGCTGTCCGTGCAGCATGGCGGTCACAAGCAGTCCGGACACAACCGGTGCGAGCAACAATGCACCGGCCATGAATTTCAGGAGAGGCTTCAAACAAAACAGCTCGCCGACCGTTGAGATAGCCGGGGCGAACGCCAACGCAACCAGCACCTCGAGGAGGTTGGCGCACGAATATGAGACGGACACAGATAGACGTTCACCAACCAGAAGGCTGGCGCTCAGATAGCCCAGTACGCCCCCGGCAAACGCCCACCATCGCTGTCTGTGCGGTGCCACCATCATTTGCGCAAGCAGGGCGGCATTGGTCAACCAGATTGGAGCGATTTCTCCGGCCGTCGCCTTGAGCGCCCTGCTGACAAGGCTCGTCACCGTCGTCACCGCCAATGCGAGCACCATGGCCCGGACAGTGCTGGCCCAGCCTGGTGACAGCATTGCTTCGACCCGTGCGCTCAACCGGGTAGGCGGCTTCTCGGATGGCTGCCCCACTTGTCTTCTCTCAGGTTCTGGTTATTGCGAACGCGGGCGGACGCTTCCTTGAATCGCGTTGTTCGCTGGGACTATTGCGAAAGAAGCACCAACATGCAACTACAGGTCGACCTCAAGTTGTCCCCGGCCACCGTTGGTGCGAATTTTCCATCAATTCAGTGCGTACCGTTGGTTCCGTATCAGCGGAAATCTGTTCGGGAAACTTCCACGTTTACCCGCAGTAGCTGCTTTCGGTTCAATGCAGGAAGTGCGCCTCGACAGCGTGCTCGTGCGTAACCTCAAATCCAATTGCTTACCCGGATACTGTGCGGAGTACCCCAAGCATGCTCAGTAGCGTAGGGAATTGCCGCTGCTGTGCAAAACATTCGCCAGGCCGACTCAGACAAGAACCTTCAGAATAACTGTCGAACCGGCGTTACCAGCGTGCGCTATCGAACCCAGGAATTACCTGTGTGTCAATGAGTAAAGAAACGTGATGCATAAGGCACGCTGGAGTTCCCGCGCGTCGCACTTTCCCGTGGCCGCCTCGCGCTCTCCAACGGCAAAATGTCAAACTGGGAGCGCCAGCGGAGAATGACGAATTCCGGCAGGCGCTACACAAAGGAGAAACCCCGGCAAACGTTTACCTGATTAACGGAATCAGACCGAGTGGCCAGGACGCGTCGTTCGACACATACATAGTTATCCTTGAGGACTTGTCTGGCCCCAGATGGTGTTCAAGCACGCAATCTCCATAGTGATGCCCAATGCAGGAACCGGGCCCTAGTCCGCTTCCCAACGCGGAAGACAATGAGACGAAGCCTCGCGCGCGTAGTGCACGCGTCCCGCGCACAACTGCAGCACTCCAGCTTTCGCACGCGCCCCAGGAGTAGGTTGTTTGCATTCAATGGAAATCTTCAGCCTGGCTGTACCCAGGTTTCTGCTCGGACGGCTCTGCACGTTCGCCGGCGACGCCCCGTACGGCGCACCGATTTCATTCATACAGAAAGGGAACATGCGTTGCTACTTGTTCTGCTACGAGGAGCGGACAAATGGCTAACGTGCTGCTGGTTGAAGACGACGCTAATCTGCTTCGGGCACTGGGCACCCTGCTTGTTGTTGAAGGACACCGCGTGCGACGGGCCGAAAATGGAACGGAAGCCCTCAATGCTGCGTCGGTCGAGGCTCCTGACATCATCGTGACGGATGTCATGATGCCGGGCATGGACGGCATAGCGTTGGTGCGCAGATTGAGAGAGCGCCGTTACTTGCGCATATCCCCGTAATTATGACCACCGCCATCAATATCCCGCCTGTTCTCCCGGGACAGGCTTTTCTGCGAAAGCCATTTTCAACAGTCGAACTGGTCGAACTGATTGACAGGCTTCTTGCATAACATTCCTGGCTAGCCCCGCCGAGAGGCGGCTTGACGTCGCTCCGGAGTTTGTCAATGTCAGGGCGTTGTTTCTCGTCTCAGTTGGTGCCCGTTATCGGCTCGCCACGATACGCACCACAACAGACGAAAAAGCGACCTCTTTCGCCGCGCTCGCAAGTTCAAATTGCCTTGAGAGGCTCGCGCAGGGGAACGATATCTCAGACACACGCTTGGCCGCCGCCTCATATACGTGAACAGACAGAAGAAAGCGGGAACACCCGTTGCGGTAATCGAAAGCAACGGGAGATGACATTGCGCGTGTGCTCTTAGTGGATGACGATGCGAACCTTCTTCGGACACTCGAGACGCTGGTTTACGCCAATCGCTTCGCTTTTTGGACTCAGTGGCATCCCTTGCAGACATTCACCAGTCGCCCGGATGACGGCAGGGGCACGCTGGGTCGCCAACGCCCACTCGAGCGACGATAAGTCCTGCGACCTGTGATGGACAGACAGTCCGATTTGTTTGGAGGGGACATGAAGACAGTATCTATCAACGAACTGCGTCCGACCCAATTGACGCATGGTCTGCGCGAGATACGCCAAAAGACCCAGTTCTACCAATCGCTTTCCCGCCATGACCTTGAGATGGCAATTGCGGAAAAGCCTGTCCCTCTCGTACTTGGTCTGGACGGTTCGCCTTTTGCGATTGACCATCATCATGTCGCAACCGCTTTGTGGCGCGCAGGGATAAAAACGATGCCTGCCGTGCTGGTAGCTGATTTCTCATCGCTCTCGTATCAGGAATTCTGGTTGTCTATGGAAGACCGCCGCTGGGCCTATCCGTACGATGCCGGAGGTCAGCGCAAGAGCTTTTCTGAAATGCCCGACCATATTTGGGAGTTGGCTGACGATGAATATCGCAGTCTTGCCGCATCGGTCCGTGACGCCGGCGGGTATGAAAAAACCACCGTGCCGCTGGAAGAATTTCGCTGGGCGGACCTGTTTCGCTCCTATCTGCCGTACCCAGGAACCGATGACGAATTCGCGTCGGTTCAACGGCAGGCGCTCAAGCTGGCAAAGAGCAAGGCCGCTGCGGGATTGCCAGGTTACGTTGGTAAAGCGATGCCGTAGGCGACCGAATATCGCAAATTGTCATTCGGCGGAAAAGAGCAAACCGTGCTTTGCCGAGCAACTCAAAAAAGTCCGCGGCCGAGTTCAGGAGTCGAGAACAGGAGTTAGACATGCAGGCGCTCATTGCAATCTTCGGTGAGGGAAAGGACCTCTCTTCCTTGCAAATGGGAATGCGAGCAGCAGCGACGTTTTTCGCCGCGCTGGCTTTCATTCGGATATCTGGACGACGGTCCTTTGGCCAGCGGTCACCGTTCGATTACGTCGTTGCGATCCTGCTAGGGGCGACATTGAGCCGCGCAATAGTCGGAGCTTCGCCGGCAGTTCCAACCCTAGTCGCCTCGCTGGTTATCGTCCTCGTGCATCGTGCGCTGGCGTGGGCATGTGTTCGGTCTCGAGCGCTTGAATCCTTCGTAGGAGGAGTTGAGCGACAGCTATACCGGGACGGGAAGTTCGATGAACGGCAAATGGTAGCCGCGCTCGTCTCGCGAACCGACGTCCTGGAGACAGTTCGCCAGGAATTGGGGACTGACGCATTGGATAGGGTGAAGGGCGCAATTCTTGAGCGCAACGGTGAGATAAGCATTATTCGCAAGCACGATGTGTGAAGCATGTAACCTGCCCCGCAGCGAGGTTGCCGGGCCCCGCGTGGGAATCTGATTGCGTTCAACTTCCTCGGCACCCATTCAGCAGAGCGCCTATGGCGGACCAAATGTCTATTTCGCCCTAGGGGCCTCAAGGTCTGCGTCTCCGGCTCCTGAAGCCTGGCCGCAGGGATATCAAGGCCACTGGCACCGCGCTCGCCGGTGAACGTATCCGTTCCCGCCGGCACGCGGTGACGGCCGCAAATACAGGACTGGAGGGAACAGCGCGCAGCTTATATCAATGGTGCAAGGTGACTTGTCACCTGAACTGCGATAGCCGAAACAAATTGGGCTGCCAGAGTTATCAGACGATGTCTGCGGTCGACCTTCTGAACCGTCGCTAATACTGGGCAGCGTATGGTTGAACTTCATGAAGGGACCATATCACTTCAGAGTGAAGGAGCGGGCACAGGCACCGTTGTAACGCTGCGTTTGCCAATCCTCCGTACGGCATCGGTGCCTGCCCAACCAGAACCGACTGCTGAGGCTTTGGCGCTTGTCCGGTACGCCTTCTTCTGGTTGATGACAATCAGGACGCTTTGCTTTCGCTAGGGATACTGTTGGAGCTCGAAGGGCACATTGTGACCACTGTGAACAATGGACGTGACGCGATTCGCCTGATGACGGAGATATGGCCGGAGGTGGCAGTTGTCGATGTCGGAATGCCGGATGTGGACGGCTTCGATGTTGCGCGCGCCGTTCGCTCTGACCGGAACCTGGATAACATGGCTCTAGTGCAAATAGCGGGGGGCGAATCGGTTAAGGTGTCGGTCTGAATGAATTGAGAGCCGCCGATGAGCAAGTTGAAGAGTCTGGAGGAACTGTTCGCGGGCCGTCATTTTGACCGCGATGTGATCATTCTGTGTGTTCGCTGGTAGTATTCCAGGCCAATCGGAATTATATGAGGAGCTTCCTTCATCTGCGTGACAGTCCTGCGTCCGAATGCACGGCACGACCTATCGACTGCTTCGCCATCCCGGACAATCTGCGCGGCCGCCGCGGCGTCCATCCGCTCGAACGCATCCAGGGCCTTGCGCAGAGTCATCAGGACCAGCTCGCCGGACCTTTTTTGCTCGGTCGTATTGATGGCGTGTGCCCCGCCATTCTCGCGAATTCGGGGTTCGGATGATCTGCATTTATCGACGACGTGTTCACAATCGCACCGCCCTGCTTCATGTGCTTCACCGCGGCCCGCGTAATCCTGAACATTGCGCCGATGTTGGTATCGAAGGTCTTGTCCCATTCCTCGTCGGTGATTGCGTCGAGCGACGGATAGGTCTGCACGCCGACAACCCGCCGCGCCGGCGAAGCCGATTCGCAACCTTTCGTGCCTCGTCACCCGCGCGTTCAAGATTGGTGACACTTAGAGGCAGCCATCAGAAATCGCAGGTCACGCGGCGAGCATCACGCAAACAGCCGCCAGCTCTGCCGGCTGTCCAGGCCGCTTCATCGGCACTTGCTGGCCGAACTTCTCGACCTTTTCCGGCGGCATCGTCGATGGAATAAGTGGTGTCCAGATCGGCCCCGGGGCCACGCAGTTCGCGCGAATACCCTTTTCCGCAAGCAATTGCGCAAGACCATCTGGTACGCGGCGTTGTTTACGAGCACGTCGAGCCGCCCAAATGCCTCGACCGCGCGTTCCACTATCTCGTTGCAGTGCTCGCGGCTCCTGATATCGCCGCGCAACAGCACCGCTTTGCGTCCAGCTTCTTCGACCCACCGCCCGGTTGCGCGTGCATCGTCGTCTTCGTCCAGATAGGCTATCAATACGTCGGCGCCTTCACGCGCAAACGCGATAGCGACGGCACGGCCGATGCCGCTGTCGCCGCCAGTGACGATCGCCGCCTTGCCGGCGAGACGGCCAGACCCCTTGTATGAGTGTTCGCCGTGATCCGGCCTGGGCGTCATGTCGGCGGTGCGGCCGGGTGTCTGGTTCTGCTGCTGCGCCGGCATAGGCGGTGTGGGGCGTTCGGTTTCAGTCATGACGATCTCCTGGTGAGTGGTTCATTGCTCCGATGTACGGTTCACGTAGTGCCGCAAACGACTGTCACGGGCGAGCAACCCCTGGGCCCGGGGCGTTCGTCGGGGCGAGGCATTCTGGATACGGTGGTTTGCGCGAACCCGATGCCGTCGGCGCGCTGAGAAATTGCCTGCTCCTTCAATCGGCCAGAAACAACCGCAACGAATGTGCTGTCCTTCCGACCGGACGGCCTTTAGCGCGGTTCGCTGTTCGAAAAGGGAAAACGCCGGGCGCCGCTTATCTGCGTATCGGACTTCGAGGTTCGCGGATTCCTTCGGTCACGAAGGCCCACGAGAGATCCTCCGCATGGTACCGAACAGTGACCGTGCGACGGGTCTCGCGCCATGCATCGGCAGCAGTCGGTCGAACCGGACGGTGGGAGCCGCATCCGATTGTCAGTAATCTGCATGCCGCATGACGGCCGCCGCAACCATCGTTAGCCGCAATCGCCTTTATGCGCGCGTCGGAGTGAAACGGGGACCCGCCGTAGGGCGAAATCGGCCCGGGGAACATCAGGTAACAGTGGCCACGTCGGAATAGCGAGACTACGGCACCCGCGCTGCTTTTTCCGTCAGTTGGCGGCGACAGCCTCCGCCGTGCCTGCGAGGCTGTCAGTTCACGCGAGGTCTCAACCGCCGCCGATACCTTGCTGCATTTTCCGGTGCCCCCGCACGCCTTGCACTGCTCCCCTTCTATTTTCCCTCGATGACAATCTGCCCCGCGAGCGTCGCCGTCACGGGCGAATTAAGCCCCGAGGCGAGCAGCGCAAGCGCGAACAGCGTCCGATGCAATGCCGAGCCCGAGCAACGGCGAAAGAAGCCTGTAGGGCGTTGATGAAGAGCGCGAGCATGAGCCGATGGTGCTGTCCGCCGTGGCCCATCTGATCGCATCGCGCCGTCCCCTCGTCGTTGCGCGCTACTCGCTGCGACAATCAGGATCGCCGTGTTTCATGGTACCGGCCATATGGACGTCGCCGAAATCGGTAAGGTCACGACCGACGAGTGCAGATACAGCTTGTGCGGCATCACCGTCGCACCGATGATGCCGATTGCGACATAGAGCATCTCGCGGTTGGTCACGATTCCGGCAAGGGCACGAAGCCCCGCAGCACAGCCATGACCGGCGGTGCCGCCGCAACGATCTGCACCGCAAAGCACACCGCGATCACGAGCAGCAGGGCGATCACGAAGGCTTCGAGAAAGCGGAAGCCTTTGTTCATCAGGAGCAGCAGCAGAAAGGCGTCGAGCGCGGTGATGAGCGCGCAGCCCATGAGCGGAATACCGAAGAGCAATTGCAGCGCAATCGCCGTACCGATCACCTCAGCGAGATCGCATGCGATGATCGCCACTTCGCAGGCCAGCCACAGCATGAAATTGACGGGCCTCCAATAATGCGCGCGGCACGCCTGCGCGAGGTCGCGCCCAGTCTCGATCCCGAGGCGCACCGACAGCGCCTGCAGCAGGATCGCCATGAGATTCGACAGCAGGATCCCGCGAGCAGTGTGTAGCCGAAGCGCGAGCCGCCGGCAATGTCGGTTGCCCAGTTGCCCGGATCCATATAGCCGACGGAGATCATGTAACGGGGGCCCGCGAATGCGATGTTTGGTCAGGCGGCACGCCCGGGTGACGAGATCAGGTAACGACTGCATGAGCGCAAGAGCCGCGGTCACCGCGACGCCGTATGGCGAGGTGGATGCCGGCGCGCTGGAAGCACTGCAATCGGGCTACGACACGACGCGTATGCTGGGCGCCGTGGGCAGACTCGATGAGGTACGTACCAGCCTTTACGACCCGGAAGGCCTGCGCGACGACCTGTTGCGCCTGCACCGCATCGCCCATACGCTCGTCAACGGCGGCGGCCTGACGACCGGCACACAGGACGAGTCCTTCGTCGATCAGGTGACGGACGTCATCGACCAGATAGATCAACACGTTGCGGATCTGCCGGGGATTCGCGACGTACTTCGGCCACTGGAGACACTTCGCCCGGACGGCACGGATTTTTTAAGCGGCAGTTGAGTGGCTTGCCAACGGATCTAACGGGAGCTCGATCGGGCGAGCGGACGGCCCGCGAACGGATCATTTTTGCAGTCTGCACCTGAAACCGCGCTCGCCTGCGAGGACGATCCGGAAACTTCACCCTGATGACACCTCGAAGTGGCTATGGACTGGCCCGCACTGATCGGCTGCTTCAGCCATTGCGGCATCGCACCTTCACCACTCCAGTTCTCGCCATGCGCGCTTCGGTAGCGGCCCGCTGCCGGCTCAGCCGCAAGTGTTGCGGCGAGATCATCCGCGCTGATTCCAAAGTCCTCCATGCGGTGGCGGAGGTAGGCAATCATACTGTCCCGTTTGCGTTCGTCCATGAAACATGTTTCCTGTCGGGTAGGTATCCAGTATTTTTTTGAACTGCAGGCGGCAACGCGGGAAATGCTGGTCCACTCGTCACGGGTTACGGCGTCAAACTATTCGCTAGGATCGAGAATGACATCGATTGAGGCCAGGCCAGCGATCTGCGCAACGAAGTAAGCCCAACGCTGCGAAAACGGGCCACCGCGAACCTTGATGCGCTGGCCGGGCGTAGTCACTCCCGTGACGTGAGGCGGTCCTTCAATGCAAAGCCACGCGTCAAACATATCTTCCGACGTGGGCACGAGGTCGACACAGATCTGAAACCCGCGATACTTCAGCGTTCTTTGCATACAGTCCTCCACGATCCGGCTCCGGCCGCTGCTTTACAGGAGCAGAACCGCACCCACGTAGCTCTTCGTTGCATCCTTGAGTTGTTGCGCCGCAGCCTGCACGTGGGTGGGCAGTTCGCTCAGCGCAAGTTGCGTGACGATACCCTCCAGCCGCCTGCGCAGCTCTATCGCCAGTTCCATCACACTGGCGTCGCCAACACGCCGGCGATTGCTCTGCCTGGAACTCACCGGCGAGCAATCCACAAGACGATCGACCCGGCGGAAGTAGGCCTGGGCTGCCAGACGGTGCCTGGCGTGGAGTGAAGCGATATTCGACTTTGACAGGCAATCCTTGACGACATCGGACTTCATGCCGAAATGGATCTGCAGCGCGTCGGCTGCATCCGCCCGGTGAAAACACGCCACCTGGTCGAACAGTGTCTCGCCATCCCCATCGATCAGATCGATCCAGACCTCGCCGTCTTCGGGTGCCTGTCCGGAAGGATAAATCACCCGTTCGTCCTCATTGGCAGCGGCGAGCATCCGGTGGCCGTCAATATCATCGACCGTCATTTCGAAAACCTCGACCAGTTCTCCGCTTACTGCGACCTGCATGACCAATAACGCCATCTCTGCTCCTTGTGATGCGATTGACGGGAATAGCGTTGTGTCGATCATGCGACCGGATCCCGTGATCCGGTTGAGTGACGTTCTGATGGGCGCGAGCCCGGGCGCCCTTGAGGCGCTTCACTGCGACATTGTGTAACGGGTATAGCGGTTTAACTGGTGTGACTGAGCGGGTGCGACAGGCAGGGTGTGCCGTCACACGTAGCATAGCTTGGGCATCCTGCGTGCGCGTCACCGACGACGCCTGGGCGAGGAGCTAAAGCGGTCGCAGGAATGACACCGCTCCATCCGGAAGCAGGCGATATGGTTGTGTATCGTGGCGATCAGGCTGGGCTCTGTACCAGCGTCCGGTCGATCCTCGATCGCCGCCCATCTGCCGCTGCTATCCAGGGGTGTTGCCGACTTAACCGCGTCTATCGACCCAGCCGCGCGCCCAGACCGTGGCGTGCCCAACAGCCTGTATTTCGCTATCGAAATAGTCGAGCGCATCAAACTTGTATGACGCTAGCTCAGCACTCCGGGCGTCACCTCTCGTGAGAAGCAGGTTGGCGGCAAACCAGCCGTCCGGCAAACGGTGAGCGGACGGGGAAACTGAATAACCGTTGTACTGGTGAATATGTTTATTGTTTTGCATAAGCGATAACCGGACGACGCCCGCACGACAACGATGCCGTGCAGGCGAATAAATCGAACGCGGGGCGAGACGGATCGTGTCAGAAAGACAAATGATGTGCACGTTCAAACGTGGCGATCAGATCGGGAGCGCATTGGCTCCGCGAGGATACAAGTCAGGCAAACATGCAAAGGGCCGAAAAACCGGCCCTTGAGATACTTTACTGCGGCGAGATGTTCGACGCCTGCATGCCCTTCGGGCCGCGCTTTGTTTCGTAGCTCACTTTCTGGTTTTCCGTGAGCGTCTTGAAGCCGTCGCCCCGAACTTCCGAGAAGTGGGCGAAGAGATCATCGCCGCCTCCGTCAGGAGTGATAAAACCAAAGCCTTTGCTATCGTTGAACCACTTAACAGTACCGGTATCCATGAGATTCCTTGAGATAAAAATAATAGCTCCGTTGCGGAGCGACAAAAACTTCAAGGAAGAGGAGAGGATAACGAGTACCGCGCAAAGCAGGCGGAAAATGGTGATCAGCAATCGAGCTTCTTGAATATTTCGAGGGTCACAGTATAGTGACACAGCAATAATGTCAACGCTTTTCGCGCTTCGCCCTCGTCAGGTAGCCGGGAATGATTCAGCCCGTGATTCCCAGAATGACGAATTCAGCGAGTGACTTCACCTCGGCTGGCTTCGCAACGTGGAGATCGAAGCATGCCTGATAGCATCTGGCGGCGACCTCGCGTGGCGGCATTGCTCCAGTGACCGCAACGAGTAGTGTCCGTTTGCCTGAACTCTCGGTGCTCCTCACGTGTCGCGCCACCTCATATCCACTGGCGCCCGGCATATCGATATCGAGAATGACCGCGTCGGGTTGCCACGTTGAGAACCACCGGAGCGCGGTGATGCCGTCAGTGGCGGTGCGCACCTCGAAATTGTGGGACTCGAAAAACACGGCGGCTGCTGCCATTGCATTGACGTCGTCGTCCGCAAGCAGAAGTTTTTTGGGCATAGGAGGCGAAAAGTGCCGGTGGCGAAAGTGCAGTGCGGAGCGTTCAAGTCAACGCACGCGACGACTTCGCCGGCTTGAATTGCTTTAAGCGCAATCGGTTTTGTAACGTACCCATGGTTTCCAACGCCGAGGCGTAAGCGCGGGCGCGTATGGGAATCATGGGTTCCTGGACTGCCGCATATGCGAGGGATGCTTACCTGTCGTTGCGCCTGGGTCGACCGGCGCGCCATATGGCGCTTGCCACAAGGCTTAGGGCCGCAACCGCTGCCAGAGTCATGAAGGGATTCGTGGCTGGTGTCTCGCGCACTGCGCTCACTGCGTCGGCGCGAAGTTGCTGCGCTTTACCGGAGAGTTCGCGCACCTTTCCCGCCAGTTGCGCCGCGGAGTCGCCGGCTGCGCCCCGAACCTCGCAAGCGACTTCCCGGACCGCACCTTCTGCCTTTCCCGTGTGCATTTGATGCTCCGTTTAGCTAAACATTTTTCAAGCGATGAAAGAGCAGGCTCGCTGTCGCGCCGCCGGCTGCAACGACATTCGCGTATTCACGAGCGGCGGTTTTTTTTTCTGGTCACGCGACGCATCTGGACCTGCGCGGCGCCCGCTGGCTTCCTTCCTCGTCACCCGCTGACTGCGATCTCGATGAGCCGCGGTTGCCGCTTCCTTCGCTTCTGCTGGAACTTCTCATTTGCCGGCCAATTATTCACTGATTGAGCCCCCGCCAGCCGTCCCCAGCGACAGGGCGATCAGCGGGCATGCATCGGCAGCCGGAGCCGGCGTCAGGGTCCACCTGGTGCGGGTCTCCTGCGCAGCGCCTCGCCGGTCCACCCCGCCAGATGTGCGGCTTTCGCGAGGCGCGTCGTACGCAGGCGTTTATCTCATGCTTTGGCCCGATCCGGCAGCACTTCGCGTTGCCCAGACATCGGATGAACGCGGCACGTCATCGTGCTGTACTTGAGGAACGTTTCGCCGCTTGGCATGGTTGGACTGTCACTGCCGCACGCGATAACGTTATCTAATAAGGATGACTACGCGTAAGCCATACAGGTAGCCTACGCCCGTCAACTTGACACCCATTAGTCGGCCGGAGTCAAGGTACAAATCTCTTCCCCCTTGCGATTGCCATGTCGATATGTTTTTCATCGACATGGCAATCGCAAGGACGCTTGTGGTGCGTCTCCTGTCTGCATGATCAGTATCGCATCCGGTTTCTCAAAGCTGGTTGCGAAACGGATCGCACCAGACACCCATCTGGATCAAGCATGCCGTGAGGTAAGTCACGTGTGCCCTGGCGGCCATGGCCGCCCCGGAGAAACGTTGGTGCCGGACGAGGTCCAAGGGGTTGGTCAAAGCCGTGGCTGTTGCGTTTGCAGCGCCAGTCAAACGTGGCTCCCCGCCCGGGCGACCCGATTGCTTGCAGACAGTCGGTGAGGTGAAGCAAAGGGAAGACCCAATCAAAGCCATGGCTGTGCACCAGTCAAGTTACCGGGTTCGTTCCCCTTGCATCACCTGCTAGCCAAAACAGCGAACTGTCTCAAATGGTTTGTGCTCCCGAAGCATGTGATAGCAGGCGCGGGCCAGCTTGTGCGCCAGTGCCTTGATCGCAACGATGCCGTTGCGCATTCGCTTCTTGCGTTCGTAAAAGCGCCTGGCTTGCGGACACGTACGGATCGCGAAGTTGGCCGCTTCGACAAACGCCCATGCCAGGTAGCGGTTCCCGTTCTTCGTGTTGCCTTCGCCTTTCTTCCTGCGGTTGCTTTCGCGCCTGCTGTCCACGCAGCGACAGTAGGAACTGAAGTGGCCAACGGTGGCAAAGCGCGAGATGGTGCCGGTTTCCAGCATGATGGTGGTCGCCAGCACTGGACCAATGCCGGGCACCGTGTTCAGCAGCGCGTAATCCGGATTCAGTTTCACCTGCTGCGTGAGTCGCTTTTCGACGATCTCGATTTGCTGCTGAAGCGTTTGCAGGACCGCTAGGTTGGCCCGGATCGCGAGCGTTACGTCGGGCGCAAAACTGAATCGGCTCACCTGCGCGCCATCGAGGCGCTTGACCTGCGGCCCGTGCATCTGAGAACCAGTATGCCGCGCGAACAGGTTGCCGATCGCGAGAATCTGGGCGGTGCGGCACTGCACGAGCTGCATCCGTTTGCGTGCAAGGTCGCGTACCTGCCGTCCGTCCGCGGGGTAGATGTAGCCTTCGGGGAGCAGCCCCAGACGCAGTAATTGTGCGAGATGGGCCGCATCGGTGAAATCACCACTGTATTTCAGCCCCTCGTACTGCCTGATCGCTGCGGGGTTGGCGAGATGAACATGATATCCATCCGCAAGCAGTGCATCGACCAACCAGTACCAGTTGTACGTCGCCTCAATGACCACGCCTTCCAGTTCTTCGCGATGCGGCGCCAGTGCGGCGCGGATCTGCAACGCGTCGTTTGGCAACCGCCGCTGATAGACGATGTGGTCCACCTCATCGCTGACCACGACCACACTGTTGTTCGAGTGCAGGTCGATTCCGCTAAACTTTTTCATGCCGGCCTCCTGTGCGTCACGTTGGTGTCGCAACCCTGACTCTACGCCAGCCGTCCTATCGGAACGGCGCGAGGCCGGCTATATGATTATCAGAGCCGTTCACGCCGGTTCATGGGAATACGACAACGGTGAAGGCGCACTGAGACCGCAGGCGAATCGTACCAACGCCTTTGCGACAGCCTGAACGCCGAGCACGGTTATGGCTGCCACGCGAACCCTTGGGTGTGGGTTGTCGAGCTTACGAGAGTCATTTGATGACGTGCTTTGCCCAATCGAGCCAGCCGAGGTTGATGGCTGCATTGACCAAAATTCCGACAGCGCTAGCGATTGCCGCAATCATTGTCCAGAAGGCCGAATTGCGAGCGGCGGCTGCAGATTCTTTCGATGCATCAGCCGCCTGCTTTGATGACGCAGCGGCAACTCGTGCTATGTTCGACGAAGACTGCATTTCGGCCAACGATTTCAGCGCGAAAGTTCGATCTGACTCATGCTTTGCCGCGCGCGCCTCGCGATCTTTCTCGAACAGGTATTGCCGACAAAACGGGGTGAGCGGATGGTTAGGGTTTTCTTCAGCGAAATGCAGTGCGTATGGCTCGCCACCATTCTCTTCGATCTCTCTGTACGCCGAGTTTTTGTCCATCTGACAGCCCCGAAACTTAGTGTTGGCCGGCATTCAGCAGCATCCAGACCCGCCGGTTCGGTGCGCCATGAACGGTAACAACCGCTCGCTCTGTGGGGCTATCGGGGTCGCCCCAGCACTGAGGCAAGTACCGCCTTCCTCCAGGCATGGTCGGGAGGCTTGCGCTCAGGAACTTGCGGGACAGGACCGCTCGACTCGCATTCCCACCAAAGGCCGGCCGGCAATCCATCGGACGTGTTCTGCTTCATCCAGCAACCGCAAGAGGTGCATCGGTAAAGGACGTAGCGTGTTATCGGCGATTTTGGCGTACCAAAAACACCCGCTCCGGAGCACTGGAGTTTTTCGTGCGGGGGGACTGCTGAAGCTCTTCCGATCAACGTCTCGCAAGCAAGGCACCGTTCCATTTCGCCCTCCCTCTCGGATACAACCGACCGGTGCAATAAGCATAGGTCATCCAGATAGGGGCAAAGCAGACCTGATCGCAAAATATCGGTGATCGATTAAGCGGAAGCAGCAGTACAACGAATTCTGGAAACCGCGGCAGCGCTGGCGTCGCAGTACCCATATTGCGTAGTAAGGAGAGCCGCTTCCAGATAGACCAAGGGTCCTAGCACGGTCGCCCGCGACCACATTAGGCCCGCTCGGGTCTTCGATCACATGAGGCATTAAGCTGGGCGCCCCTCACGCTTCAGGACGCTCTGCGCGCTCTGGAGCGTACGTCGTCTGGCCTTCAGAAGAGATCGATGGGTTCGCAGCGAGCATGCCGTCGATGAACATATGCGCTCGGTCTTCGGCGTACCGGAATGCCTCATTTTCAGTTAGGAATTCCAGCTGCTCTGGAAAACTTGCAAGCGTCTGTTCAGATTGACCAACCGAACAGATGGTCCAAGACACCTTGTACCGGCGCCCTGGTGCGTGCAAACACAGCGACTTGCCCGTCGTGGCCTGAAGGTCGATGTTGAAGCCACGGTAAGGAGCACAGGATTGGTAGGGCATGATCGTTCCCCTGACGAGAGACGCGCGGTATGCGACAAGCATTGCGCAACCACCGTGCCGCACCGCGGCGCGCCTAGGGAAAATCCCGGTCGGGCGCCACAGACTTACCCTGCCGCGCCTGCCGTTGTCGGCCATCGCAAGGAAAACTTTAGCTTAGGGCGCGATAGCCATTGAAAATTCGATGCGGGCAATCCGCGGCCGTGGCGCCCTCGCCGTCAGTTCGACCAGGGCAGGTAAACCGGATAAGCATCTGGAGCTCGAGCGCTCCGCGAACAGGCAGGTAGCGGAGCGATTCGGGGTCGCGAGATGCCGCTGTGTGGCGGCGCGTGGCTTCGAGTTTACCTCTCGACGGCGAACGCTTCGCCCCGCTGCAGGCGGTCAGCGGAAAGCATTAAGACTTTCCTTCAACGAAGGAACTACACAGGATCACTGTCATGTTTTTTAAGAATCTGCAGGTGCATCGGCTCCGTGCGCTGGCTCGCGCCTCACGCGTTCCAGCCCACCACCACTATTGAAAAGGACCGCAGCGGCTGGGTATCGCCTCGCGACAATGGTGCGCTCGAATATTCGTTGAACCGCAAGATGCTGCTCACTTATCGCGCGGAGATGAAGCTGCTGCCGCCCTCCGTCATCACGTAGTTCACGAAGCTGCGCGCGCAGGAGGTCGAAGAGCAACAGGGATTCAAGCCTGGCCGCAAACAGATGCGGCAGATCAAGGAGCAGGTGATAGACGAACTGTTGCCACGCGCGTTCAGTATCAGCCGGGACACGCGCGTCTGCATCGATCCTGCTATGGATCGCGATCGGCTCTGGGATGGCGATTTTCCAAAGCCGCGTAGCGGAGCGCACGCACATTTGGACGAGTCGTTGCGTCATACAACGATTTGATAGCGATCTGGATGATCAACGGGCCGGCCAGTGTCCCGGCGTACAGATCGACAGGGATCCCGTCCACCCTGGTCACACTGAGGCCTCGCCGCCCCACTCTTCGATCATGCGGCGCTTACTCTGTCCACTACCGTTCTATGCCAGCGGCGGCGCATCGACAAACCGGCTCTCGACGAGCAGGTCCAACGCTGCTGCGTGGAGGGCGCGCAACGCGCCGAATTCACGTGCAGCCGAACGCACGTGCCGGAAGTAGGCGCGAGAACCTGGCGACCGGCAAAGCGCGACCTCATCACCGCAGCCCGCGCATGGAAGAATGCCGGACCGACGTAGCGCAGATCGTTCGTTGCGACCATCTGACCGGCAGCGTTTCTGGCGAAAGCCATGTGCAAGCTCAAAGCCATTAGATGTCCTCTCTACAAAGCGCGCCGCTCTCTCGCATTCGTGCCGCCCCCGGCCATCCTGTGCTACCACGGGCACATCCTGATGGAGAACCGCTCGGGGCTGGTGGTCGGCGCCGTGGTCAGTCACGCGGATGGTTTCGCCGAGCGGGCCAGTGCGTTGCGATTGCTCGATTGCGTGCCAGGTGGTCATGCGAAGACAGTCGGTGCCGACAAGGCGTATGACACCCGCGACTTCGTGAACGATTGCCGCGCTCGAAACGTGATACCGCATGTCGCGCGCAACGATGAGCGTTGGGGCGGCAGCGCAATCGACGGTCGCACTTCGCGGCATGCGGGCTACCGGATCAGCCAGATCATCCGCAAACGAATCGAAAAGCACTTCAAACTGACGATGGTTGCGAGCAATCTGACCCGCATGGCCGAATGCCAGGGGTGGTGCCGCAAGGAGCGGCGCGGTGAGCCGCCATGGCGCGAAGGCTGCACGCCACAAGGCCTGCATGCGTGCGCATGCCCCGCGAAGATCGCGCGGCAAACCGGCAATTCAGCGCGAAATCGCACGCGCAAGCCTCCTGAACATAGCTTCGGTCGTCATGACGGGGCGCTTTTCAACAGCCTGCTAGACGCGGACGGCGGCCTCCTGCCCCCGCACCGCCTCCACCAGCCCCCCGGCCATCGCGGTCCCGCCAAAGGCGATTACCAATGCGGAAAACAGTACCGACTTCATCGATGCTTTCATATCAGCCTCCCCGAATACCGTTGAGCGTCACAGCGTGATTGGCGTGAAAGAACAGCCGCGCACGCACCGGTCCGCCTGGATAGCCGGCACCGGCGTGTGAGCGACAGACGGGGAATACTGAACCCGCAACGAATATGCCCGTTGCGCTCCGCACGGGAATGTGTCGGCCGACGGCCAGTTGGAGATGACGATTTCCTTGAACCGGCGATCTGTACCGAAGGCGACGCTTGAGATGGATGTGCTTGCGAGTGGAGCACATGGCGCACTCCGGAAGCTGCGCATGGGATCTTCCCTGCCCGGTATCAGGTATTCCCAACAACAGGAGGAGGTGGCGGGTGACCGCGCCCGGAGTACTGACGCATCCGGAAGGCTGACGCTTTGGTTCACTGTGCAGTTCATCGGTATCGTCGGACGCACCCGCTCGGCGAAACGACCAGACAGGAACGGTCAGATCGAGGCACGTTGACGCGGCTGTCGAGATCGGAAGGCGGCCGCGCGAGGCACGTGGCGAAGAAGCTTTGGTGAAACGGGTTGCTGCGAAGGTGCACAAAAGACCGATATGCCGTCGGCACTCTCTCTCGCCGCGCCCGCTCATGCCTTGTCATCACCTATGTCACGTTCACCCTGATTCCCGCGCGTCCTGAAGATTGCGAAACTGAATCACCTGAACTGCACTGTAGGTCAGTCCGGGCAATTTCGGATAAGGTATGGAGGAACGAATGGACACTGACGACGTATTGTCCTTTGTGCGTCTTGCACTGTTGTATCCAGCGCTCGTTTTCGTTGGACTGTGGTTCATGCTTCGTGGCGACCGGATTGTCAGCTCGGCCCGCCGTTTTCCTAAGGACGCCGCCTCCCGACGGCATACGAAAAGAGAGAAAACTTCATATAGTTGATACATCGCCGCCACGCAATTGTGCGCGGGGCTTCTGTGCGGTCGAGCACGACGAAACCGCACGCCCGGATGCCGCAAATGACCCGCACACCACAGGCGAGTCCGATACTGTCGCGTCACATCCGCAACGACGTATGCTCAGCTACCGCTCGCCCATCTTGCGGGAGCTTCCAGCCGCAGCGCGTGAAGGGTGGCCCGACAGCCTTGCTGGCATGCGATAGCACGGCGGGTACCGATGAACTTTCGTCTCGGCGTCGGACCGCGATATTCAATCCCCGGCCTCACGACCATCGGTGGCGGACGCTAGAAGGCGCTGAACGGAAGCCAGAAGAACATCCATCGGTACTGGCTTGACTAAGAATTCATTCCACATTGCCGTTGCTCAAGGGGCGGACATATCCGCACTCGTGAGAATGACTGGTATCCGTGCGAGTTCTCTTTCCCGCCTGAGCTGACGACAGAATTCGACGCCATCCATAATCGGCATTGACCGGTCTGTGATGATGAGCGCGGGCATTTCAACGCGTGCAGCGGCAAGTCCCTCGCTGCCATTGCTAGCGGTTATCACCCGATATCCGGCCAGATGAAGCAGCCGTTTCAAGGATTTCGCGATGGCCGGGTCGTCGTCGAGGACCAGAATGGTTTTCATTTGGTCCCTAACCCTTTGTCGCCGGCCATCGGCACGCGCATGCCGCGGGCTTTGACCGGTTCATGATAGCCGACCGACGCCGGCCGGCTGCTGCAAAGATACACGCGCAGTAAGCATGCGTTGCCTGCGGTCCGTGGGCGAACGACGGCACCACGTTGCTCAGGGCCCGCGGTGATCTGATGGTCCGGTGCGGCGAGGGAAGCGAGCAGGAAGGGGTCGTCATCCTCCAGTCCTGTGAAAAAGCTGATAATGCGGCAAGTAACGGTCGAAGCTATAATCGATGCCCGCGTGATGTGAACCGTCCGTCGACGTCAGACTGACCGGGCTGCCGGTCGCGAGACGACTTCGCCATCAACGTCTCCCCGCCCGATCCGCTTTGACATCCAAGTTTCCGCATACGGGCCAGACGGACGGTGACGACGCTGCGCGTCGCTTGAAACAGTTCCACAGTGACGCTGATCGGACGGTTTGACTATGCCGGACTGACGGCAGAACTCCGCTGAACCATCGGCCTGCTTTCCTGAACCGGATTCGGCAATGCGCCGGTAGAGGATGAACCTCTGCTGACTGTCTCCGGGGCGCGAGCCGGTCCAGAACGGCTGCCAAAAAAGTGAAGAAGGCTTGTGCGCGGAGGGCGTCTGCACAATCAGAACGTTGCAGTTCTCAGCCCCTCGGGTCCCGAGCGGAACTGCCTGACGGTGCGCATACCACGCAAACATGGGGGCTTCAGATTCACCGAAGCCGTCAGAGGCGACGCATCCTTTCGCAGCCAGGTTGGGTGCAAGTGCGATTGCCGCCTGGTCGAATACCTCCCGATAGCTTTTCGCGGCATCGATCCACGGCAACATGAGTGTTGACATAAGACCCCACCCGAGCGTCATCGCGGCGGCCCAACTCCACGCACCGGACCAGCGACCGCCACGTGAGATGACAGGCTGTGCCAAAAGCCAGCCCAATGTCAGCGCAACAGCCGCGGCGAGCGCCACCGGCTGCTTCGCTGGCAACTGATAGGACAGCGGCAGCCAGCGAGCAAACGGCGACAGCCAGTGGTGTTCGGTGACAGGCGCGCGCATGATCCACCATCCTGTCCATCCCAAACACAGACTCAGAATGGCCACGGTCGACGAGACGGCGACCCACGCCCGCTGCACAAGGGGCGAAAGGCGGCAAAGAAAACTGGCCGCCAGCGGCGCCAGCGCCGGCAACAAAGGCAAAAGATAGAGTTCACGCATTGTCGCAGAAAGGCCCAGTGTCACGAGACCAACCGTGACAACCAGCGCTGCCACGACCAGCCGGGGGTCACGCCAGACGGTCGCCCGACACATCGTCATCAGAGCTAGCGGTCCAATTGGGAACGCGAAAAAAAGCAGCCCTTTCACCGCAGTAAGCAGTGTATTGTCGGACCCGAGTTCCGGCACTGAAAAACCGACGAAACGTCCGACATTGTTCTCCCAAAACCAGACGATGAAGAGCGAGTTTGACCGCTGCGCAAGCAGCCATGGCCAGATCGTCATTAGCGGCAGTCCGACAGCCACCGCAGCTCCCAGCAGCAGGACGTAGCGGCGCGAACGGGAAGAAGGCACGAAAACGGGTACGAGAAGCGTGGCGACGCCGAACACGCCGGGCATCAGCAGTCCCTTCGTCATGAAGGTCGCTGAAATGCTGATGCCAAACAGGAGGGAGTCAAGCCATCGAGGGTTACCGCTCCGCGCGGTATCACCAACAATACGGATCAAGGCATAAAGCGCGCTCGCGCTTGCAGCCATCAACCCGATATCAGTGAACAGATCGTGTGAATGCTTCACCAGCCCTATCGTCCCTGCCAGTAACAGAACCGTACCCGCGACATCCCGGGTAAGCCAGCCGGGATTACCGGCAATCAGACGTGCCGCTGCGGCGACGGCAGCGAAGGCGATCAGCATGGCCAGAAGCGTTGCGAGCCTGGCGCCGTCTGGCGCCGGCAACCAACCGGAACTGGCCCGCATGAATACGCTAGCGAGCCAGTAGAAGAGCGGCGGCTTCTCCATGAAAGGTACGCCCGCGTTCGTCGGGACAACCCAGTCACCGGTCGACGCAATATGCTGAATGATGCCGAACGTATAGGTTTCGTCCTGCTTCCAAGGTTCGCGTCCGACTATACCGGGAACCAGATAAAGGAACAGCCAGGCAAGCCCGAGACCCGCCCGTCTGAATGCCTGCGCGCGCCTCCTGGACAGATACCGCGAATCAGTTTCGTGGGGGCAAGTGGGCATCCGGCGTTTCCATCGCAGTCTTCGTTAGGTTCACGGTCCGCACTTTACGCGGGATCACCGGACTCCAGCCGGTTAGCATGCCAGACTTCACCTTATTAAAACTTAAGGCGCTGCAACCCCGCGCTCCTGGCAATTGTCGGCGAGCCGGCAACCTCGCTGGCGACTTCTCGAATGTGAAGGTCTGCTCCCCGGTGATCAAAGAGATCAGTCACACTAACTTCAGGCCCTTGTATCGAAGCCGCGTTCACTTCCAGCCTGGAGCAAGGCCCCTATCCGGAAAAAGCTCCGGAACAGGTCATGTGTCGATCGCACCCTGGCGTGCAGTTCTCTCCTTCACCGTCACGAGTCAGCGATCGACGCTGTGCTCAACGTGCCCGATGCGTGCGCCGTCTGCCCCGGGTTCAGCGCACAGCGGATGACGTCCTCGCTGCCGTGCGCGGCCGTGACGCATTTAGTGGAGAAACGGTGTGGCACAACCGGCTGGCTGCCCGAATCCAAGGCTATTGTGGGTCTCAGGTTCGCGTGCGGATGGGACTTTCTGGCGTTGCTAATTGTGATGGCACTCGGTCTTGGGCTAACAGCGCTTCGAAATGAGCAAGGTGACGATGACAGGCACGACCGTCGTGACGAATAAGATGCCTGTTTGCGGGACGGATTGATCTGGCGTTCGCGCATGGCGGCCAGGCTTCCCAGGATGTCGACTGCATCGAGTGAACAAGCTGTGAGGCGGCTCGTCCGGCGCCTGACATTTCCTGCTGGCGTCGAAGAACCTCAGCGTTTCTTTGCCGACTTCTGGCTTGCGGTGAGCCGGGTGGAGCAGCACGAAGGTTGCGCCGACGACGAGCCATGCCTGCTTGCCTGGCTCATTTGTCAGGATCTGATAGAACGATTTTGACCAGTCAACGCTGGCTACGGCCGCCTTGAACGTCTCCATCGTTGCCCTTCCCGCCCGTGCCTGTCGGCCAACTGACGGTCGTGCCATCTCCCACCTTGCTTTTCCATTCCGGATTGACCTGCGAGAGGTAGTGCGTCCAGATAAAGCTGCCACAGCGGCAGGGCTTCGAGCTTCGGACCGTGGAGGCAGGACGCATCTGCATCGGCACTCCTGTGCGCTGTCTGAACGCGTCCAGCAGGTCGTAATAGAGCGGATGGTGCGAACGGTTGACGGTCTGCACACCTGCGCCGTGCCGTGCACATGCCGCACCGCCGGAATGCGCGCGCCCTTGTCAGCGCGCACGTCGAAGACGAATAGCACGAAAGCCGCGAAGGGCGCGTGCGGCCAACCCGGCGCGCCGCTGGCGCAATTCGATGTCTCCGTGGTCGTGCCGACCTATCGGCGTTCCGCGCTGCTCGCCGCGTGTCTCGCCGCGCTGTGCGACCAAGGATTTTACCGCCACGTCGCTACGAGATCCTGGTCTGCGATGACGGCCCCGACGCGACGACGCGAGCCTGCGTCAAGCGCTTGGCCTTGCCTCCCTTACGCCAATTTCGAACTGATGCGCCACGACGTCATCCTTCCACTTTAGGGGAAGCGGACGAGATCTACATCCTTGCCTGCCCCGCTTCTCCCATCCATTACCAGGACGATCCCGTGCAGACCACCAAGACCAGCGTGCACGGTGCGATCAATACGCTCCGACTGGCCAAACGCGCAAAGGCAAAAGATCTGGTGTTTTTGGTGGCCTGATCGATAAAATCCCATTCGGCGCGCCTTGTTCGATCAGCTTGCGCTTTTGCTGCGATATCGCGTAGCCCACACTGCGTGCAATCTAATCGGGCACGGACGAACGGTGACCCGACGTGTTCTGCGCCACGTGCGGCGTGACCTTCATCTGCTGGCAAGCTTCGATGAATTCCTCTGCGTCGTAACCCTTGTCCGCGCCCAGCGTGATTTGCGCAGCCGCATCGTTCGCCGCCTACCGCGCATCGTTGATCATGACCTTGGCCGCTTCACGTTCGGCATGTCCATCAGCACAGCTCACCCGGGCATTGACCACCAGCCCATGGCGGTTGTCGGTCAGCGTGTGGCCCATGTAACGCAATTCGCTGGCCGTCTTGCCCTTGCGGTGAAGCCGTGCATCGGGATCGGTCTTCGACTCGTGCGTTTCGTTGCTCCGCTTGCCGCCCTTGAAGTCGCCCTCGCCGCTGCCACCGTCGTTATCCCTGTCGTCACCGTCCTTGCGCGCAAAGCTCTTGTGCCCCGCCCACGCCTGGATCTGCGTGCCGTCCACGCTGAAGTGCTCGCCCGACAACCAGTTCTTCTTCTGCGCGACGCTATTATTCCGATGGTCAGTACCAAAGGCCAACCCGCTGCCGGCGCGAGGCCCGGGGCTGCCAATGCAGGCGAGTGCGATGGCGATCTTGCACGGCACTCGCGCCCAGCGAAAACGCCGATGAATCGGCTGCGGCAGCGTTCGCGCCACTTTTATAGCAGGATAACAATGTTTGCCACCGGGTTCCTCCGGTGCGCTTCACCGAAGGCACCGTTCGCTGGGGAGCTTGACGAACTTGTCGCCGACGTACGATGTACTGCCGTGGGAAATTGGAATTCGACCGCTTTTTCGATGTGCTTTCCTTGGGTCGTTTGCCTCCGTTTGACAGAGTCAGGTTATCTACCGCTGTCAGCGTCGCGGTCATAACACTCGAACCGCTGACCAGCGGTGGATAACCTGCTGTTTGCTGAGGGTATAAAACCCAGTCTGGAATCCTTTACATCAGGCGAGTCACTAAAAACGTTCGAGGCCGGAGTGTCTGATATCCGGGCAGTTGCCCCGGGCCAACTTCTATCCGTGCCGGCGCGAGGCCGGGCACCACATACTGCATGCGCAAAGCGCTGGAACCACTCCGTTACCGACGTACCCCATCTAGAACTACGGTCACCCGTCGGGGCAACCCGCTTACTGTCCGGGCACGCGAACGTTTTCAATCGAGCCTGACTGTCGTTGCTCAGGCTACAGCGCCGGTGTTGCCGCCGGTTCGAGTCTTGCTCCTGCCGGAATCTCGCCATGCAGCATTGGTTGTCGGGGTGGAGCTCCGCCAGAATGCGCTCGTATGTTGGCGAGCGCTATAACTCACGCTCGCCAACATAGGCCAGCATATCGCCCCTTCGCAGCGTCAAGGGTGCGCTGCGCCAGGCTTCGCCTGCCCTTGACCCGGCTACGTGGCGTCCGCGGAGACCGAGAAGGACTGGGCCGATAATTCGTGACGCAGTACGTGAAAGGCCTTGACAACTTCCTCCTCATAGAAGGGTTCTCCTGGGCGGCTCATATCGTGGGCCGCCCGATACGTCTCGGGCAACAAGGCCGTTTGCAAAGACGCAGTCTGTTCCTGGTATTGCTTCGACACGACAGCGGCAGCCTACTTGAGGAAAAATGCTATGACCACACCAACAGGGCCAGCCTGCAAGTGCGCGCCAATATCTGCGAGGGTCGAAAAAAATCGAACCCCGACCTTGACTTTCAGGGGAAGTCCTTGCAAACAGTATCGTAACGAAAGGCGCCACGCGAGATCTCGCGTGCAGATACCGAACTCCATTCGGTCGACCTGTGCCTTGCTCCCACTGATTTACCTCGAGCAACGGCGCGTAATGTCACCGACACCTTCTCCCTCAAGGGCGTGGTTACGATAAATTGTTCGCGGCGCAATAGCGGAGAGGACACGTGCTTGCGCAGAAAACGGATGGATCTTGGGTGGCCTCCGGGAAACGATGCCAGGCGGCAAAGCGCGCGGCGAGCTGTTTGCGATAGTGGGGCGCGTAGCAGACGTCGCTTGAGCGCGAAGTCCTGCCGGTGTTGAAGTTCGGAAATTCCGCTGATGATGTCCGTTGGAGCGCTAATCGTGCCCGTCAATTCTGCTTGCGCGGCTTTTCTGCCGCAACGCGACTCACTGCCCGACACAACTGACGAAGCAGAGGACGACACCGCGCTGATCAACATCCACACAAGGGGATGTTGAAGGCGCCGGATATGACACACAAAGTGCCGTACGGTATCGCGTTTTTGATCTGCGTACTGGGATTGGCACCTGCACTGCTGGTCGACCTTCAATGACGAACTGCAGGACGCGTTGCGCGGTCACTTCAGACAGCTCTTCGGAGCAAGACCTCGAAGGGGCCAATGACCAGTTCGGGGCGGTCGACAGACGGCCCGGTCTGAGCGGCGGCCGCAATCCGCCACACTTCTTCGAGCAGTGAGCGATCCGTTCCCCGCCATTCGGTCAGGGCGGATTCGAACCGCTCGCAGCCACCCGCATCGCCGACAAAGTAACCCATGGACCAGTTGGAAAAATGGCGCGTTTCCATTGACCCGAGTGCCAGAATCTTCATGTCGTAGTGGCGGCAATCCGATTCTATCCGGCGCAGACAGGCAATGACTCCGGGTTGCGGGCCTTCCAGATACTGAAGGAAATTCTGGCCGGCCCTGACGAGAAAACCGCTCAGTGCGTCCGCCTCATTGCGCTGCCGCGCCTCCGAAACGAGTGACGCTATCTGTGCCGACCCGACCGATCGGGACGCTTTACTGATATAGGCGGCGCCAAAAACCTTACCGTCCCGGGATCGGTTCATCCACTCAGGCCGCCTCATTGCAACAGGACTCATGGTGAGCTGCGATAGAACACGGTGACATGCGCCGCTGCGATCGTCCGGCTGACGCCGCCCGAAAACAACTTATGAGGTTTCCCCGACACCGCCGCGAGGACCAGCGCCGGCGCGAAAAACGGCCGGCTGCGTGCGTTGGATCCGATTGTCGGTCAGTTTTGTAATCCGTGCACTCAGGGGTTTTCCGGTGGGGTGAATGTGTTTCCCGGCGCCTGTGAACGTCGTGACGCCGCGGCATTTCCGCCAACGCCGCCCAATCACCGGATGGTCCGGGCCGGCGCAACAATGAACGGGCCTGTCCATCCGGTGGGCCATTGCAACCACCCTTCGATCATTCCAGCGCCGGTGGCAGGGGTCCATAACCCGCGGAATCATTCTGGCGGCGTTGACCAGCAGGGAGCCGATGCCTGGCGAGATCAGCTACGTCAACTTGTGGAACGGTTGGGGCAACATGTTCGAGGCCGCCCCGTGGACGTCTTAGTCCAGTGAATATCCGCCAGTCGCTTGATGGCGTGAAAAGCCTCTGCAAAAATACGACAAAAGAGGCGGGAGAGCAAAGGCGATGATCCATGACCAGGAGCAGCATGAGCTTCTTCATATCCGGGCCATGGTGCTTGAACTGGAGCGGCTGGTTCAGAACGGGGATGACTTAAACCCGAAGACCTCCGTCGTGCACGCTCAGTACTGGCGAAACCGGATCAATGCGTTGCTGGCTACGCCGATGCTCGCGCGGGCGACCGCGGATCAGGCGTCGGCCCTATTGCAAACGCTGAATTGCATTGCCGCCGGGCAGCAGAAGGGTAAGTGATTTATCGTTAAAGCTGGAGTGCCGAAGCGCATTCCGGGCGTCGGTGACGGGCGCAGACGGATTCGTCATGGCCGACTGTGCCGTATCGGCGAATGGCTGCTCCGCCGGATGAACCATCGTCATCGCAGTGAGGTCAGGTGATGCGGCGCCGACCTGGGCCGCGCCCCTTGGGCCACGGCCCGTTCGTGACGCCGCGCGCTCCCGGCAACGGAGCAGTAACTGCCCGACCCCGCACGTGTGCTGTGCGCCACGCGGTGACACGCGCGACGAAGGTGTCAGCCGGCCCATAACTGATGCGCAATCCTGAGCTGAAGTCACTGCAATGACACATCGACACGAAGACCCGGCCGATGGCGCTTGCGCCAGCATCACGATCCGGACCGCCGCCGGCCAGTTGCGCATCATTCAGGTCTGGCAGGCCCTGGGAGCGCACGCGACGCAAGCGAGACGAACCCGGGTTCACTGCAGCGACAAGCACGATTTCGATGAAATGACGGTCACGTTCGAGTCCATCTCGGCCGCGGATCTGGCCGAAATAACGAGACGGCTGAATGTCCATGCATGGGTTGTCGCAGCTTCACTTCACACGGCAAAACCATCATTCTCATAACGCGGAGAGATTCATCCTGGCGCATCAGCGCTGGAATTACATGGCCGCTGAATCAGCTGGTTGTCAGCGTTCCCGCGTTCGTTCCCAGTCGTGCGTGCAGGGAGAATTCGTCGGCGCCTTCCGCTGCCGCGAACGGCTGACCGGTCAATGTCTCCGTGGCTGTCCGTCGATGTGTCGCACTTCGTCCTGAATCCTGTGAGGCCATGGACGGCTTTCGCCCGGCGGACCCTTTCAGGGACCGTCTGCTTTTGCAACGCGTTGCGCGCAGCAAGCCGCTCCAACTCTCAGATGCCGCCGTCCCATCGCATCGCCCGACCACATCTCATCAACTGGGTTCGTTGGGCGCCGCCGGTCTCGCATAGCCGCGTGTGATGCGCTCGCTGCCGTTTGTGATCGACGGGAAATCCGGGGCGTCCATGCAGGTCAAGGAACCCCCGTCTGGCGGACGAAACGCATGCAAAAGCTGTCCAGAAATGCGATGCGGTTGACTAGTCCGCAAAATGCTAACTTTTGGCGTTCGCGGAATGGAAGCGGCGTAACAAGATCTAATTCAGTGATGGAATGCATGCTCAACTTGCGCGACCCCAGGGGATACTGCATGGCTCAGGCAGAACGCTACGACTGGCGAGCATCGTTCGACACATGCATCGGCGGCAGCCCGGCTCGCTCTGCGAATGCGAACGACCTGCTGCGGATTAACGTAATGCCATGTGCGCTCGTGTATATCGATACGCAAGGCAAGGGAAGCCCTAACTGTACCCGTGTTGACCCCTTCTGCTACGTCGAACAGGCGATAACGTTAAACCGGAGCCTGCTCGCTGCCGGGATGCCCGCGCTCACGATCGTCACGAATGTACGCCGCGAGATAGAGCGCTATCTCGCCAGCGTCGATGCGTCGGTGCGCCCGGAATTGCGCGACCTGGCGCCATCGTTGACACTGCCGAAAACGACCCGCTTCTATGCGGCCCACTTCAAGCTCGATCTTCTGGAACAGATCGGCAAATCCGTAGGCGCCGGGACGCTGGTCCTGCTTCTCGACACGGATATGGTCGCGTTGCGACAGCTTGATCAGGACGTATTGCGGCGCTGCTACCGCAGCGGTGTGGGGGCCTTCGACATCTCCGACCAGGAGTTCTTCGCGTATGGAGCGGCGCGCGTCGTTGGCGATCTCGAGGTCGTGGCGGGAAAGCGCCTGAACGACCCGCGGTGGTTTGGGGGCGAGTGCCTTCTTGTTTCAGCAGGCTTCATCCAGGTGCTGATGCCTTATGCGCGCGAGTGCTTTGAACGTTATACCATCGCAATGCAAAGGCTCAATCACAACGGCGACGAAGCATTTATTTCCGCCGCGCTTAACCTTCTCGCCGACAACGGACATCAGATCATCGACGTTGGGGCATATCAGCTGGTCGGTCGCCACTGGTCCGGAAATACTCACAGGGACCTTCGGTGGTTCAGACACTGTTCTCTGCTGCACCTGCCGGATCGAAAAAGAATGCTCGAGCGGCAGGCCCGGATGACTGATTTCAAACTGGACCGTATCTGGAGGCAGATAGTCAGCGCCCATCTTCTTGCCTGCATTGCGACGCCGGCGAAACGCCTGTTGCGACGACAGAGGAATGCGTCGCGCCAGCGCGCCAGCGTGTCCCGCTCGCTCGGCCGGGCAGAAACCCAGGTCGACGTGCTGATTGTCGACAGCGAGCCGAAGACGCTCTCGCGGCTCGCGTCCATGCTGACGTCGCGCGGCATGACAGTAATGTGCACGGTCGATCCGGCAGAAGCGCCCGGCGCCGCGAAGTCTACCCCCCCGCGGGTCGTGGTGATGGCGAACATGCCGAGGGATCGCGACGCGGTCCCTGAGATCGAATCGTTAAGCACCTCGAGCGAACGTTCCGGGCGGCCGTTTGTTATTGCTCTGTACTGCGGGGGCGATCATGCCGATCCGGCGCAATGGGACGAGTGGTTCCCCGGCTCCGCGGAAATGAGTGAACTGGTTGAAACCGTGATCCGGCGCGCGCGCTCCTGCAATTGACTGGCGCCGGAGCACGAAAAGCAACAGTCGCGGTTTTCCCGACGCCCGGGCACCCTGCACTTCGAGTCCGCCCGAAATGCGCCAAGGCCATTGCCGTCCAATGACGATTGACCGCATTCGACGGCTGGCAGTCAGGGGACCCACGATTCGTTTTCGTCCGGGCATTCCGCTTGCGCACGTAAGGTGCGCGCCGTCGGGCCAGTGGCGGGCGGTGCCGTCTAACCAATCCAGGGAAATTGCCATGAAACTCCTCACCACTCAGGACGGACTGCCGCGCCTCTCCTGGGGTTCCATTATCGCCGGTGTCATCCTGTCCTCAATCGTGTATCTGATCATGAGCGTGCTTGGAACCGCGATCGGAGCTTCGCTGCTTTCTCCACTGTCGCAACCAAACCCGTTGCGCGGCTTCGGTTTCGGCTCCGGCGCATGGGTCATTATCACGACGGTGCTTGCCGTTTTTGTCGGCTCGTATTTCGCCGGCCGGTGCGCCCCTGTTCTGGGCTGGCTGCACGGGCTGCTTTCCTGGGCAGTCATGACCTTGCTCGTCGTCTATGGCATGTCCTCACTGCTTGCGGGCGCGGTGAGCACGGCAGGCCGCGTCGCATCGACCGGTGCGCAGGTCAGCGCCACGGCCGCTAACCAGAACGGTGCCGCCGGCGATCTCATGAATTCCGCTAAACAGCAGGTCCAGGCAGCCGTCGCGTCGGCTGCTTCCGCGGCGTCCAGTCCGCAAGCGGAACAGGACGCGCGACAGGCAGCAGACACCACCGCGCGCGCTGTCGCCCGTGCGAGCTGGTTCTCATTCGCCGCGCTGGTGGTCGGCGCGATTATCGCCGCCGTCTCCGGAAGCGCAGGGTTCCGTCACCAGCCGCCGTTTGAAGACGCGGGTGCCGCCGGTGTGGGCAAGGATGCCGTGTCTGCTCGCAGCCGCGTTGTGCGACCGGCCCCCCCCCCCCTCTAGCCGAAGCTTCAGGCGGCCTCGGGCTGGGGAAACCATGAGCCGGGGCCATGCTCCGGCTTTTCCAACTGGAGAATCACCATGCAACGGAATCCTGTGTCGACGCCGTCTGCTTCACACGTTGCGCCTGACGGTCGACCGGAAAGTGAATTACGGGTGGCGGCGGTCACTGAGGAGATTGAGGTAGGCGTGAAATCGACCGAAACCGGAGCGGTGCGGGTTCGCACAGTCGTGCACGAAGATCTGCGCCCCGTGTCGGTTTCGCTGCGAAGCGAGAAAGTGACCGTCGAACGGATACCTGTGGGTCGGGCCGTTGACCGCAGGGATCTACCCCGGCAGGAAGGCGACACGCTCATCATCCCGGTGTACGGGTACGTGCCGGTTGTCACGATGCAGCTGACGCTGAAGGAAGAGGTTCGCGTGACGACCACCGGGAGCGTCGAGCAGTCATTACAGAACATCCGCCTGCACAACGAGGAGGTAGTGATCGAGCGTCGCAAAGGCCCTGACGGGGAATGGCAGCGCGAGGACCCCCCTCAGGCGTGAGCCGGCGGGAACGGCCGTTGCGCAAACAGAAAGCCATCTCAGGCCCCTTCGGCGCATAGCGCCTTCATCCTGGTATTCTGGAGAAATGTTATGACTCAGACTCTCGTTGGGCTGTTCGATTCCATGTCCGACGCGCAACGCGCATCGGACCGTCTGGCGCAGGAAGGCATCGCCCGCACCGACATACACGTTCACGCGCAGGATGCAAGCCGTGAAAGCGAAGTGCCAGACGACGTTTCAGGCAGCGGCGGCACGCCCACCCGCACCGTCGCAGCCGACACCCGAGAAGGGGCGCCACACGAAGGCGGCATTGCCCATTTTTTCAAAAGGCTGTTCGGTAATGATGACGCACCCGAAGAGGCAGGCCACTATCGCGAATCCGTCCGCCGCGGGCACGCGCTGTTGAGCGTGGATGTGGTCGACGAATCGCAGATCGACGCCGTGCGGGCGGCGATGAACGACGCCGGTGCGATGGATATCGAAGAGCGCGTGACCCAGTGGAAAGCCGCTGGATATAGCGGCTACGACAGCAGTGCCCCGGCATACACCGCAGACGAAATTGCCGAAGACCGCAGGACGTTTCCTGTCGTCCGGGAAGACCTGACCATCGGCAGGCGCGAGGTGTCGACGGGAGGGGTACGCGTCTATTCGCGCGTTACCGAGACGCCTGTCTCCGAAAGCGTCAATCTGTGCGAAGAGCATGCGACGATCGAGCGCCGGAGCGTCGATCGCCCTGCCACCGAAGCGGACCGGCAGGAAGGCGCCGTGGAGATCCGCGAGACGGCCGAAGAGCCAGTTGTTGCAAAAACTGCGCGGGTGGTCGAGGAAGTGGTCGTCGGCAAGGAGTCCAGCCAGCGGACGGAGACCGTGAATGATACCGTTCGCGGCACGCAAGTGGAGGTCGAGCGCGATGCGGGCAACGCGGCCACCGGCGGCGCCGATCCGGTGAACAGGAAGCCACTTTGAGACCGGCCCGCCACATCACAGAACGGCGGTCAGCTGACTGCCGTTTTCCCGTCGGCCGCAGCGCAGACGCCGCGAGATGCAATTTACTTCGTTGCTCAACTGTCAAGCAGGCCACGCCCTGGGCGGCAGTTGGACTGCGCTTGTAACTGACAGTAAATATGGAAACCGAGACCTACAGGTCGGGCTGGCGACCAGACCTCGCGCGACGCGCCTTTACGGGCAGAAACGACGCCCCTTGATCGATCGGACAAATACCGCCGTTTCCTCAGGCACACATGTTGTTACAAACGGATACGCCTGCGGGCAATGGACATTCGACACTACTTCTATGGCGGCCTTACGCGCCACGCTGGCAAACGCGCAACATCAGCATCGGATTGACGCTACCGTCTGCCGGCCGGCGAAGCAACGCTCTTGCAGGCGCGCACGTGGTGCGCCGTGCGCCCGTGAGTAACCCGCTCTGCACTGGCGAAGAACAGCGCGCAAAACTGCGGGCCGTCGCGCTCAAAATTCGCGTTGGACACTGCGATCCACTTCGTCCCTTCCACGAGGGTACAACGTGGACATCCCATGGCGGCAAAAAAATGCAGCAGACCTTCTCACCGGCTCGGCGCTTTAAAAAAAATACGTCAGGTCGTGACTTTGTTGTAGGCGATCTGCACGGATGTTTCACCCAGCTGCGAAAAGAACTCGAAGCTGGCCAGTTCGACCCGTCCCGGGACCGGATCTTTGCGGTCGGCGACCTGGTAGACAGAGGGTTCGAATCGCCCGCTGTCCTCGACGTGGTGCGTCGGTACGGCATCCAGTCGGTGCGCGGCAATCATGAGGACTCGATCGTACGCTGGCGTCTTTACGGCGCCAGCGACGGCTTCGTTCGGCGCAATGGCGGCAGGTGGCTGCTGGATATGACAGGAGACGAACAGTCCATTGATGCTATCGTCGCGTACATGGCAGCCCTCCCCTACGCAATCGAAATCGAGACGGACTTCGGCCTGGTCGGGATCGTGCATGCCAACGTGCCTCTGAAATCGTGGCCCAGAACGGTTGAAGCGCTACTGAAAGAAGGGATTGACGGGAAAATACGGCGCAAGGTCATCTGGGATCGGTCACGATGGAAGCTGCCGGAACCGGGTGGCTTCGGGTCGTTGCGCCGCGTCGCCGCGCGACTGTTCAGGCGGCTCAGGTCTGCTCGGCTTGACACCAGCGGCTGGGTCGAAGGGGTGGCGGCTGTCATCGTAGGACATACGCCTTCATCTGGGCCGATCGTGAGCCACAATGTGATCAATGTCGACACGGGTGTTGTGTACGGCGGCAACCTTACACTGCTGCGCCTCGATGAAATCCCCACACTACTGAGCCAGGGCACCGGCGCGGCACCTGCATTTAGCCGGATATCGCAATGATCACCGGCCCGCAAATCTGAGCAACTACAATGACCACAAACGTATCCGGGTTCATGTGACACCATGACTGGCGGGCGCCGGCAAAACCGGGACGCCCAATTCATCGGTGCGCGTCATTCGCCCGATCTGACATTTTTCGCGGGAACGCCAGAACGCCCGGCTGACTCGTCTCATTTTCTGGCTGGTGCCTATCCATCTTCTTCGTCACCAAGCCTGCCACCTTCTTCAACGTTTTTATCCGATCTGTTTCTTCAGAAGCCCGCGGACGCCACAGCGCTGCCAGTCGGGGTCTCCGCGCTCGCGACTGTAAAAGGAGTTCTCGACGGCTCGAAGGATGACCCAATCGTTGCACGCTTTCCTCGTCTCTCTTGTACGGCCGTTGACATGCCAGCATCGCCCCCAGATCGTCAATTCACGCTGAATGGCGACACCACCATCGTCTTCGTCGCGCTCAGGCCGGTCCCGGTCAATACAGGTGGCGTCCAGCGATACACCACAATGCTCGAGTCGTTGTAGTTGTCCTTCGTTACTTCATATTTACCGGTCGAACGCCGATACGCCCGAAGTCCGTATATCGAGTCCACATCGTTGCCCACGTCGACTGTGTTTGGGATTGCGATTGACGAGCGTGGTGTCGAGCGTTCCCGGTCTGAACCAGCATCTCCTGATCGAGCCGCCAGCAATTCATCAGTCGACGTGCGCGGCACATTGATGGACGATTGAGGCGGCGGGCGAATGCCCCAGGTGGCTGAACCCGGTCCGTCGACGATCGGCTCTGATCGGACCCGCAAGAGCCGATCAGGAAAATTTCGCCGACGTCTGCCAGGGTTCGGCAACCGGCCATTCCCTAAGAAATCACCTTAAGATATATGGACAGGCCAAACACACAGTCCTGGAAAACCATCCGGACGAGCGCATGGACGAGATTCCACTCGAGCGCCGTAGAATGCTGGCGGCTGAAATGCTTCTGAGAAGTGAACGCCCCATGGAGATATCCAGGCGGACTGGCCTTAGCTTGCCCACTCTGCGTAATTACAAAGCGCTGTTAGACGGCGGCGGTCCGGACGCCCTTGCCCGGCTCGGCCCCCACGGAAAGAAGTCGCGACTGGACGATAACGCCCAAAGCTGGCTCATCAGCGCTGTCAAGCACTCGCCCGAATTGCACGGTTTTTCGACGCCGGTCTGGACAGTCGATCAGGTAAGGAGCGTCATCCTCGCGCGTTATGGCATTCAATACTCGTCCTCGCATGTTGCCCGCATGATGCGGGACTGGGGTCTTGGCTATCGGCTGACCTACACGTCTGTCGTTACAGAGGCTAAAGGACGGGCCCAGAGACGTCTGAGCGTAAGCGGTGAAATAAGCACACATGGTTTCCTGAGGCTTGATCGCGCAGCATATGTCCACCTCATTGATAGGTGGACATATGACGCAGAATCCCTCAGATCCGTTGAAGCTTGAGCCCGTCGGGGTAAGCAGTGATGGCCGACGGCGCTACTATGACGAAGAGGCCAAACAGAAGCTGGTCGAGGCCTGCCTGCAGCCGGGCGTGTCTTTGGCTGGCATGGCGCTCAAGGCTGGTGTGAACGCGAACCTGCTGCGCCGGTGGGTCAGCAAGCACCAGGAGAAACGCGACGGCACCGTCGCGATGGACGTAATCGAAGGTACGCCGTCGGCGTTTGTGCCGGTCGTCGAGATCGGCCGCACCGACGCGCAGTCAAGGCGATCCGGACCGCAATCGGAACTCCTGCCGGCGCACGGCGAATCCGAGCGCCGCTCGCTGCACCCACCGGCACCGTCACGGCTGACGGTGGAAATGCCCAATGGCATTACGCTCAAGCTCGAGTCTAGCGGGCAGGACACGACGTTGGTGTCGGCGATGATCGAAACGCTGGGGCGCTACCGTGTTCCGGCTGGACGCTGAGCTGCGGGTCTACCTGCACCGCGACGCGGTCGATTTTAGGAACGGGATTAACGGTCTCGTTATCCTGGTCGAGCAGTCCATGCAGCTTGACCCATTTGCCCGTGCGGTCTTCGCCTTCCGTAACAAGCGTGCGAACCGCATCAAGCTGCTGTTTTACGAGCGCTCGGGTTTCTGGCTGATGATAAAACGATTAGAGGCAGACCGTTTTGTCTGGCCACGCCGACAGCAGGCGGTGATGGAGCTCACGACCGAGCAGCTTCACTGGTTACTGGAAGGCATCGACATCGATGCGGTACGTCGTCACCCTTCGAGACAGTACCGGCACGTGAGCTGAACGTTCAGTAGCAGCGCCGCCGGGCGTGGTACGCATGGTGCCCGGCGCAATTGTTACACTTTGACGTAAACCCATTCGTTGTGCGGCTTCGCTATCGTGGAGGACATGAATAGCGGCGCCCGTCCCCCGTCCCCTGAGGACGACCTCAAACACCTCTCGCCCGATGCGCTGATCGCGCGCATTCTCGAGCTTCAGTCCCAGAACCAGCAACTTGCGCAACGCATCGGGCAACTCGAGGAACTGTTCCGCCTCGCGCAGCTCAAGCGCTTCGCCCCGAGCAGCGAGAAACTCAAGGATCGCGTGTTCGATGAAGCCGAGCAGATCGCTGCGACCGAACCCACCGACGATGATCCGGGTGATGCATTAGCACTGCCCGATACGGGACTGCCGGAGGTTGATAAGCCCGAGCGTGGCAAACGGGGACGCAAGCCGTTGCCAGCGGAGCTGCCGCGCCGGCGCATCGAGTACGACCTGCCCGACGAGCAGAAGATTTGCCCGTGCTGTCAGAGCGCGCTGCACCGCATGGGCGAGCAAATGAGCGAGCAGTTGCACATCGAGGTCAAGGCGTCGGTGTTGCAACACGTACGCCTTAAGTACGCGTGCCGCCACTGCGAGCAGCACGCGGAGCACACGCCGATCGTGACCGCACCGATGCCGGCCCAGCCGCTGCCGGGCAGCAACGCAAGCGCGGCCATGATCGCGACAGTGACGACCGGCAAATATGTTGACGGCACGCCGCTGTACCGGATGGAACATGCGCTGGCCCGTGCGGGCATTCCGGTGGGCCGCGGCACGCTGGCGAACTGGATCATCAGGCCTGCCGAGCTGCACTACCGCCGGCTGTACGAAGCGATGCGCAAGACACTGTTGTCTCAGCCGCTGATTCACGGCGACGAGACGACGGTGCAGGTTCTGAAGGAAGAAGGCAAGAGCGCGCAAAGCAAATCGTACATGTGGACGTACCGCAGCGCACAGGACAGCGAACAGCCGGTGGTGCTGTTCGATTACCAGTCGGGACGCGGGCAGCAATATCCGCAGGCGTTTCTCGCCGGCTACGACGGCATGCTGATGACCGACGGCTACAGCGCCTGGCGCACGCTCGAAGGCGTGGCCCACTTCGGATGCATGGCCCATTCGCGGCGCCTGTTCGTCGACGCGCACAAGGGGCAGAAGAGGAAAGCCGGTGGTCGCGCGCTGCAGGCGCTTGAGTACTTCAAGGCGCTGTATCAGGTCGAGACCCTGGCCCGGGCAGAACTGCCCGATGGCGAGGCACGAGCCGACTACGCCTACCGGCTGCGGCAGGAACACAGCGTGCCTTTGCTAGAAGCGTTCAAGGTATGGCTGGACACACAGGCGCCCCAGGTCCTGCCTGAAAGCCTGTTGGGCAAGGCGATCAGCTACACGAGAAACCAATGGGAATATCTAGGCCGCTACGTGACCGATGGGCGTGCCCCCGTGGATAACAACATTCTGGAACGAGATATCAGGCCATTTGCAACAGCGAGAAATTCATGGCTCTTCTCTGACACAGTTGCGGGCGCGAAGGCGAGCGCCATCGTCTACAGTCTCGTGCTGACGTGCCGGGCCTGCAACGTCGAGCCCTATGCATATCTGCATCATGTACTCAACGAGCTAGCGCAACGAGCGCCCGGGGCTGACATCGGCGACCTGTTGCCTTTTAACTTCGCCAAACGAGTGACGCTCGCTACAACCCGCCCCTGAAGCACCTCAATCTGAGGTCCAATTCGCATTTCTGCACGAGCTCCGGCACAGGTCGGCCATCGGTCGGCAACGTAGGCGTGCCCGCTATCGCAACGCGGGCGCCAGCGCGGCCTCGGCTAAAATAGCGGGGTATTCGTTCTCGCATCAACCAGCGGAAATCATCCCATGACCAGGACAAATATCAGGTCCGTCAGCATTGCTCCCGACCACAACAAGCCTACTAATCTGTCGAAAGGACAAAAGGCGTTCAACACGCTTATCAAGCAGATCGAAAAGCGGCGCGCCCGGCTGAGTGCCTGGGAGGCTGCAATGCCTGCCTTCCATCGGAAATACCTAAGCGAGTTCGCTCCCCTTGAGCAAACTTCCATCGATTTGCGGACCAGGCTCGTGCATCGCCTGGACCAGGCGTACGGTCAGAAGGGCCTGACCAAATCCGAACGACGCACGATTGCAGACCTGATCACCGACCTGGCAGGTGAGCTGGTCGCGCAGAGCGATGATCCGGAGCTTAAAACGATTTACAACCGGTATAGCGAATCTGACTTTGACAGTGAAGCCGCCGCCGAGTTGGAAGACATGAAATCGGCGCTCGAAGCTATGCTCGGGGTCGAGTTGGGCGACGACGTTGATATGAGTTCTCCCGAGGACGTACTGCAGCGCGCCCATGCGCAAATGGAGCAGTTGCAGGCACAAGATGCACTCGAAAACCAGGCTCGGGAAGCGCGCCGCGCCAAACGAAAAAAGACGCCCAGGCAACTCGCAGCAGAGGCACGAGAACAAGTTGAGCAGGCAGAACTGAGCTTATCCATCCGCGAGGTCTATCGCAAACTGGCCAGCGCCTTGCATCCCGACCGCGAAACTGATCCGCAGGAACGTGAGCGCAAGACCACCATGATGCAGAGGGCCAATCAGGCGTATAGCAAAAATAGCCTGTTGCAATTGCTTGAGGTGCAGCTGGAGCTGGAACATATCGACCAAAGCGCCCTCAACAACATCGGCGAAGAGCGGTTGAAACACTACAACAAGATTCTGAAGGAACAGGTCGGTGAACTCGACCACGAAATCCTGCATGTCGAGAACGGATTCAAGAACAGCTACGGAATTCCGCCCTTCATCGACGTCTCCCCCGGCACTATCATGCGCAATCTCGCCGCTGATATCTTCTCGCTGCAGGAGAGCCTCCACGCCCTTGAACATGACCTGCTCGTATTCGACGACGTCAGGCAACTTAAGGGCTGGCTAAAGTCCGTGAAACGGTCATTAGCCACGCCGCGTTTCGACGATATGCCGTTCTAAAGGCGCGCCGCTCGTCGTGCTTCTTCCAAAGTGTGGAGAAAACACCGCTTACGTCTGAGCGAAAGGGACGCCGAACGCAGGAGACAGGCCGCAAAGATGCTCCTTTCCGGCCAGAGCGCGGAAAACGTCTCGGAAGTGCTGAATATCGGCCTGCCAACCGTCAAATCGTACGTGTCAATGCTATAAGCCGGCGGCCTCGAAGCCCTCGAAAAAATGACCAGCCGCGGTCACAATCCGCTTCTCGATTCAGGGGCACTCCGGCGGTTGAATGTTGCACTGGAAAAAGGTCCACCAGCCAACGGCTTCGAATCACAGTTGTGGAAGAACCGCGACGTGCAAACGCTGATCAAACGTAAATTCGGCGTCTATCATTCCGCCGGACATGTACGGCAGCTGGTCGAAAAGTTGGGACTTGCTCATTGCATGAATCCGCCGAAACGACGAACTGAAAAGAAGCGCGGCACGTTAAATGACGATGTACTTGCATGGATTGTCGCGACGGTGAAGCAATCCCCCCGGTCGCACGGCATAGACGGCGATCACTGGAACAACGCTCGCCTGCGAGCCGTCCTTCAGCAGCGCGTGGGGGTAGCGTATTCCCGGGGCTATATGTGGGAGATTGCAGTCCGCGCCGGGATAGGTCACCCGCTCACCAGGCGAAGGAACTGACTCCCTATGCATGGCGTGTGTGGCAGCATAGACGCATGCTAGGATTCCTCGGCGGCATCGCGCGACGCCTTTTCTGAAGGCGAGTAGCGAAGTCGATATGTGAGGCCATACCCCCGGACAAGATGGCCAACATGCGAGGCTGAAAAATGGATTCCGAAGCGCCGGAAGATCAATTCACGCAACTGTCTTATGGTCCAGGTCGGCCCGGGATAGCCGTGAATGCCGGGTGAGTGCTTGATGGCGCTAACGAGCCAGCTCTGCGAGGCATCATCCAGTCGCGGAATATTTCCGTAGATACGAAGGCGTGCGAGAGCCTCAGGGCCGCCTCTTTCGACCAGGTCCTTGTATTTGCTCACGGTCGGAAGACTTAACCCGGCCTTCCTGGATACTGCGCTAATACTTTCGCCGTTCAACAGGAGCTTGGCGGCGAGAACCCTACGCCGGGCGAGCGGGACATCGTCTACCTGTTTGCTCATCGTCCGATGCGGAAGTGAATGGTGGTCATGTCGCTTTGAGCGTCTCCCTATTTATAGACGATTTTCGTCAAGTATTGGGGGTGAGCGGGCGACGCCGCGTCCAGACCAGTTGCGCGCTCCTGGCCGGAGCGGAACTCCGTTATCGGGCCAACTGGCGGGACGACCGCCGCCTCGCCGGACTTTTTGGAACGGCCGCTAACTGAACGTGTCGGGTCGGCCGATTGCGCCAGCCAGATCTCCCTTCGTGGCCGGACACGGTCCGCTGCTGAATGGATAAACGGTCCGCTGCAGGTCTGCCTGCGTCAGGCACAAGTCGCGGGGTAGTCGAGCTCCTGGAGGCGACGCCCGGAATTACAGACCATCAATCGATAAGTCCGGATGCGTCCCGTCGACGATCGACCGCCCTTCGGCGAACCCGGCTTGCTCTGCGGCCTCTGCATCTGGCAGGTCAGGTATCGCGTGAGAGAAATTCACCCTGCTAGGTGAATAGCGAATATCGTCGCTGGGCCGACAGACGTATCCGGCATACCCGAACTGGATGTCTGGTGGGTGCGGCGAATGCTCCGGGACAGCCAGGACCCGGATAGTGAAACCTTTGTACTCTTCAAATTGCTCTTTTCCTGCGGCCATATCTGTCTCCAGCGTGATGCTCGAACAATCATTGCACGCGACCCAGGCCGAGTTCTCGTTGCACCACTGTATCGCCCAGCGCTGCGCCGCCTCAATAGCATCCGCGTCGGACGAATAATCGCCGAGGTCGCCCGAATACTTCACCTCAACGGCATCGCCACCGACCGGGGCGCGCCGATAGATCTTAGCGCGGCCGTAATAGTGGCCGCCTTCATCAAGAGGTGACGCGTCGATGTGGAATTGTTGGTAGTCGAACTGCATGGCTGTCTCCAAACGGTTGCCCTGCTCGTCGTCGCGTGGGCCAAGTGGACATGTTTGTCACCGCCGGGGTCGCTCTGTCACTCTGCGAGGTGAATTGGACCTCGGCCTCTTCGGCCCAAAACGCTTTCTGAATGATATGTACATCGTAGGCAGTACCAGCAAAGCTCGCTGACCAACGAGAGCAGGGCAGCCACGAGAATTCTTGTGGGAACGCTCCGTCCAAACAGGTGCATCGATTATCAGCGATCCGGGAGTGGATGCCGACCGATCGTTCGTGGCCGAACCCGGCCCGATGCAGACCTGATGAGATCGCCGATCGCCGCAAATATGGGAAAGGCATAACCATTTCATTCGACATTGCCGATGCGCCAGTGGCGAACGTATCCGCACTCGTGAGAATGACTGGTGTCCGTGCCTGTCTTCTTTCCCGCCTGAGCTGACGACAGAATTCGACGCCATCCATAATCGGCATTGACCGGTCCGTGATATGGCGCGGGCATTTCAACGCGTGCAGCGGCAAATCCCTCGCTGTTATTGCGGCCGGCAGGGACAGTTAGTGCTTGGCGCGATTTGGCGTTCCTGCCGGGCAAAACCCGGCATCGCGGCGGCTCATTCCGTCTCTACGGGGCGGCCTGTCGGCTCTCGACGCGCGCACGCCGGCGCGGTCTTGCGGGCCACGCAAGCAGGCCGGTGGCGGAACGACCTGGAAAAGCGGGACATTAAGCACGAGTTATGCAGACAGGTTGCCAACGGTAGCTGTGATGGCAAGACAGGTTGGTCCGCAAGAAACGCAAACCTGATTGTCGCTGTGCGCTTCGGGCGCGCCAGATATCAGAGGTCGTTCTTGGCAAATTCCATCAGGGCGCAGGCGCGTTTCCGTATCGGCCTGCGAGGCCGCCAGTCCACGCAAGGTCTCAACCGCCGCCGATACCTTGTTGCACTGTTCCGGTGCCCCCGCACGCCTTGCACTGCTCCCCTTCTATTTTGCCGGTGCCGTGGCAAGCGCGGCATAAGTCTTCGCCCGTGCCGGGTGCGTCGGCTGGCCCTTCGTCACCCGGATTTATCTGTTCGCTACCCTGATTGGCGTCTTGCATGACTCTCTCCTTCGCTTTAACGTCCATGGATGCTGTACACCGCGGCTCGCATCAGCTTTGGCTCGCGCGCTTCGCACGCACGCTCACCTGACTTCGCATCGGATCCGGCTGGGCACAGCGCTTCAGTTCAGCAGGCAGGTGCGTCATTGGGGTGGTCATCGCGGCCGCTGTCACGGGTGTGGCGAAGCTCGCCCTTTTCGGAGACGATGTATTCGATGCGGCTCCCAATGATAGGACGCTTCGCGTTTGTTGCGCGCCTCGGCATATGCGCGCTGACGACATGTGCCACGACGCCTGCTGACGTCGCGGCAGCAAGAAGTGGGCGGGGCAATCGGCCCAGTTTCCTCCTGCAGCGCGCCGGGCCATTCTTGTGGCACCTTCTTCTGTCCATAGCGCGCGGAGTTTTCAGAAGCGCGCTCCAGATGCGACAGTGAGCGTGACCAGGAGGGGCTCGCGACCAGCACGAGGCGATGACGGATACCGTTTCGCCCATCGCCTGAACCTGAGCCAAGGCCCCCTGCCGCATCGGCCTTGCGAACCAGACGTTGTAATTTTCACGTGTACGGGTCGTAATTCCGTCAGGGGCGGCCATCTTCCGCCGCTCACGGACTCCGCTGCGGACAGAGCCGGCCTGCGCTGACACGGCCCACCGGCGCGCCGCATGGATTGTTTACACGCGAGCCGGCCATGTGGGTATGGCACTCCCAGAGGCCTTGAGGAAACAGCGGGATGAAAAACCTGAATCGCGGCATGCTAGTCTGCCAGTTGGTGATCTGGACAGTTGCGCTGCTTCTTTCGCTCTGCGCATGACCGCACGACCGCTGCGCGCAGGCCGCTTGAACGGTCATGCAATCAGCACCCTGTCCACTACCAGACACGCCAGTGTCGGCCCGAAATCGTGTGGCCGCCGCAGAGGACGGAGGCTGCCGGATCGAGGTCAGCCGTACGCTCCGCGACGGATATGTGCGAGCCTCGCCGTTATCAGGCTTCGCGCTTCACGCCTGCGGCCGCGGCGGCTGAGGCGCTCCAGCTCGCGCAGCAAGACCGTCGCTGGGAACGGCTTTTTGAGGAACCGAACATGCGGCAGGCGCGGCCGCCGACGCGTGTCGGCCGTGAGAATCACCGGAATCGACGCGAGCGATGGGTCCGCGCGCAAGGCGCGGACCAGATCGGCGCCATCCATCACGGGCAGGTTGCAGTCCGTCACGACAACGTCGGGTGAGCTTTCACGGATGACACGTAGCGCGTCGACACCATTATGAGCGGTGCGCACAAGATGCCCTTCGGACGCGATCAGCAATGCAAGCGAACCCAGCCACCCCGCATTCGCGTCGACCAGCAGGACGGAAGCCATACCTGTTCCCTTTCGCCGCCTGTACGGGGCACGAATCGGCAAGGGGCATCACGCATCGTGGCGTGTTGCCGTCTCGAAGCGGCGAAGCGTCGTCACAACTGCTTTGGCCGGTCGCGACTTCGCGGGCTCTCATGCCGGGCCTGACTGCAGACCTCAGGACGACGCCCCGGATCGCTACGATAACGCCGCCCATGGGTGATTCCGCCAACTGTTTGTCGTCAAGCTTCGCGCATTCATTGTGCCCGGACATCGGCAAGGCACTTGCTGTTGTCCTGCATGAGTATGGGGTGCGCATCCACCCTGATGCGGCGGGAGTACCGGGCGCTGCGTGTCCCGATGTTAACAAGCCGGACTCCGCGTCAGGCGCCGCTACGCGCGAAGCCCGTCGCGCGGCTGGGCAGGTACGGCAGACAGCAGCTAGACTGCAGTGAACGCGGTTGCGAAGCAATGCCGCCGCCGCTTGTCGTGGGGCTGGAAGGAACTGCCAGGGCCGAAGCCAGGAACCGGATGATGCAAAGCGCGGCGCGGACGATTTTCAGGCGAGCGACGCCCGCCCGTTACCGCGCCAATTGGCGATCTGGGCCGCTGCGAAAACGTGACTCGATGCAATGAAAGCCGTATTGTTATGCGCAGTGACACATGCGCAGACAGGTGCAATGAAGCTTGATGAGAGACGACAATGACCCCGACTTTCTATACGCGAATCCTGACGGGCGCCATCGTGGTGTTTGCCCTGGCCGTTTCCGCCGGTTGCAAACCCGGTGACAAAGCCGGGGGGGCAGCGAATGCAGATTCGGCCGCCAGCAGTTCCCCTTCCCCCGCCAGCCGATGAGTTTCAGCATGCCCCGACGCGTGCACGGCGGGGGTGCAGGACGAGCCGTGTTCACCGACACCATCACCACCATCTGACGCCCGTTGACCGCATAGCTCGTTGGGGTGGCCTGACCGCACGCGGGCCGCCGTGCCTTGCAGAGTTGCTCGCCGTTACTGACATTGAACGCACGGACAGGCGGATAAAGCGGAAGTGAGCGAATTGAACAGAAGTGCGGCGGCTCCGACGACTGCCGGCCAGCGCGAGTATCTGGACGCGATGATCTCGCGCGTTTGCGGAGCGTTCCCGGGGGGTATGCGCACGCTACTACAACCCGACCAGCCAGACTGCATCAGCACTGCGGACGAGCACGCACCCCTTTGGGGCACTGACGTGATCGCGGCGAGGGCCTTTCGCCTAGCCGCCTGTGAACAGCGTGGTCGGTCCACTTCCGCGGCACGATCAGTGCTACGAAGGTTCTCCTTTCCGGAATGCGCGCCATGCAAAGTCAGTATCGCGGATACACAATCCATGTATCGGCTAGCCTGGTCGATCGAGACATCGTCGGCTACGCCCGTATTTACAGGCAGCAGGGTGATGCCCTTGCCGCCGAATGCGTGCACGAGATGGAATTCCACCTCGCGTTTGTCGACGAACATGAAGCAATGGCTCTCGCACGAGAGCGTGCTATTGCCTGGGTCGACGAGCATTAGCGCGTGGGCGGGGATTCCAGGCGGCTCTTCCGGCGGCTTCCCCATTCCCGCAAGGCGCTGTCGCCAGTGCCGCTGGCGTGCGTCTGCCGAGTAGCGCCGCTGCGCCTCTTTCAGTACATCCCAGGACAATGGCATCGGCGCCACTGTCCCGCAGTGGGCGAGCGTGCAGGATGGAGCGACAGTACTCGCCACCGCTGTCGCCGGTCGTTCGCGAGCTTTCTTGCCGGTGCGGCGGTGTGGGGGCGGCCCGGATGCGGATGGAACGTCGTCTTCCGGCATCGCACGCTGCTTAAAATCGTCTGGTTTAGCTTTGTAGTCTCGTTCGCGTTGAAGCTGCCCGTGCGGATTGGGAGGCCTTACGTTCCCGTTTGCGCTTCCGCTTCCGTCAACGGGCGGACGAATAGTTTCCGTGAGCGTTTCCTCAGTGCGCTCCGAGATGGGTAAAGCCGAAGATGTCAAAGGTGATCGAGCACGTCTTCTCGCTGGGGACCTGAATTGCGCCCGAACGTGCAGCGCGCGCCGAAGTCCCCATCCAGAGCCGCACAGCCGCGGCACGGCCCATGCTCGGCCGTCGATAATTTCCCAGGACCCGACCACGAAACAACCGGCCACGGTAGCGTGTATGAGGAAGGGACGGCTGCTGCTCGTCGCTAAGGAGCGCGGCCGTTGGGCAATGCCTGGCGGCCGGCCGGAAGCCGACGAACCTCTGTCGCGCACGGCCTTCCGCGAGTTAAGGGAAGAAACGGGTCTGCCCGCAGTCAGCGAACGGTATGCATTCCAGTTTCGCGGGGCGAGCACCCGGCACTTCGTCTTTGTCGCCGATCTCCCAGACAGGGGCCGAGCCGTCGCCCGGTAACGAAATTGCTCGTCGCCGCTGGGCCAGACTGAAGGACGTCAAGCGCATGCCCGCAAGCATTCCGACCAAGAGGCATCGCCGATTTGCTCTTGAGAGCACGTATTATGGTCGGGCGCACCGCGGGAAGCGCAGTGCACGCCGGCAGCAGCATGGCGCCGAGGATGGCCCGCGCTATGCGCGGGTGTGCACCCCCCGGGCGCCCTTCGCCGTCAGCACCGTACCGCTGGTAGCGTCAGGTGAGAACCGTCAATCGGATCACCTGGTTAGTCCAGGGACGAAAGTGTCCGGCCTCCGCCCGGGTGACGGGCAATCGTTTCCGTCGGTATGTAGCGCACCCTGCAAGGCCCACGCGGCCTCACCAACGACAGCTCGACCGCTCCAGCCGGCTTATGAAAATGCTAGTAAGCCTGCTCATGGACGCCGACCCATCACCTCGCGCGGGGATCGATAGCAACGACCGGCGACGCTGCGAGATGACAAGGCGGCAACGCAGACTCGCTGGAAGGTTGGCCCGTTCCGGTAAAGCGCGGAATATCCGGTCACGAGGGCGCGGCAATTCGAACGCGTCAGTGGTCATCATGCACCGGAGCGGGAACGGGATGCGGTGACGGTTTCGACCGGGGGAACGACCTCCTGAGCTACGCGTCACTGCTCACCACGGAAGCCGCTCGCGATACAGCAGCGCAGCAGCGCGACATTCATCCGAGAAGGGTGCGACGCGATCGCATGTGAATTTCCGACAGCGTGCGATGCCGAATGCCGAATGACAGGTTGGGCTCGGGAATAGTTCGGGGATGACAAGCGTTCTTATGGCGGACGACGGTGTCGCGATGTTGGCGGCACGGGCCGCCGCTTGCATCAGCTCTGGGATACACGGTAAGAACGGCCAGTGACGGGCAAATTAGCGCTGCACGCCGACGGTCGCGGCGAATCCGAAGACGATGCAGAGGATCATGACGGCGCATGTGAGCCGTCCCTGCAACCAGTCGGGAACGGGCAAACAGCGCCCCGCAAAGCAGGCCTCTGCATACACGGGGACAACCGGTGTCACAGTCATCAGAACCCCGGATCAAAGCCGAACGCGCGGATCGGGTTCGGTTAAGCCAGAGGACTCAACGACGACGCACCGATTGCCGTTCCGAGCACACTCCTGGCGTGAAGGGATGCAAAGGCACCGGCGTTCGTTACAACGGCGTATGTTCCCGCGGCAGGCGCCGCCATGACCGCGCTGACCGGTGCTACGGTAGCTCGCGTGCTGCCGGGTGGGCGCCGCGTAGCGTGTTTACTCGTGGTCAACGCGCGGCAGGTCCGCAAGCATTCGGCCGGAACCGGAACCGGCGTCGATCGTTTCGATCGATGCGTGACCCGACTCATCCACGACACACCGGACCTCCGGACCCGCAACGCGCTGTCCGTCCAGCGGAAAGACAGTCACCACGGTATCGCCTTTGGAGAGCGCGTCGACCACCTCAATCACCGGCGATTCGTGCGGCGCAACCTCAAACTGTTCTCCGCTCACTGAAACCTGCCCCCAGAGTACGTGGGTGACCCTTTGTGAATCCTGGTCAAGCCGGACTGCGGTAATCGCGTGCACCATTCGAAGTTCCTCGCTGGTGAGAGAAATCGCGGGAGGAAGGAACGCCCTGCCTTTCCTGCGCGACGGCGGTATGTGCCTGGCGCCAGGTAGCCCATCCCGGGCGCCGCCCGCAACGTCGCCCGCAGCCTGCGATGCCGCCATCAGTTGCTTCGGGCCGTTAGCCGCCGGTGACGGGGCCGCGAGGAAGTCCTGGGAGGCCTCGCAGTCCTCGACCGTCGTGGAAGGGACTGCGGTGACGAGCACGATCACCGCCCATAGTAACAGCCCCTCGAGGTCGCGGATGTAAGCGCGACAGGTCCGGCCAGGCGCCGGGCGCCCAGTGGCCGGAACCACAACCGCGCATCGGGTGAGCGGCGGCCGCCAGCGCCGACCTTTGCTCTACCATGCGCCGCGTGACGGCGGTGAGTTTCGCGCTGCCGTGCTGCCCGGATGGACTCGTTCAGGTAAGCCATGCAGCAACGGGAGCTGCATCAGCTCATCGAGCATCGTTCGCGGATAGCGCTCCATCGCCTCGGGCGCCACCGCGTCTTTGGCCATGAGCAGTGAGTCCGGCGAACGAACGTCAACAGGTGAGCTTATTCAGGAGCCGAAGACCCGGACGCATCGCAGCCGGGTGCGCCGGCTTGACCAGCACGTTGGATTCGGCACGCACGATTATCGACGGCACGACCAGCAGCGTAGATCTGCCCGCGGCGATCCAGCGATCGCCTAAGTGGCGCGCGACCCGCAGGTCGGGGCCGTCCCAGCCCGGGGATTCACGCGCTTCGACCCGCTCCACTTCCATGTCGTTCGGCACCTCGGTCCCGACACGTACGTGATGCCGTGGCACCTTGCCGTCTCGCAGCAAGAGCGTCCATGAATAACCCCATGGTCATACTGCATCGCGTATGCAAAAAATCCTGTCCACGCGCCACCCCGATAGGGTTGTCCTCTGTCCACCCATGGAAACCGTCGACGTCAAAGCATAAGTGCTCGCAAACCGCCGCGGCGTGGCGTTTGGCCTCGTACGCCAGAACAACACAGTCGAATGCGTCATCACAATCGCTGCACTGGAGACCCATTTCTGGCTTGAACTGGGGGCCAGTGTGTCCCGGATCCTAAAGACCTTCCGGGACGGATATGGCCGCATCCGCGCGATTGCTGAGCGCAAGCTGCTCGCCCATCCGGCAGCGCATCTCGAACTGGCGCCCGACGATTTTGCACATCCGTGACCGCAGGCTCGCGGTAACGCACCAGAGCTTTCCCCGGAGCGTCCAATGGATCGCGAGGTTGTCGGGACAGCGGGAGCCGAACACGGATCGCCCACGCTTCCCGAAGCTTTTGCTTTGTCTCTGCGCCGCAACTTGCACTGGTTCCACAGCAACCGCACCGGACGGATGCGGTCGTGGTGTTCCCATGACTGACTCTCTTCGAGATATTAATCCCTCAATTGTTTGATGAAGCCTTTTCACGTGAGTGAGTGTCAGTCCGCGCTCGCTGCCAACGGTCGCCGCCCGACCCTTTAAGCGCCCCGTCGAGCGGTACACCGTGCCTTGGGCGTTATCGTCGACGCAGTCAGGCAAGTCGACAGCGCCGCCAGATAAGCCGATGAGAAGGACCCAGAAGAAACGCACCCCCGTCCCGGCGAGCATATGGCCAGGACGCGCTTGCCACCGGAACCTCTCTCCGTCCAAATTGTCGATATCTGATATCGACCTTGCTGGGGGAATCCGAATGACCGCCACGCACCCAGAGGCGATGCTGCTCTCCGACGAGGATGCCCGGCGCCAGTTGCGCCGGGCCGTCATCGCAAGCACCATCGGTACCACGATCGAGTGGTATGACTTCTTCCTTTACAGCATCGTGACTGGGCTGGTTTTCGCGAAACTGTATTTTCCAGAGTCGGCCCCGCTCGTCGGCACGCTTCAGGCGTTTCTGATCTACGCCGTCGGCTTCGTAGCCCGCCCGGTTGGCGCGGCCATTTTCGGCCATTACGGCGATCGCATCGGACGCAAGGCCACCCTGATCGTGACCCTGTTACTGATGGGACTCGCCACGTTTGCCGTGGCCTTTGTTCCGACCTATGCGACGATCGGCATCTGGGGTGCCGTCGCGCTCACGGTGCTGCGTTTCATCCAGGGCGTGGGCGTCGGCGGCGAATGGGGCGGCTCGGTCTTGATGTCGATGGAATGGGCGCGCACCAACGCGCACCGCGGCTTCGTCGCCTCCTGGCCGCAGTTCGGGGTGCCGGCGGGACTGTTCCTGGCCAACCTGGCCGTGCTGGTCATGAGCCAGATCTCCGGCAGCGGCTTCCTCACCTGGGGCTGGCGGGTGCCTTTCTTCCTCAGTATCGTACTGGTCGCGATTGGACTCTATATCAGGTTGAATATTCTCGAGACGCCGATCTTCGCGCGGCTCCTGGCTGAACGCAAGATCGAGAAGACGCCGATGCTCGAAGTGTTGCGCCGCCAGCCGAAAGACATCCTTCTCTCGGCCTTCGCTCGCATGGCCGAACAGGCGCCTTTCTATATTTTCACGGCCTTCGTCTTCACCTATGGCGTCACGACGCTGGGCGTGACACGCAACCTGTTGCTGGCGGCGGTGCTGGCGGCTTCCGTGGTGGAATTCGTTACCATCCCGCTCTTTGGTCACCTGTCCGATCTGATCGGACGGCGGCGGATGTACATGATCGGTGCCGCCATGGTCGGCGTATTCGGCTTCCTCTATTTTGCAATGGTCGACACCAGGGATCCGATCTGGATCTTCGGTGCGATTGTGCTCTCGCTGGTACCGCATTCGATGATGTACGGTCCCCAGGCAGCGTTGATCGCCGAATCCTTCACGGGGCGGCTGCGTTACAGCGGTGCGTCGCTGGGGTACCAGTTGGCTTCGGTCATTGCCGGCGGCCCTGCCCCGCTGGTCGCGACCGCGCTCTTCGCTTACTATCATTCGGGCTATGCAATCGCGGGTTACATTCTGCTGTGCGCGGTGGTCAGCCTGATGGCCGCTTCGCGGCTGGTCGATTACACGAACAGGGACATCTCGCTGGAATACGACGGTACGCAGACGAAGGGCGACAGCGGACACGCAACACCCGCTGCATGACCCACTGGCTTGCGCTGAAGCTGCTTCCGCCGATATATGCAGGGGTACGCGCCGTCCACGGCCGCAACGACGCCTTGTAACGATGGAAATGCAGCAGGAAATTGATAGCATTGCCATCCGTGTCGAGCCCTTCGGGTAACGCCGGACTTCCCCTTCACCCTTCTTCATTCTGTATGACCCGGCAGTGTACTAGCGCGCTAGTGTTACAGAGCGTCATGGTGCGTCGCCAATCCATTTAGGTCCCGCAGCCCACACCTAGCAGTCGTGGCGGCGACGGCGGCACGCATGGTCCTTCTGGCGTGACAGCATCAAAAGTTATGGCTTTGCGCCGGCCCATTGTTGGGAGTCCCCGGTTATCGGGCTGTGGCTGGGCCGCCTGCAGGGTCTGCCTCACGGTCCTGACGCGCACTGTTGTCGCCCGATGCCATCTTCTTCGTGGCCGCGCTCTGCTCGGAAAAGCGCGGAGCCAGCCAGGCCAGCGCGCAGAATGCATGCTCGCGGTGCGGCCCAGGAATTGCGCACGTATAGACGAGAAAATGAAGCCTTGATGCCTGGCGACGGAGACGAGGATGAAAGCCCTGGTAAGACACGTTGCGACGGCGGCGCTGATTTCCGCGCTTTCGGCGGCTGGATCTGCACAGACCTCACGTGCTGCCTCCGAGGCGGGGGCTACTGTTGGAAAGACACTGGAGCCTGGCGCAGATAGGCAAAGCGCGGGCTCTGCAAGTTCGACGAGAAGCGGCGATCGGAAGCGCACGCCCGGCGCGGCCCCCGCAAATCACTCCGCATCCGCGCCTTCCCCCACAGTGCCGGACAACCACGTGAGAGGTGGCCCATCCGACCAAGGAGTAACACGTGGTGGACCAGAAAATCCGAGCGGGCTTCGAAAGCCCGACTGATGCGCGAAGTTCAACACATTGGTCAGGAGTTGTTCAACTCTGAGGGCTAAAGCGTTTCGGGGGGTGTCCCCGGGTATCCGCAGGCGGGAGGTCTGCGGCGGCCTCGCCTGCTCACTGACGGTGAGCCTGAACTGCTCGCAGCTCAACGATTGTTGCGCTCTTCTCCGATGCGCTCGAGCGCACCGGATGCGGCCTGCTGCCGTTCCGTGCTGGAGGCGGACCCGCCGGACCGATAGATCATGTGGATCGGCAACTACCGTGCTTCGGGCGCGATACGAGAATTGGCGTTACGCGCGATGCGACGCGACCGCACGTCGCCGAGCGCCGACTGACGCGCTGCAGCTGCGGGTCAATTGCAGATGACTGACGGATGCGAACCAGTTCGCGCTGCCAATCGCGCGGCGCCTCTGGCTACGCGGTCTTGCACAAGGCGCTCCCGTGTGTGATCACCACCCGGCCCGATCCTCGGATGGTGACACCGAGCGGAAATGCGGCGCGGTTACGGCTGCCCCCCGCCGCCCGACGCGCCGAATACCTGGCCGGTCACGTAACTTGCCTGCGTCGACGCGAGCTGCACATACAGCGGCGCGATTTCTGCAGGCTGGCCTGGTCTTCCCATCGGCACCTGTTCGCCGAAATGCGTCAGGTTCTCCATGGTCTGCCCACCACTGACCTGCAAGGCGGTCCAGAATGGCCCCGGCGCGACCGCGTTGACCCGGATGCCTCGTTTGACCATCTGTTTGGCGAGCCCCTTGGTGAAGTTTGCGATGGCTGCCTTGGTCAGCGCGTAGTCAAGCAGGTTTGCCGACGGATCGTATGCGTTGACCGAAGCTGTATTGATAATCGCGGCGCCGGGCGGCATGTGTGGGATGGCCGCCTTGGTGATCCAGAACATCGCGTAAAGATTGGTGCGCAAAGTCCAGTCGAAGTCTTCCGTACTGATGTCGAGGATCGAGTCGTGGCTATGCTGACGCCCCGCATTGTTGACCAGAATGTCGAGACCGCCCATTTGCTGGAGCGCGTTCGCAACCAATGCCTGGCAGAATGTTTCATTGCGGATATCGCCCGGCAACGCCACCGCTTTGCGGCCCGCCGCGCGAATGACCTGCACGACTTCCCTCGCGTCCGGCTCTTCCGCCGGCAAATAGACGATCGCAACGTCGGCGCCCTCACGCGCGAACGCAATGGCGGCCGCGCGGCCGATGCCGGAATCGCCGCCGGTGATAAGCGCGTGTCGGCCAGTCAGGCGGCCGGTGCCCAGATAGCTGGTTTCGCCGTGGTCGGGGCGCGGCGTCATGCGTCCCGCGAGACCGGGCCATGGCTGTTCCTGGGCCGGAAAGGGCGGATGAGGGTGCAGGCCTCGCGGATCAGCTAGCGGAGCCGCGCCGGCCGTTCCGGTCGTCTCCGTGCCGCTGGCTTGTCCGAGTGCATGAGTGGCCAGGGTTGTCACCACTCCCGCTGCGGCTCCTTGCATCAACCTGCGGCGGGCTGTCGATGTAGTGTTGTCGGATGGCATTCAAACCTCCTGATAAATGAAAAGCCCGCATGGCAGCCGCTTGAAAATTATCGGCCCGCAAGTGGGATACCCGGGGGAATCGTGCATCTCGCACCGGCGGTTCTCAAAGGGACCGCTCTGCGATAACTAGACTGAAGTCGGTCTCATCCCGCGCCGTGGCCCGGATCGGTGCGTCACCGCGTTGCGCGGCGCATACGGTGTGCTGGCCTCGCCTGGCGCATGCGCAGCCGCAACCGCGGCAGACACGCTTTCACTTTTGCAATGGCGATGCTCGCCGCGTTCGCGAGCCGATTACTGGGCCACGCCCTTTTTTGCCGCGAGATCTTGCGCCATTTTGTAATGTTCCCTGATCGTCGGGAGCGCCTTTTGCGCCGCTTTTTTCAGGTCGGCGTTCTGTCCGTCCGCTATCTCTTTTTCAAACGCCGCAATGGCCGACTGATGGCCTTCAAGGCCCACCTTCTGGATGTAAGCCTGATCGAATTCCCTCCCCTTCGGCTGCTTCAATGTGTCAAGGACGCTGGCGTCCGAATTGTCTTTCGGCACCTCGACGCCGTGCGGTGCAGCCATCTTCAGCTGCACGGTCAGCTTGGTATGGTCCAGCATCATGTGATGAGCAAATGACTTCACATCCTTGTCGCTGGAATTGCTGGTCGCAAGCTTCGCTGCGTCCATTTCAGTCGACGACGACATGCTCGCAGCCTGAACGAAATCCTTGTCCACCTAGGGCAGGGGATTCGCTGCAGTAGTGGAAGCGGCCTGGGTCTGTGCGTTGACCACGGGTGAAAGCAGCCAAAAAGAAGCACATACGGCTGCGACGAGTGTAATCCGTTTCATGCGTGACCTCTCCTCAATCGGTTGAGTGGGCTATGACGGCCGAGGGTTCGTTGCGTCTACTGGCCGGCAGCAACCAGCATGCCGGGTTGTCCAGGTGCAAGCCTGATACGCGCGCGGGTATCTGCTTTCCCGGCCGTCAATGCTCAAGGCTCAACGCGAGTGCGACACCGTGCTTGCATCTTCAGAGAGAACAGGCTGAACGACTGCGCGTCAGCGCAACAGCATGTTGCGGAGATCAGCGTCGCGGTGCACTGGGAGCTGAACGAGCGGCTTGCACTGCCAAGTCCCTGTCCTTGCGAACGCCGCCTTTCCCTGGCGAGAGTCGCGAGGTCGGTCCCGACGGTGTCAGCGCTCTATAGAAGGCTCACGCGCCAGAGGCCGGGCGTAAAGCTGCCGCCCGTCGCGGCCAGCGCCGTCTCCATCCGACGTGCAGCCGACTGCGAAGGCTCCGCCGGCTTGTCGCCGTGCCCGGCACCCTGACCCACGCGTGATTGTTGTGACGATCCACCCGCAACCCGCACTGCCCCCAGACTCGCCTGCGCAATCCCCGTGACGTACAAGTTCGCGATCAGCGGATATAACGCACCCAGACGCCGGTCAGGCGTAAATCGCTGGGTACAGGGAGCCATTAGTACTGCGTATTTCGCGTTGATCCGCCAACGCGTCCTCCGCCCCCCGTCGTGCTGAGAGCTTTTCCTTGCCAGAGTTACACGCCCCGTTTGTAAAAACAGGGAACGCCACAGCGCTTCGAAAAATGCGAAGGGGCGCGCCACAGCGCTTCGGTCGTCGCCGCAAAAGCAATGACGTTGTCCCCTGCCGTTCACTCGCCGTTTGGCACACCGCATGCTGCGGCCCGCGGTAAGCCGCGACCGCGCAGATTCGCACAGCCTGCCGGGGAAGCCGACCTCGCTCAACGTCCGTCACTCTCCACGCCGGGAAGGTACCCATGAAAATCGCTCTTATCAGTGAACACGCTTCGCCTCTTGCGGTGGCCGGGGGCGTCGACAGTGGCGGACAGAACATTTACGTTGCGAACGTCGCGCGCCAGTTGCTCGAAGCGGGCCATCAGGTCGACGTGTTCTCGCGGCGCGACCGCGCGCTGCTCCCGCTCATCTCCGACATGGACGGCGTGCGCGTCATCCATGTGCCTGCCGGTCCGCCGATGCAATTGCCGAAGGAACAGCTGCTGCCGTTCATGGATGAGTTTGCAGCCTTTCTCATCGACTTCTTTCGCCGCGAAAGTTTGCAGTACGACGTGATGCACGCAAACTTCTTCATGTCCGGTCTCGCCGCATTGAAGGTGAAAGCGGCGCTCGGCATTCCGCTCGTCACCACCTTTCATGCGCTCGGCCGGGTGCGACGCCTTCATCAGGGCACAAGCGACGGCTTTCCGGACGAACGCTTCGCGATCGAAGACGACCTCGTTGCGCTGTCGGACGCCGTCGTCGCCGAGTGTCCGCAGGACGAAGCGGACCTGATCCAGCACTACCATGCCGACCCGGCGCGTATCCGGATCGTCCCGTGTGGTTTCGACGCCGACGAATTCAGGCCCGTCGGGCGCGCTGTCGCACGCGAAGCGCTCGGCTGGCAGCGCGACGAATTCATCGTCCTGCAACTCGGCCGGCTCGTGCCACGCAAAGGGATCGACAACGTGGTGCGCAGCGTGAGCGTTCTGAAGCAGGCTTTCCGCGCGTCCGCGAGACTGTATGTAGTGGGCGGCAACTCCGATGCGCCGAACGAACTCGCAACCCCCGAAATTGCGCGCCTGCGCGGTATTGCCAGCGAATGCGGCGTGGCAGCGCAAGTCACGTTCGTCGGCCGGCGCGGCCGTGCGCAACTGCGCTACTTCTACAGCGCCGCCGATGTGTTCGTGACGACGCCGTGGTACGAGCCCTTCGGCATTACACCGGTCGAGGCGATGGCTTGCGGCACGCCGGTGATCGGCGCCGACGTGGGCGGGATTCGTTATTCGGTGGCCGATGGCGTAACGGGCTTTCTGGTACCGCCGCGCGATCCGGCCGCGCTCGCCGTGTGCCTGGATCAGTTGCGGCGCGCCCCCGAACTGGCGCGCCGGATGGGCGAAGCGGGTCTCGCTCGCGCGTACGCGGAATTCACCTGGCGCGGTGTGGGCGAGTCGCTCGCGCAGATCTACGCGCAGCTGGCGCGGGCGACAGACGTGGCACCGACGGAAGCCGTCGTCGGGCAGATGGAGATGCCCAGGCGCGCCGCGGCGGGAGCGTCGTCCGGTTAACGCTGCGGGCACACACGCAGACAGATATCGCGTGATGTCGCTTCAGCGGCACCACTTCGGCATTCACTCACGGTTTTCGCCAGGACCCCCATCATGCTGCGACCCGCTGTATTTCTCGACAAGGACGGCACGCTGCTCGACGACGTACCGTACAACATCGACCCCGCGTTGATGCGCCTGGCTCCTGGCGCGCGCGCCGCGCTGACGCTGCTCGCCGCGTCGCCGTTCGCGCTGTTCGTCATCAGCAATCAACCGGGCGTCGCATTGGGCATGTTCGCGCGCTCGGCGTTGACGGAGGTCGAAGCCCAATTGCATCACCTGTTCGCCGGGTGCGGCGCGACCTTGAGCGGCGCGTACTGGTGCCCGCATCATCCCGATGGCAAGGTCGCGCCATACAACGTCGGCTGTGATTGCCGCAAGCCCGGGTCGGGCCTGTTGCGGCGCGCGGCGCGCGCGCACCGGATCGATCTCGGGCGCAGCTGGTTTATCGGCGACATTCTCGACGACGTCGAAGCAGGCAACCGTGCCGGCTGCCGCACCGTGCTGCTCGACAACGGCCACGAGACCGAATGGATTGAAGGCCCGCTGCGTGTGCCGTTCGCGCGCGCCGCCCATTTGCACGCAGCCGTGCAGTTCGTCGAGCGCCATCACGGCGGCTGCCGCACAGCGCCGCTCAACGCGGAAGTCACGCGATGAACGCGCCACTGCTGCTTGCGCAGCCGACGCTGGCTCATGCGCGTGTCCCGCTGGAAACATCGCCGTTCACGCCTTGGGGCGACGACGTCAGGCGCATTCTGTGCGTGCGGCTCGACAATCTCGGCGACGTGCTGATGACCACGCCCGCGCTGCACGCATTGCGAGCGTCCGCTACAGATCGTCAAATCACGTTGCTCGCGTCGCGCAGCGGTGTAGCGCTGGCGCCATTTCTCGACGATGTCGACGACGTGATCGAATATGACGCGCCGTGGGTCGCCCATGCGTCGAGCGCTGTGCGCACGCTGGTCGACGATCACCGGATGCAGGAGCGTCTGCGGCGCAACAGCTTCGACGCCGCAGTGATTTTCACGGTATACAGCCAGAGTCCCCTGCCGGGCGCGATGCTCTGCTATCTGGCTGGCATCCCGCGCCGTCTTGCGCATTGCCGCGAAAACCCCTATGCGTTGCTGACGAACTGGTTGCGCGAGCCGGAACCGCAGCAGCGCACGCGTCATGAAGTGCAACGCCAGCTCGATCTCGTGCGCCAGGTCGGCGCACACTCGCCTGATACGCGCATGCGCTTCTGCGTGCACGAGGCCGACCGGCGCGCGCTCGACACGCAACTGTCGGCGCGCGGGATCGATCCCGCGGCCGGATGGCTCGTGCTGCATCCCGGAGCGACGGCTGCGTCGCGCCGCTATCCGCCTGAACGTTACGGCGACGTCGCCACGCGGCTCGTACGCGAAACCGGCGCGTCGTTACTGATTACCGGCAATTCCAGCGAACGTCCACTGGCCGAGGCCGTGATCCGCGCCGCCGCGCGTGGCGTTCGCACGCACCTGCACGACCTGAGCGGCACGCTGACCCTCGGCGAACTCGCCGCGCTGATTGAACGCGCGAGCGTGCTCATTTCCAACAACAGCGGGCCCGTGCATCTGGCTTCCGCGTTGGGCGCGCCGGTTGTCGATCTGTACGCGCTAACCAATCCGCAGCATGCGCCCTGGCAGACACCGCATCGCGTGCTGTTTCGCGATGTCGAGTGCCGCTGGTGTTATCGCAGCGTGTGTCCACAACAGCATCACGCGTGTCTGCTCGGCGTCGCGCCTGGCGAGGTCGTGCAAGCCGCGCTCGAATTGCGCGCCGCCATGCCGATTGCCGAGGCCAACCCGAAGCCGGACCCGAATGGCAACGCCAGCCACGCCGACGCGCCGCCGCTTGCCGACGAACCGCTGGTTCCCTGAAACCTCTTTCTTTGCGAACGCCCATGTACACACTCGGAATCAATGCCGTCTACCACGACAGCGCCGCAGCGTTGCTGCGCGACGGCGTGGTCCTCGCCGCTGCGGAAGACGAACGCTTCACGCACGTTAAACATGCGAAACGCCCGGTGCCGTTTTCGACCTGGCAGTTGCCATTCGACGCGATCGACTATTGCCTGAAGGCGGCCGGCATCACGCTCGCCGACATCGATCACGTGGCGTATTCGTACGACCCCGCGCTGTTCGGCGGCATGCCCAGCCGTCCGGGCGCAACCATCGAGCTGCCGTTCGATCCCACCAGCACGCGCCTGACCGACCCTTCCGCATCGCCGTGGGACCCGCTGTTTTTGAGCTACATCGCGAACGCAAAGGGGCAATTGCTCGACGGCGCGCCGCATCATTTGCGCAGGCGTTTTCAGGGCGTGGACCGCGAGCACGGCTTCGAATGGCACTTCGTCGACCATCATCTCGCGCACGAAGCAAGCGCATTTCTCGCCGCCCCGTTCGACGACACCGCCGTGCTGACCATGGACGGCCGTGGCGAAGGCGTGACAACGAGCATGGGACAGTTCGTCGGCGGCGAATATACGCGGCTCAGGCAGGTCGAACTGCCACATTCGCTCGGGCTGCTCTACGAGGCCGTCACTGACTGGCTCGGCTTCCTGCATTCGTCGGACGAGTACAAGGTGATGGCGCTCGCGTCATACGGCAAGCCCGCCTACCTCGATGTGTTCCGCGAGATCGTTCGCTGTCGCGCCGACGGCAGCTACACCGTCGAGGCACCGCGCCTGACCGCGCGGTTCGGACCGCCGCGCGAGCGTGGCGGTCCGCTCGAACAGCGCCACTTCGACATCGCGCATTCGCTGCAGCGCGTGCTCGAAGAAACCGTGCTGCAACTGGCCGGCTGGCTGCATCGGCAAACGGGGCTGCGCACCCTCAGCATGGCCGGCGGCGTCGCGCTGAACTGCGTGATGAATTCGAAGCTGCGCGATGCCGGGCCGTTTGAGGACGTCTGGGTCCAACCCGCGGCCGGCGATGCGGGCACCGCGCTCGGCGCGGCGCTATGGATCGATTACCGCGAGCGCTGCGCACGGGGCGACCGCCAGCGCCGCTGGATAATGGAGCACGCGTACCTCGGCCCGGAATACGGCGACGCGGAGATTGAACAGTTCCTGCGCTGGTCGAAAGTGCCGTACCGCAAGCTCGCCGACATCGCCGGCGAAACCGCCGGTCTGCTCGCCCACGGCAAAGTGATCGGCTGGTATCAGGGTCGCACGGAGTTCGGGCCGCGTGCGCTCGGTGCCCGTTCGATCCTCGCGTCGCCGGTCGATCCGCACATGCAGGCGACGCTCAACGAGATCAAGGATCGTGAGGACTTTCGCCCGGTTGCGCCGGTCGTGATGGAAGAGCATGCAAGCGACTGGTTCGTCGGCGGGAAGGCCGCGCCGTTCATGCTGTTCGTTTTCGACGTGCGCGCCGACAAGGCCGATCGCATTCCGGCCGTGCGCCACGTGGACGGTACGGCGCGCGTGCAAACCGTCAACCGCACGCAGCATCCGCTTTACTACGACCTGCTGGCCGCGTTCAGACAACGCACCGGCGTGCCGATTCTGGTGAACACGTCCTTCAACACCCGTGGAGAGCCGATGGTGAACTCGCCGCGCGACGCGGTGGAATCGTTCTGGACCTCGCCGCTCGACGCCCTCGTGATCGGGCCGTTCCTCGTCGAGAAACCGGGAGTCCACGCATGAGTTCACCAGTGTCCGGTCCGGTCAATCTGGGCGGCGACTTCGCCGGTCCGCGCTGCACCGCCGAGCCAGTTGCCGCGAGCTGCCCGGGTGCGTTGGTGGCGCACCGGGACGTCAGCGTGGTCGTGCCGACCTATCGCCGGCCGGCGATGCTTGCCGCGTGTCTTGACGCGCTGTGCCAGCAGGATTTTCCGGCGGAGCGCTACGAAATCGTGGTCTGTGACGACGGTCCGGACGAAGCCACGCGCGCGTGCGCCGAGCGTATTGGAGAGGCCCAGGCCGCGCGCGGACTTACGGTGCGCTATGTGCCCGTCACGCGCACGCAGGGTCCCGCCGGCGCACGCAACGCCGGATGGCGGCTCGCGCGTTCGCCGCTGATCGCATTCACCGACGACGACACGCTGCCCGATCCGCACTGGCTGAGCGCCGGCGTCGCGGCGCTCGCGCCGGGCGCTGCGGCCGCCGCTGGAACGATCCTGGTGCCGCTGCCACCGCTGCCGACCGATTACGAAGCGGACGCGAGTGGCCTGGAGCGCGCCGAGTTCGCGACCGCGAATGCCTTCGTCGCCCGACGCTTTCTCAGTGCGACCGGCGGGTTCGACGAACGCTTCACCTGCGCGTGGCGCGAGGACTCCGATCTGCAATTCGCGCTGATGCGGGCAGGGGGCGAGATAGTGCGCGCAAGCGATGCGGTGGTCGTGCATCCAGTGCGGCCCGCGCGCTGGGGGGTGAGCATCGCCCAGCAGCGCAAGAGCCAGTTTGATGCGCTGCTTTATCGCAAGCATCCCGAACTATTCGTAACACGGATTCGTGCGCGGCCTCCGCAGCTCTATTACACCATTCTCTGCGCGGCATTGACGGCGCTGATCGGCGGGCTTGCCCGCAGTCCGGCGGTAGCGCTTGGCGGTCTCGTCGCCTGGTCTGTGCTGACCGCGAGTTTCTGCGCGATGCGCCTGCGCGGCCGCGATCGAAGCTGGCGGCATATTGCCGAAATGGCGTGGACATCGATTCCAGTTCCGTTCCTTTCCATCTTCTGGCGGATCTATGGCGCCGTCCGTTTCAAGGTGTTCTTTCTATGAATGCAGCTCCGTTTCTGGCGACGCTCGCGCCGCGCCGCATCGTCATCTTTCGCGCCCTACAACTAGGCGACATGCTGTGCGCCGCGCCCGCGCTGCGAGCGTTGCGACAGGCGGCGCCGCAGGCGCACATCGCGTTGATCGGCTTGCCATGGGCGCAAGCGTTCGTCGAGCGCTACGCGAACCTCGTCGACGAGCTGATTGTGTTTCCCGGCGCGGTCGGCTTTCCCGAACAGCACGAATCGAACGCCGGGCTGCCCGCATTTTTTGCGCAGATGCGTGCACGGCGTTTCGATCTGGCGATCCAGTTGCACGGCAGCGGCGGCATCGCGAACGATCTGCTGTTCGCACTCGGCGCGCGGGCCAATGCGGGCTCCGTGCAGCCCGACGAGGCGGCGCGACCTGGCGTTTTCATCGGCTGGCCCGACGGGTTGCCGGAGTCCGAACGCTATCTCGCGCTGATGAATGCGCTTGGCGCGCCTGTGGTCGACCGGCAGTTGTGGTTCCCGCTGGGCACGCGCGACGGCGATGAGTACGCCGCGCTGGTGGCTGAGCATGGCATCGAAGCGCAGCGGCTCGTGCTGATTCACCCGGGCGCGCAATTGCCGTCGCGTCGCTGGCCCGCCGGACGCTTTGCCGACGTGGCCAACCGCCTGGCCGCCGACGGCTGGCAGATCGCCATCACCGGCACTGCCGCCGAAGCGCCGCTGACCGGCGCGGTGCTCGGCGCAATGACCGCGCCCGCGCTGCCCCTGGCCGGCGCCACGTCGCTCGGCGGACTGGCCGCGCTGGTCGCGCAGGCACGACTGGTGGTCTGCAACGACACGGGCATCTCGCACATTGCCGCCGCCACGGCCACCGCATCGGTAGTGATCGCGTCCGGCAGCGACACCCGACGCTGGGCGCCGCTCGATCACGCACGGCATCGCGTGCTTGCCGACTATCCCGCGTGCCGGCCATGCATGTTCCGCGACTGCCCTTATGGTCATCCATGCGCGCTGAATGTAAGTGTGGAGCAGGTGGTCCAGACCGCGCGCGCGCAACTCGCTCAGGACAGCGGGGCGCATCCCGGCGCGCCGAACGCGCTGCATGCATCTGCGGACCCGGAAACTTTCGAGGAGCGGCATCATGTTGCATAATTGCCGCCACCTGCGCGTGCTAACCTGGCACGTGCACGGCAACTATCTTTACTACCTGACCCATGCGCCACACGACTTCTATCTGGTCACGAAGCCCGGCCATCCGCCCGGCTACGCGGGCAGGGTTGGCGTGCTGCCGTGGGGCGACAACGTGCACGAGATCGGTATCGAGGAGGTGCCCGATCGGCAGTTCGACGTGATCCTGTATCAGCACAGGACTCACTGGGAACATGACCGCGAGCAGGTGTTGAGCGCGGAGCAACAGCGCCTGCCGCGGGTCTATATCGAGCACGATCCGCCTCAGGACAGTCCATTCCAGCAATGGCATTGGGTCGACGACCCGGACACACTGCTGGTGCACGTCACGCATTTCAACCAGCTGATGTGGGATTGCGGCGTCACGCCGACGCGGGTGATCGAACATGGCGTGGTGGTGCCCGAGGGTGTGCGCTACAGCGGCGGACTCGAACGGGGCATCGTGGTGTTGAACCATCTGGCGCAGCGCGGCCGGCGGCTCGGCGCGGATGTGTTCGCGGAAACGCGCACACGCGTGCCGCTCGATCTGGTCGGTATGGACGCGGAGCGGCTCGGTGGCATCGGTGAAATCGGCAATCTCGAACTCGCCGCCTTCAGCGCGCGGTATCGCTTCTTTTTCAATCCGATTCGCTGGACCAGTCTTGGTCTTGCGATCGTCGAGGCGATGATGATCGGCATGCCGATCGTCGGTCTTGCAACCACCGAACTGACCACCGTGATCCGCAATGGCGAGAACGGCTTCATACATACCGACGTGAGCGCGCTGGTAGACGCGATGAAGGAGCTGCTGCGTGACCCCGACGAAGCGCGGCGTCTGGGCGCCGGCGCGCGGCGCACCGCGCTGGAGCGCTTTCATATCGACCGCTTTGCGCAGGACTGGCACGAGGTGTTGCGGCACGTCACCGCTTGAATCCAGATCCGTCACGCCGAAGGACAAAGCACCATGAAAGAACTCACCCGCAAACGGATTCTGGTCACAGGCGGCGCTGGCTTCCTCGGCTCGCACCTGTGCGAACGCCTCGTTCTGCAGGGACACGACGTGCTGTGTGTCGACAATTTCTACACCGGCACCAAGGACAACATTGCGCCGCTGCTGGACTGCGCGAACTTCGAATTGATGCGTCACGACGTGACCTTTCCGCTGTATGTGGAGGTCGATGAGATCTACAATCTTGCGTGCCCTGCTTCGCCGATTCACTATCAGCACGATCCGGTGCAGACCACCAAGACCAGCGTGCACGGCGCGATCAACATGCTCGGGCTCGCCAAACGCGTGGGGGCAAAAATTTTCCAGGCTTCGACAAGCGAAGTGTATGGCGACGCGCTGGTGCATCCGCAGAAGGAAGACTACTGGGGACATGTCAATCCGATCGGGCCACGTTCGTGCTACGACGAGGGCAAGCGTTGCGCCGAGACGCTGTTCATGGACTACCGGCGCCAGCATGGGCTGTCGATCCGGATTGCCCGGATCTTCAATACGTACGGTCCGCACATGCATCCCGCTGACGGCCGCGTGGTGTCGAACTTCATGATGCAGGCGCTGCGCGGCGAGCCGCTCACGTTGTACGGCAACGGCTCGCAAACGCGTTCGTTCTGTTATGTGGATGACATGATCGACGCTTTTATCCGCCTGATGAACCTCGAGGACGATCCGGACGGTCCGGTCAATCTCGGCAATCCTCACGAGGTCACGATGCGCGAGATCGCGCAGCGCATCGTCACGATCACCGGCTCAGCGTCGCCGATTGAATTGCATCCGCTGCCCGCCGACGATCCGTGGCATCGTCGGCCGGATATCTCCCGGGCGTATGAACTGCTCGGCTGGCAACCGCGAACTTCCCTGGACGAAGGCCTGTCTGCCACGGCCCGGTATTTTTCTGCACAGCTCGACGCGGGCCGGCGATTGCCGGGAGTTCGTGCATGCGTTCCTGCGCCGCCGGCGCATAGTCCGACATGACATTACGCCTGGAGGAGCCCGGGAATCGCACGGCAACCGTCCGCCCCTGGCCGGCGCGCAGTCGTGCAATGCCGAACATGCCACGCAAGTCCTGCAGCATGCTGCGAAGCCGCCGTTCTAACGTCATGTTGCTTGGTTTCCGGTTGGCATGCGCGATCTGCTAAGGGGTTGCTGCACTTAAAGCATCGCGCTCTTGTCGCCCACCGATCTGCTGCCGACCGCGTCAAGCTTGCTCTGCAAATCCGCTTTGCGCTTCGCCATCTTTTCGCCCAGCGTTTGCAGATTGCATTTCGACTTGCGCAGTTCCGGGAAGAGTTCCCCTTCTTCCTCCTCGACGTGATGGCCGACCATCTCGCTCATCACTTTGAAGGTCGCATCGAAGCCGGTGTCGCCCGCCTTGAGCGTTTCAAACCTTGCGATCAACGTCTTGACGAGGAAGTGCTCGACATACGCTTCCTCGACGTCGATCGTGTCGCTGTCCGGCAACGCTTTCTGTGCGGCCGGATAAAGCAGCTCCTCTTCAAGCATCGTGTGGATCGAGAGCTCTTCGCAGGCGCGCCGCGCGAGCGCCGACCTGGCTTCGAGGTCGTCGTCGGCAGTCTTCCCGAACGCCTCGAACAGTTTTTCCACTGCGCGGTGGTCTGCCTCGAGGACGGCTAATGCGTCCTGTGAGCCGGATCCAGTCTCTGCCGTGTCCTGTTTGGTCACTTCCATGTTGTTTCCTCGGTCCCGCGGTTGAATGGGGTAACGACCGCTGCGGTTGAACGGCGGTTGAACGAAGTTCAGCAACTCGTGTGCCTACCGATAGACAGCCGGTACACGGATTCAGGACAACGAACCCGGATGAGAACCGGCGACACACGAGGGGGCGGCACCTAGCGTTCGTCGCGATCCCGGAAAGTCGTAGCGCGCGCGGCGCCGTTGAGGGTCTTTCCATGCCAGACGAAGCGCTGAAGGTGGCCACGGTCGTCCAGAATTGCTGCCCGGGTGTCGGCGGCATCGCGCCCAGATAGGGTCGGTAAGGGTTCCAACGCGGATCCACGATCTGAATGCCATCCACGGGTTCATGGCCGGGCAGCCTGAAAATCGTACATTCGAGTGGCGCAAGTTCAGCAGGCTTGCGGCAGACGGCGTTAAAAGCGGCCTCTTTCATTTCGCGCGTATAATCAGCGGTATCGAACGCGGTAAATGCCAGAAGGGGAATCTTTCCGGTCGCCTCGACCCGTAGAAGCGCCGCTGCAGGAGAAGCCTATGCACTCCGATCTAGATAACCTGAAACGCTCGGATGCCCTGGCCGGATGCAGAACGGTCACCTTCACAACGAGGCGCCAGTTCGCGTGCTAGTGGTCGACGATTCGCGCACGTCGGCGGATGCTCTCAGCGCATACCTTCAAGCCGGCGATATGAGCGTACGAACCGTCTATCATGGGCCGGACGTCCTTTAGGGAAAGCAAAGGCCTGGATCCCGGATTGCATTGTTCCGGACGTCGCCATGCCCGGTCAATCCCGCATCGGTGGTGTTGGCGCGTTGAGATGGGGACCGCTGCCAATGTGGACCGCAACGAACGGTCCCATATCCTGACCGTTTCGGAGTGTAGGGAGTTGCTGAGTTTCACCCGACAGCCGGGCACTAGGACGCCCCGTAACCTCCTGACCGCGCGCCAACGGAATGCAAGCCCCGTCGGCGGCCGCGCCAGTTCTAGTGCGTGCCGCCCCACTCGCCGTCCGACGAAACGATGTTGCCGGAACTGTCTACGATCGCTACCGGCTCTGCGGCGGCGCCCGGCGACGGCTCAGTCACGAGCAGGCCCGACTCGTCGAACTGCCCATCCCGTGCAACTCCGGCGGTTGTACTGTCGGCCATCTCCGCGAACGCCTTCAGAGAGCTTCCGAAGTGCGCCTGCAACGCCGCGAAGAACCCGTTCCCCACCTGTTCTGCGATCGCTTCCACATGCCGCAGGAAGGCCAAACTCTTTTTAACCCCCGCGGGGAATTGTCGCGCCTGGAGATCGATGACCTCACTGACTGACTGGGCCGAAAGTGCTGCGTCTGCCAACGCGTGCTGCTCGGACAAAGACGTCTTGATGGTCTGCATGTTTAGCTCGACGACTTTCTGGAGCCCTGCCAGAAATTCAGTGTTGCATTGGAAGGCAGCATCGACGTCGGTGTTACGTTGACGCGAGGAAGACCGGTTCACGGGATCAGGGTACATGGAGGCTCCGTTGTCAGATACGACGGGCGCGCGTATAGCGCCGTCATACGGCAGTGTCGGGACGGCTCGACGCGCGGTTATTCTGCGGTCTAACCGAAAACAAACGCCGCCGCCGGCGTTGCGCTACCGGCGACGATGAGTGCCTGCCGGCGTTTTTACTTCGGTACTGCCGCCGCCTGCCCGGCGCCCAGGTCGGCGCCCGTGACCGGATCGGCAGTGGTGGCGGAAGCCGTTCGCGACGCCATCGCACTCAGCACCTCGGCGTCCTTTTCAGAGACCTGAACGCTGGCGAGGCCGTCGCCACCGTCGACCGCCGGTTCCGGCTTTTCGACGAATTCCCACCCCGGCCCTTCATTCCACGGTCCGCGTGGCGTGTCATCGCCAGTGGACATGTTGTAGTAGACGTTGGTGAATTCGGGAACGCCCGGCAACTTGCCTTGCGGGAAGTTGGGCTGGATCGAGTGCAAGGCTTTTTCGAACGACTTCTGATGTGCGATCTCGCGGGTCATCAGAAAGCCAAGTGCTTCCTGGATGCCTGGATCGTCGGTGACATTGATCAACCGTTCGTAGACGATCTTCGCGCGCGCTTCCGCGGCGATATTGGATCGCAGATCTGCGGTCGGCTCGCCGATCGTGTCGATGTAAGCGGCCGTCCAGGGCACACCGGCCGAGTTGGTCAGCGCCGGGCCGCCACCGTACAGCAGTGCCGTGGTGTGCGAGTCGTTGCCGCCCCCGGTGAGCGACCGGTAAAGCTCCGCTTCCTGCTCGACGCCTTCTGCAAGCTGGCCCTTTCCGCCCTTGTTGAGCATCGCAACGATCGAACCGATGATTTCCAGATGACTGAGTTCTTCTGTCGCAATGTCAAACAGCATGTCGCGCCGGCCCGGGTCATCCTCGCTTACCGCCTGAGTGAAATAACGACACGCTGCAGCCAGTTCGCCCTGCGGGCCGCCAAACTGTTCGAGGAGCAGATTGGCGAGACCGGGATTGGGCGCGGCCACGCGGACCGTGTATTGAAGTCGCTTGTTGTGCACAAACATCGCATTTCTCCAGAAAACGATTGTGGGTTCTGTCGGAGTTCGTCCCGCCGTGAGCGGCGGAAGGGACTTCGGACAGAGAAGACCTGATTGGAAAACTGGTTGTGCGGTCGATGACGAACGCATGGGCGGAATGTCGCCGACCCTCGTCTCAGAGCGATTGCCCTGGCCTGATGTGCGCGCAGGAACGCAACGAGATCTACCTGCGCCTCGTTATCCGCATGCGTCGTGCCCGGCGCCCAAGCTGTCCCCGCGTGCCGCGGGCGTGGCCCGCGGAATCAACAGTGACCACCTATGCCCCCGGCGACGCAGGCGTTGTCGCTAGCCTCCGTCAACGTTCGCCCCCCCGGCAACCCTTGATCACGGCAACTTCTCGAGACGTCCTGAATGCACGAGGATGGGCTTTATCGGCTGGGTGTCGTGCTGGCGTGGCAAACGGCATTCTGACCACCGCCTGTCTCATTCGCGTGTCACAAAGGTCCAGACAGTTGGCACGCGCGTTGCGCGCCACCAGCGTTGGTCGGCGCTTATCCTCGCCTTGCCGATGGTGCCTCGCCGTACGAGGCAGCGGTCTGCCGCATGATGACTGCCGTGCGCCGAAAAGTGTGTTCGAAAGGTCAACAGGCTGGTTGGAGACCGGTCGCGCGGCGCGCGAAGCGCCGGGTTTCGTTCGCGAGTGGATATGGGCGCGGGCGGGTCAGGAGATCATCCATACCAAGGCATTACGCAATCCTCAATAACCGCTGCGGGATTTCAGCGACGGCGACCACTGGCGGCAAAAGGTCGGTCTGCCACCCGGTGGAACAGGCGTTGCTGGTGAGCTAGACCGAAGATGGTATCCCCGCCCACGGTCGGGTACGCAACGCGGTCACTATCCACAGGAGAGTCACATGAGAGCACTTCGCTGGCACGGCAAGCACGACATTCGCTGCGACACGGTTCCCGATCCAGTGATCGAAGAGGGCCGTGACGCGATTATCAGGGTGTCGAGTTGCGCAATCTGCGGATCGGATCTCCACCTGTTTGACGGGTTCATGCCGACCATGGAAAGCGGCGATATCCTGGGACACGAATTCATGGGCGAGGTCGTCGAAGTGGGAAGAGACAACATCAAGCTCAAGGTCGGGGACCGGGTCGTCGTGCCTTTCACCATCTTTTGCGGCGAGTGCGAGCAGTGCAAGCGAGGGAATTTCTCCGTTTGCGAGCGCAGTAATCGCAACAAGGAGAAGGCCGACAAGGTATTTGGCCACACGACCGCCGGGCTGTTCGGCTATTCGCATCTCACCGGCGGCTACGCGGGCGGTCAAGCGGAATATGTGCGCGTCCCGATGGCCGACACCACTCACGTAAAGATTCCGGAGGGGCTCATTGATGAGCAGGTCCTTTTTCTTGGCGACATTTTTCCCACCGGCTGGCAGGCGGCGGTGAACTGCGACATCCAGCGCGCTGACACGGTTGCTATATGGGGTGCTGGCCCGGTCGGCCAGATGGCAATTCGTAGCGCAGTGCTGCTCGGCGCGAGGCAGGTCGTGGTGATCGACCGGGTGCCGGAACGGCTCGCCATGGCGCGGGCTGGCGGCGCAACAACGATCAATTTCGACGAGGAGAGTGTGCTCGATCGCCTCAAGGATCTGACCAACGGGAAGGGTCCCGAAAAGTGCATCGACGCCGTGGGCATGGAGTCTCACGCGACGCGTTCGTTCGACGCCATGTACGACCGCGTCAAGCAGGCCGTCATGCTTGAAACCGACCGTCCACATGTGCTGCGCGAGATGATCTACGTTTGTCGGCCGGCCGGAACACTGTCGGTGCCGGGCGTCTATGGCGGGCTGATCGACAAGATTCCGTTCGGTGCGTCAATGAACAAGGGCCTCACCTGGAAGATGGGCCAGACCCATGTCAACAGATGGACCGACGACCTGCTGCGCCGGATTCAGGAGGGGCAGATCGATCCGTCTTTTGTCATTACGCACACCGTGCCGCTGGAAGACGGGCCGGCCATGTACAAGATATTCCGCGACAAGGAGGATGGCTGCATCAAGGTCGTGTTAAAGCCGTAACACGCGTGTGCCCGAGCGGCGGAGCAGTGGGCCGGGAGTAGGCAACGGATGCCGAATGTGCCGGCTGCCGTGCAACCTTTGTAAGTTTGGACCGCTGCCCTACCTGAACCAACCGGGGGGCTGAATCAGTCGCACTGCCCATCCGGTCCGCAGTGCGCCGCCCAGTTCCGCGTTCGCGCCACTCTCGCGCCTGCCTTCGCGCAAATGCGGCAGGCAGGACGGGATGCCTTTCCGCACGTCGAGCTCGGCCCAATTTTTGCGCGACTTTTTGCCAAGCCGTTCGAGGTCGAGACAGCACTTCGTATGAAAGCGGGATTCTCGACCACACGCCGGCGCATTTTCCTGTGCGGCCTGACCGCACTCACTTAAGGAGCAGACAATGGAAACGACGAAGGAAGAAGGAAAGCTGCGGGAGGTTACCGGCGGCGCGCAGCAAGCCGCTGGGGACCTGCTGGGCGATGCCGGTGCGCAAGTCAGCGGCAAGGCGAAGGAGCTGAGCGGAAAGGCGCAGCAGCTCTACGCCGATTTTGCGCAGGTTGTTCGCGATTCTACGGCAGAGCGCCCGTTCGCCGCGCTCGCAATTGCCGCAGGCGTGGGCTTCATCCTCGGCGCATTGCGTGCGGGGAATCGCTTCGGCCCCACGAGCGTGCGGAGCGGATGGGGAGATCGTGAATAGGGCTGCTCGCGGCTGTGTTCACCGGGTTGGCGCAGACGGCACCCCGCCTGGACCGCTGCCTGCCACCACCATCTCGAGGAGTCCAGGAATGTCCATGCGCTCGAAAGTCACCCAGTGGCGGAACGTCGGCAGATTCTGTATCGAGCGAGCTACCGATTACGGTGAGCTCCTCGGGGTTGAACTTGAGGGGACCAGGAAACGTCTGGTCCGGGAGTTATGCGCACTCGTTGCTCTCGCCGTCGCTGGCCTTTTTACCCTTTCGTTCGTGTGCATTGCTGTGATCGCAACGGCCTGGCGAACGGCCTATTTTCTTCCGGTGGTCTGGGGCGTCGCCGCGATGTGGCTGATCTTGACGGCCGCTTCCCTTCTTGTCGTTCGAACCCAAAAGCCCGGGCGGTCGCTTCATGTGCTGCAGAAGGAAATCCGGGACGACCTCGACACCCTGAAGGAGGCGCTTAGATGAACCGCGACCGTAAGGACAATGAAGCTGAGACGGCCATTCGGCGACGCATGGCGGCATCGCGCGAAACGTTGCTTGCAGCCAACCGCCCTTCTCCATCAGTCCTGGCAGCACGCAAGGCCACGCCGTCATCCGCAGGGAGCTTTATCGCGTTGCTGGTGGAGGCACCACGCGTCACGCTGTTGCTGGCGCTCTGCATCAGCGCAGTCGTGCTAGGACCACGCCGGACAATAGGAGTTGCCGCCCGCTCGTGGATCGCGGCGTGGCTCGGCGGTACCGTCCGGAATGTGGTTCGCAAGAATCTATGAGCACTTCGTGCGGCAGAAGGTACAGTCTGGTCACGTTTACGAAGCCCGTCGACCCTGCGCGGTGGCTGTGGCCGGCGATCGAGAATGGGCGCGAAGGGGCGCACGTCGCCCCCTACGATCCAAGAGGATGAGCGATACACTTTCCACTGAGCTTGCCAGTTCCGGCGAGCGGACCTGCTTCCAGGTGGCGAGTGTGATAGCCAGATTGTTCGTACCTCGCTGCAAGCCAGGGCAAATTAGTGGCGAAACCTTGGCGCAAGTCGTTACGCGATAATGCGTTGAACTGGTGGACCCCTGGAGGGGCGCCGCTCGAGCGTGAAAAGCCGCCCACCGCGAACTCCTGACACTGGTGGCGCTTGAGCTTGACCCAGTGGGTCGAACGTCCGGAGCGATAGGGAGGGTCCGTACGCTGACCCACGACGAAACAGTTTACTTGCCGAGGCAACAAGCAACGCGGGTCTTGGGGGGAGTCCGCCGCGGAAAGCAGAAACGGATCGTCCGTATCCACCATCAGCTCCTGCAGGAGCCGGCGCGGGTTTGCAAAGGTTCCTCCCCGATGTCCGCACCGTTCGCATACAGAAGGTCTAAGACGAACAGGGTGATATCTACAGCACTGCGCCGATCGAGAGCGTATTGAGCGCGCGGAGGTTGAGCGTGCCGGCAGCGCCAGGCACAAAGGCCTCTGCATCCGAGCAAGGCGCTGCCAACTGGAACTGTGCAGGCGCATCACTCAGCCGTCGCATGCGAGTGGTGCATCCTGGATGCGGACCATCATACGGTGGCCGTCAGACCTGATCTCGTATGACAGTCGTCCCCGGCCGGCAGCTGATCGACAAGCGTAGCCGCTGCGGCTCGATGAACGGCGGCATGTCGCCGGGGCAGGTCCCGGACAGGTGCCCGGTACGCCGGTGTTGAACGGTTCAGCGGCCTGCCATGGCGCCAGCTACCGTACACCGTTATCAGACGGCGCTGTCCAAATCCTCTTGTGGAGTTCGGGCCGGACGCTGAACACTGGCTCGCTAATCCAGCTAACAAAGTCATCGTGCCAGTGGTTCCACTCGCAGTCGCCCAATTCAAACTCGTCGTCTATGTGCCCTCTTCCATCCTCCGAGAGGAATGCGTAGACAACCTTGCTGCCATCCCAGAACGCGATGGCATAGTCTGTGAGATCGGCACTCGTACCGTAAGGGATGTCGCGTAACATCGCCGCCAGCTGCGTCTTGAACTGGTCGAGGGTAAGAGGCTGCATGTATCCTCCGCAAGGAAGCTTGCGACACTTTTCTTGAAGCTGGACCGCCTAAACACCGCCACCTGGTTCGGCGAAGGGCTCGGGCATAGCGTCGTCGAGTTCCTCACCAGACCAGGGACGGTATGGCGCAGTTTCGCAACCTAGGAATTCCAGCGAGCATGATTGCCCCATTCAAGTCCACGGGCTTCCGCCTGACTAGCAATCGCTGCGCCCGGCAACGTGTTTGACGTAGTCCCTGCTGCATCGGACTTGTATTTGAGGCGTGCCGGAAGATTGCCGCGGGGGCGTCGGCTCCTGACTTCCACCGCCGCGGTCGCAACAATGGGTAACCCGAAAGCGTTCGGGAGCGGCCACGAATTCGCAGCCTGGCTTGTACCAAAGCCGGCGCGCACCGGAGGCAAGACCGTACTGCTGGGTATAAGCAAGCGATGCGACACGTATCTGCGGACCTCGCTCATTCACGGTGCAGGCTGCGTCCTCTCTCATTCCAAAGAACCAGGTGCATGGATCGATCAACTCGCCAGCAGCGCCGTGGGATGCGAATCGCTGCCGCCTGCAGTCAGCGATCGGTCGAGCTCGGGTTCCTGTTCGACGCCTTCGCGCCCTTGTTGAGCATCGCGACGATAGACCCGATGATCTCGAGATGGCGCATCTCTTCCGTCGCAATGTCGAACAGCATGTCGCGCCGGCCTGGGCTTCCGCGCTTACCGCCTGAGTGAAATCGCGACACGCTGCAGAGGCAATTCTCAACGTCCAAGTGGCACCGACAGGCAGGTACCCGGCTTGCTCCTCCAGCAACAACGACCCCATCAGGGCGAGGCGATTGCACGGCCAAAGCCACCGCGGAACATGACGATCGCTACCCGGCGCCCTGCCCGCGCCCGCCCTGCAGACTGATCGTCCGGCAACTTCATCACGCCGGGCACTCTGGAGAACTGTCATGCCTCACACCGCTTCCCCGATGTCTCCGACCATCACCTCGATGATCCGGCTGGATCATATGCATGTGCTCGCAGCGTTCCATCGCTATCACGCCGACAGCCCCTGGTGGCGCAAGCGCGCCATCGTCAATTCGACCTGTGCCGCTCTCGAGATCCACGCGCAACTCGAGGAAGAGATCTTCTACCCGGCGTTGGCCACAGTACTCACCGACGATCCAACGCTCGGCAAGAGCCGTCCCGAGCATGCCGAAATGCGGGCTACGATCGGCAGGCTGCGCACGATGGGGCCGGAGAATGCCGCTTACGACGGGCTGTTCCAGCAACTGATACGGGAGGTCATGCATCATGTGGCAGACGAAGAGACGGTGTTGCTGCCGGCCGCCGAGCGGGCGCTCACCAGTGACCTCCGCGCTCTGGGCGCCAGGATGACACGTCGCCGGCTTCAGCTGCTCGGCGAGCGACCGCGCGAAATTGCCGTCAATACGGCGGGCACGTTTCCGGTGGCTACCTTTCTGATTGCCTCGCTCGCTGTACTCGGCATCGCGCATTGCCTGCCAAAGTCGCGAAGACTCCGGCACGATACCTACTGAGCCGGCCTTGGGCTGGATGGGACCGACTTGTCGTTGAGGCCTACTTCCGCGGGCAGCGCGAAGCGCCGGCTCTTTGTCACCTGCCCCTTGACGCGCAGTTCGTTCGCAACGACGGGGGTCGGTTGCTGCGGGCGTGGCCCTGAGCGAGGGCGCCGTGCCAAGCGCGCGGCCGTGGACGAGCATCACAGCCGCCCATCAGCGCGATGGTGAAACGCGTCCCGGACCCAGAGGTGCAGAGGCGGCATTCAATGCCGGTCGCGCAGGGGCGCCCGCAGACCCATGGCGATCGCGAACAGCGACACGACAAGTCAGACTTCCGCGAGCGTACGCACGAGGCCCGTATCGCGCGTCAGGTCGATCTTCATCACGCCCGAGGCACCGGGCCCGATAACCACCCCGACGACGAGATAGATCATCGCACTGGTCAGCGGCAAACGCCTGGTCAGCCCGCGCGCCGGCGCGATGAAAGTGAGCAACGCGCCCACCAGCAGGAAGCGGACGGCTTCCCGTAGGCAAAAGCAGGCGACGTTCCGCAGCCCTTTTCCGGGCGACGATCCCCAGCGGGACGCAGCGCTATTTGTGCAACTTCTGCCGTAGCGAACTCACGTCGTTCGCCGTGATCGGCTGTGCGTTATTGCCCCACGCGCCGCGGATGTAGGTGAGTACCTGACCGATTTGCACATCGGCGAGTGTGTCGGCAAAGCGCGGCATCTGCTGGCGCGGCGGTCCGGTGAGCGTCGACGGACTGTTGCCGCCTTCGACCATCAGGCGAATCAGCGAGGTCGTATCTTCCGCGAGCACCGACGAATTGCCCGCGAGCGCAGGAAACACGTGCGGTACGCCCTTACCGGCGTCGCCGTGGCATTGCGCGCAGAACGAGTGATAGACGTTGTAGCCCATGGACAAGGCATCGGGCACGCGGCTGCCGTTGAGCGGCTTGCGCGCGACGTCGTCTTGCGGCGCATAGGTTCCGGACGGATTATGCGGCGGCAGCGACTTCAGATAGCGGCCGATCGCGAGCAGATCGTCGTCGGTGAGGTACTGCGTGCTGTCCTCGATCTGCTCGACCATGCTGCCATAGGCGATGTTGCCGCCCCCATGCCCCGTCTTCAGGAATGCGGCGATTTCCGGCGCGCGCCAGCGGCCGAGTCCCGCGCCCGGATCGCCGGTAAGATTCGGCGCGAACCAGTGATCGTTGACGCCGCCGGTGAGGAAGTCCGACGACGCTTCGTCCGTGCCCTTCTCCTGGTAAGCGGCGCCGCGCGGCGTATGGCAGCTTCCACAATGGCCGGCCGACTGCACGAGGTAGGCGCCGCGATTCCACTGCGCGTCGCGGTCGGCACGCGGCCGATACGGCTCGCGCGGCACGAACGCCATCTGCCAGAACCGCAGCGCCCAGCGCTGGTTGAACGGGAATGCGACATCGGACTTTGCGTTCGGCTTCGCGACCGGAACGACACCGTGCATCATGTACGCGTAGAGCGCGTGCATATCTGTGTCGTCGATCTTCGCGAACGCGTTGTATGGCATTGCCGGATAGAGCCGCTTGCCGCCACGCGCGACACCCTGGCGCAACGCACGCGCGAAGTCGTCGTAGCTGTACTGACCGATCCCGTAGCGCGGATCGGGCGTGATATTGGTCGCCATGATCGTGCCAAATGGCGAAACAAGGCCCTGTCCGCCCGCATAGGGCGCGCCGCCTTGCGCCGCCGTGTGGCAACCCGCACAATCGCTGGCTTTCGCGATGTATTCGCCGCGCGCGAGCGTCCCGGCATCCGGTCGAGGCTCAGCGGGCCGCACCGAAGCACCTGCGGAGTGCGGCGCGGAGACGGCGTTCGAGGAGGTCAACGCCGACGCCGACGCATCTTCACTGCGCGCGTCGCGCGTTGCGACGCCTGCGACGGTAATCGCGAGCGTGACCGTGCACGCGGCAAGCGCGGCATGACGACGCGCGCCCGCAAATGCGCGTGGCATGCGTGGCTTCATCGCGCACCGTCCTGCGGCAATGCCGCTGCGGGATCACTGGTGAGACCTGCTGGCGCCGGGCCCCTCAACCAGCGCGCCGCGATCGCCAGGCCGCCGGCGAGGTACACGATCGCAGCCGGCACCCACATGATGAGGCCGCCGGCCTGCTGGTCGTGCAGCGCATCGATGCCGAGCGCGCTTGTCGGCTCAACGTACGACGGATACCACAGATCCGGGGCGAGCGAAATCAAGGCGCCCAGTGCGCTGGTATGGACCATCGTCGTAAACACGGACAGCATTGCGTGACCGCCGGACTGACGCGACGCACCGTCGCCAAAGACGGTCCACCAGAAAACGAGCGCGGTCAGCAGGAAACTCGCGTGCTGCAGCGTATGCACCCACGAATGCGCGAGCGCGGCTTCAAACATCGCCGGCGCGTGCCAGCCCCAGAGTGCGGTCGCGTGGAGAATCCATCCGGCAAACGGCACGGTCAGCGACCGCCACGCGCGGACGAATGCGGGCGCGCGCACCGCGCGGCCCACGCGCCGGCGCCCGCCGCGAGGCAGCGCCCAGATCCATACGCCGAGTGGGCGCGCCAGCACGAGGAGTGGCGCGGCGATCAGCATCATCGTTTCGTGCTGGACCATGTGCGCGGAGAACAGGGCCGCCGACAATGTGTCGAGCGGCGAGCACAACGCAAACACGAGCGCGGCCATGCCGCCCGCAAACGCACTCGCATGCCACGCGCGCGTTGTGCGACTGTGCCGCGAGCCGCGTCGGCGCAGCCGCACGTGACCGATCACATACGCGAGCGTGCTTGCGAACATCAACGCGACGACCCAGGCGTCGAACGACCAGCCGAAAGTGGACGCGTCACGTTCGGCATCGGTAAGCACGTGCGCGCACGCGAGCGGCGCATGGGCCAGTGCCAGAGCGGCGCCCGCACACCCCAGCGCTACCCGCCGCTCGCGGGCGCGGGCGGCGAAGCGGCAGATTGCGCGAAGCCGCGCGGTCATCGGCAGGGTGACAGCAGCCATTGCGGGAACCACATCGTCAACTGGATAACCGCACACAAAGCGGCGATAAGCATTGCCATCAGGGCGAGAAACGGCTGACGCGCATCGCGGGGTACATAGCTGCCGTTGAACCGCTCGGCTGTGGCGTGCCAACGCCGGTATGCGAGCCATGCCGCAATGGCGGAGAACACGAACGCGACCGCGCTCACCGCGTCGAGCGCGGTATGCTGGCCGGACGCGCAGGCGACCTGCACGAGCGCGTAATTGAGGCTCTGGGCGCCGAGTACCACCGCCGGCGCCACCAGTAGACCCAACCAGATCGAGATGCCCGTACGCTTCATGGATGCATCCGCGGGACGAGGTAGATGACCGCATAGATCGGCAGCCAGCTCAGCACGACGAAGTACCAGTAGACCGTGTTCTCGCTTGTGTCGAGCAGGCGTTTTTTCTCGAACGGCCCGGTGTAGAGCAGCGCTGCGAGCACGGCCGTATCGACGGTATCGGTGATCAGGTGCGTCGTGTGCAGGCCGAGCAGCAGCCAGACGATGGAACCGTATGAATTCGCGTACCACATCACGTTGAGCACGCCAAATTCAACGCCGCGCACGACGAGAAACGCAAGCGCGAACGCCAGGCAGACCGCGAGCCACAGACGCGCCCGTTCGCGTTCGCCGCGTTCTGCCGCGCGCTTCGCAAGCTGGTTCGGCCACAGGCTCGCGAGCAGCACCGCCGTATTGAGCGAGCCCCATACGAGTGACGGCGGTGGCGCGTGCATGGGCCACGCTGGGTTGAGCGCGCGCAGGTAGAAGTACATACCGACGGTCATCGCGAACAGGCTCCCCTCAATCAGCATCAAGCCCGCCGTCGCCCACCACATCAGGCTGCGATGACTGAAACCGAAACTCGGCAATGCGCTCACGTCGAGCACTGCCGGCACCGGCCTGACGCCAGGGCCGGCCGCTTCGCGCGACGATGGGTTCGCGTGCAGACGGCGCGCCGCTTTTTGCGCGGCGCCCGAATCCGGCCAGCACTCGAGCGCGCGCGCGACCCGGTTCTCGCGCCGCCCGGGCCAGAACCAGGCGATCATCGCCGCGGCGACCGGCACCGTGCCCCACCACACGGCCGACGGCGTGAAGATCGAGCCGATGAAAAAGATCGTCGTCGCGATGGCACTGAGGAACGGCCAGATCGACGGTCCGGGAAAGAGCGGGCGCGTGTCCGGCTGCGCGTCGAGGGCGCTCGTCGTCAGCACCTCGCGCGCATGCGCAGCGAGACCCGCCACCGCGTGCGGCGCGCGCTGCGGCTCCCACAGCGGCGCGCGGCCGTGGACGACCGGCAGTACATCGAAGTTATGCGGCGGCGGCGCGCTCGGCACGCTCCATTCGAGCGTGCCGGCGCCCCACGGGTTCGCGTCGGCCCGCGCACCGCGCCGCAGACTCCATAGCACGTTGACGATAAACACCAGCACGCTCACGCCGATCATGTACGCACCCAGCGTCGCGACCAGGTTCATGCCCCCCCAGCCCATGCCGGCGGGATAGGTCCACACGCGACGCGGCATCCCATGCAGGCCAAGCAGATGCATCGGAAAGAAGGTGACGTTGAAGCCGATGAAGAAGAGCCAGAACTGCCAATGGGCGAGGCGTGCGCCGAGCATGCGTCCGGTGAATTTCGGAAACCAGTAGTGGAAGGCGCCAAAGAGCGGAAACACCGCGCCGCCGAGCAGCACGTAATGCAGATGGGCGACGACGAAATACGTGTCGTGCACCTGCAGGTCGAGCGGTACGGAGCCGAGCATGATGCCTGTCATCCCGCCGAGCACGAGGATGAAGAAGAACGCGAGCACGAACAGCAGCGGCGGCCTCAGGCTAAGACGACCGGTGAGCAGCGTCGCCAGCCAGCAATAGATCTGGATGCCGGACGGCACCGCAATCATCACGCTCGCCGCCGTGAAGAACGTCTTGCCGAGATCGGGAACGGCCGTCGCGAACATGTGGTGCACCCACAGGCCGAATGCAAGAAACGCGGTGGCGATCAGCGCCAGCACCATCGCGGAGTAGCCGAAGATCGGCCGGCGCGAGAAGGTCTCGATGATCGAGGACATGAAGCCGAGCGCCGGAATGAAGATCAGGTAGACCTCGGGATGGCCGAAAAACCAGAATAGGTGCTGCCATAGCAGCACGTCGCCGCCGAGCGACGGGTTATAGAACTGCGTACCCACGAGGCGATCGAGAATCAGCGCAGTGCTCGCCAGCATGACTGCGGGCATCGCGAAGAGCACCATGAACTGTGTGACGAGCGTGGCCCACGCGAACAGCGGCATCCGGTTCAGCGACATGCCCGGCGCGCGCATCTTGAGGATGGTCGTGATCAGTATGACTGCGACGAGCAACCCGGACAGCTCGCTGAACGTGATCATCTGCGCCCAGATATCGCTGCTCTTGCCGGTCGCGTAGTCGGGGCCGGCAAGCGGCACGTAGCTGAACCAGCCGGAACGCGGTCCCGCACCTAGCGCGAAGGCGATGAAGAGCGTGAAACCGCCGAACAGGAAGACCCAGTACGCGTACGCGTTCATCCGCGGAAACGCGACGCTGCGTGCGCCGATCAGCAACGGAATCAGGTACATCGCGACCGCCTGCATCACGGGGACGGCGAACAGGAACATCATCGCCGTGCCGTGGATCGTGAAGAGTTGGTCGTACATGTCGGGGCCGACCACGTGACTCTGAGGACGCGCAAGCTGAGTGCGCATCACAAGTGCCATGAGTCCCGCGAGCAGAAAGAACACGAACGTCGTGATCATGAAGCGGCGCGCGATGGTTTTGTGATCGATCGCGCTCAACCAGCCGAGCATCCCCCGGCGATCGTCCCACGCGTGCGCCAGCGCGCCCCGCGTATCGGCGTCGGCATCCGGTCCGTCCTTGATTTGCGCGACGGCTTCCGTACCGGGTAGCGGTTGGGTCATGTTCATTGCAGTGTGGTAAGCCATCGGACGAGCGCGAGGCGATCAGCATCCGAAAGCGGCACCGCCGGCATCATCGTGCCAGGCTTCAGCGCATTCGGATCGCGTATCCACGCGGCAAGGTTTGGAGGAGTGTTGGCGAGCACGCCGGCGGCGATCGTCTCCCGGCTCATCAGATGCGTAAGGTCGGGCCCGGGGATGCCCTTCGCGGACGTGCCGCGCACCGTATGGCAATTCGCGCAACTGGCGCGCTCGAACACATCACGGCCATGCAGCGCGATGGCGTCGGTGCTCTGCGCGGCGGGCTGCGCCTGTCGCGCGACCCAGGCCGCGTAACGCTCGGGCGGCTCGGCGACGACACGCATCGCCATCAACGCATGTTCCGCGCCGCAATATTCGGCGCATTGCCCGCGATAAGCGCCCGCGCGGTCCGCGCGAAACTCGATCGTCGTGTCGATGCCCGGCAGCATGTCCTTCTTGCCGTGCAGGCTGGGCACCCAGAAGCTGTGGATCACATCGGCCGCTTGCAACGACACGATGACCGGACGACCAACCGGCACATGTAATTCGTTCGCGGTGACGAAGCCGGGATGTCCGCCCTCCGGGCGATACGACGCCTGCCACCACCATTGCGCGCCGACCATATCGATGCGCACAGGATCGTCTAGCGGTAGCTTCGACAGCGCCCGATCCGTCAGCACGTCGGCGACGATCAGTCCGACGAGGACCATGACCGACAGCACGCTTGCGCCGATCACGATACGCTGCGTGCGAGGTTCGGGATGCGTGAGCGAGGTCAGGTCGGGCGCGTGAGTCGCCGGCGGATGCGCGGCGGCGCCGCGCGTGTTGCGCACCAGCGCGACGAGGGTCGCCAGCAGCACGAGTGCAAAGACGATCCCGCACACGATCAGCGAAACATTCCACAGCTTCGCGATGTGCGCCGCCTGGACGCCTGCCGGCTGCAACGCGCTTTGCTGCGGCTGCGCGGCGATCTGCTCCACGCGCAACATCGCCCAGAGGGAGCCGGCGGCGGTACGGGTCGGCCGTGTCCAGCCGGCCCGCGCAGCGCCGCCACGGCACCGCCCGGTCTCGCGAATGTGGGCTCCAAGGTCGGCGATCATTTACGTAGGTGAGCGATCGAGTGTGGAGACCTGTAGCAGTTTGCGTTCCGCATGCTCGTCGGAGCCGGCGGCCGCCGCGAAAGCGCGCCAGGCGAGGCAGACTTCATGTACCGAGCAGGCGGCGCGATCGGCACCTGCGCGGCGAGAACGGGGCATTCCGGTGCGCATGCCCCACTGCGCACACCCCACTGTTAAAGGCGTCGACCATTCCACAATCTGGGCCAGCAAGCGCGGGCCGGACGCACCGGTGTGAAGGAAGACCAGTACTGCGTCGGGAAATGTGGCCGGCAAACCGCCAATGATCACGACGTCCTCGCCACTGCGCCCTCCATACGCTACTGGCAATATTCTTCGACCCGCGTGCGTCCGCATCGCCGTGAGGTACGTGGTGCAGTTGCGCCGCCGGCGCGATCGAGCCGTCCACTGATGCTGCGCCGATCGGTCGACGTGCCCCCGCGATTGCCCTGTGCCTGACCGCCGTCCCTTTCGATCTGCTGGCGCGCCTGCTGCCGGCCCCTGCCCGCCTCGCCGTCCCGCCACCGGTCGTTCTCCCTGAAGCGATACTCTCGCGTGCGTTGCCGGCTTCGAGATTTTCGTCCATGCAATAACGCTAGGGATGCCGCTCGATAATGCGAACCGGTATCGACTTCGCGCCCGGCACCTTGCTTTCCTTCGCGTAATGCCAAAGCGGCAGCAGCGGATTGCACTCCGGGTAGTATCCGGCAATGCAGCCAGGCGGAATGTCGTACGGTACGATGCGCAGCCCTTCGACCCGGCGCTGGATGCCGTCGTCGGCGATGGTTTGCAGCGTCACCTTGTCACCCTCCTGAAGCGAATGCGATTCCATGTCGGCACGATTCATCAGGATGACCATGCGGGATCCCTTGATGCCACGAAACCGGTCGTCGAGGTTGTAAATGGTGGTGTTGAACTGGCTGTCCGCGCGCAGCGTCATCAGCCGCAACGCGCCCGGCTCGCGCTCCACCATGTCCGGGTCCTCGCCCAGCGATTCGGGCACCATGAATTCCGCCTTGCCGCTTTTCGTCTGCCATTTGCGTTCGCGCGCCGGCAAAGGCCGCGGGAAACCGCCGGGCGTCCACATCCTCGCCTCGAAATCGTGAAAGATCTCCGGATAGGTCTCGGCGATCGCGGCGCGCACCCGGCTGTAGTCGTCGCGCCATGCGTCCCAGTCGACCGTCGAACGCCCCTCGAGCGTCGCCTTCGCGATCCCGGCGATGATGAACGGTTCCGAGCGCACGTCGGTGCCAGCCGCTTCAGTCACGCCGTGGGAGCCGTGCATGCAGCCGGTACTGTCTTCCATCGAGACAGCCTGGTCTCCGCTCGCCTGCCGGTGGATCTCGATGCGGCTCAGACACGGCAGGACATAAGACACGGCGCCGTGCACAAGATGACTCCGGTTGAGCTTGGTCGCGACATTGACTGTGAGGCGCAGGCGGCTCCATGCCGGCTCCGTCTGCAAACGGTCCGGCACCGAGCGCACGAGATTGCCGCCGAGGTTGAGCACCGCACTCACCTCTCCTTTCACCATGGCCTCGAACGCCTCTACAATGTTCATCCCTTTCGTGCGCGGCGGCTCGAATGAGAACTGCTGCGCCAGCTTGTCGAGCGGCGCGAGTTCTGGCTTCTCCGTGATGCCGACCGTGCGCTGTCCTTGCACATTGGAATGGCCGCGCACTGGCGAAGGCCCCGCGCCGGGCTTGCCGATATTGCCGAGAAGCAGGAGGAAATTACACAGCATGCGCACGTTCTGCACACCCATACGGTGCTGCGTGAGTCCCATGCCGTAGTGAATAATGACAGCCTTCGCCTTGATATATTCATCAGCCGCGCGCTCGATGTTGGCACGGGACAACCCGCTCACCCGCTCGATGTCCGTCCATTCGGCCTGCCGCGCAAAATCCGCGAAGTCCTCAAAGCCGCGCGTGTGCTCGCGGATGAACGCATCGTCCAGTACGCGCGGGCCGCCGGCGGCGAGTGCAGCGTCGTCCGCGGTAATCACTACCTTGCACAGACCGAGGATCGCCGCGGTGTCGCCGCCGGTCTTGACCTGGTGATATTGCGTGCTGATCTGCGTCTCGGTCGGCGAGAGCATCTGCACGGGCGACTGCGGATTCGTGAAGCTGATCAGACCGGGCTCGCGCAGAGGATTGAAGGTGATGATCGGCACGCCGCGCTTGCGGGCGTCCTGCAGAGGGTGCAGCATCCGGGGGCTGTTCGTGCCGACGTTTTGCCCGAAGAAGAACATGAGATCGGTCTTTTCGAAGTCGTCCAACATGATGGTGCCGACACCGACGCCGATCGCCTCTTTCAGTCCGACGCTAGTGCTTTCGTGACACATGTTCGAACTGTCCGGCAGGTTGTTCGTGCCATACATTCGCGCGAACAACTGCAACATATAGGACGTTTCGAGCGACGCGCGACCGGAGGTGTAGAACACGACACGATCAGGGTCCATGCCGTTCAGTTCGCGGCCGATCTCCACGAATGCCTGGTGCCAGCCTACCGGCACGTAGCGATCCGTTGCCACGTCGTAGCGCAACGGCTCGGTGAGGCGCCCGGCTTCCTCGAGATCATGGTCGTGCCAGGTCAGAAGCTCGCTGACCGGATGGACGTCGAAGAAATCATGCGTGACCCGTTTGGCCGTGGTGTCCCAAGCGGTCGCCTTCGCGCCGCTCTCGCAGAATTCGAAGGTGTGCGGGTCAGCCGGCTTCGCCCATGAGCAACTGACGCACATGAATCCGTCCGGTTTGTTCTGACGTAACAGCACCGTGCTGTCTTTCAGCGCAACCTTCTCCTGCGAGAGAATTTTCGCGACCGCCTTCAGCGATCCCCAACCGCCGGAGGAGTACGGATACGCTTCGTTCTTTCGTTCCTTGTCCATGGGATGTTCCTTGGCCGGCCATGAAGTTCTGCTTCCTGTTGCAGCAAATCGCATTCCAAGGGTGGCCACCCTGATATGGAAGACGGCGCAAGACGTGCGCGAATGCATCGTCTAGCGCGCATTCTGAGGAGTGCTTCACCTGGGGCAGCCAATTACAAGGCGTCGACCACTGCGAGGTTATGTCTGCAGGCAGGGAGCACTGAGGGCAGCCTCTCGCCTCGTAGAGGCGATTGCCCGCCCGCAGCCCCCGGAAGCCGCTCAAAAGCGCCGATCTGGACAAGACTCGTCGTCGCCATAGTCCGCGCGGGTTATGGGCGGCTGCGTGGGCGGCGCGCTCGGGCTCCGTCCCGGTAGCGGCACAGTCTACTGGCTACCGACTGCTGGCGGATTCAACCGGTGGATGCAACACACTTAAGACTGCGCCAGCAGTGGGAGTGTTGCAGATGAAACAGCGACGCCGGATTTATTACAGCGAGAAGCAGAAAGCGCTGATGTGGGAACGTTGGCGGAAGGGAGAATCGCTCCAGAGGATCGCCCAGCTTTTTGACCGGAACCACTCGTCAGTACAAGGGATTCTGGCTGAGACAGGCGGGATCCAACCACCACAGAGGCATCGATCGAGATTGGCGTTGACGCTGGCTGAGCGCGAAGAGATATCGCGGGCGCTTGTGGCTGACGACTCGATCCAGTCGATCGCCATGCGACTGGATCGAGCTCCCTCCACGATATGTCGGGAGATCAAGCGTAACAGCGGACCAGATCGCTACCGGGCAAGTCCCAGGAAGACTCTGAATTACGAGACGCCCGCCGAACGATTCCAGCAAACTATTGCATCCACCGGTTGAATCCGCCGCTTGATTGGTGCCGCGCGCCTCTTTCCGACCGTGCGTCTTTTCAATACGGGTCCGTGCGGGGGAACAATAAAGCAGCGCGGGTGCCCGGCCCTATTGGCAACTGCAGACGCCGCCTTATTGCAGGTCGACACTGTTTGCCCAGCTAGGCTTGCGAATTGTCCGCTTCATCACTGGCCGCCGCGTCGCGGATTGTTCCCCGTCGACGATCCTCTTCAGCAATTTCTGCTTCGACCAGATTCCTCGCCCTTTTCCAATACTCGTCCGCACAACCTTCCATGCTGCCGTCTTCCTGCCAGAGCTCATACGCCTTGGCCCGGATACGCTGCTCTATCGTTTCTGCTGGCATCAAGCTCTCCTTCACCGCCGGTCGCAAAAATATGGACCCCGCCCCGTCGAGGGGCGCATTCTCTTCGCTCGATGCGCGGCGCCCGGAGTTAGTGGCCGGCTACTGATCAGATGCCCGTCAATCCAGGCTCTCGGGTGCCCTGCGTCATCGGCAGCCTCCGCATCCCGACCACAACAATATTCCGATTCCCGAATTTTGCGTGAATTTAACCGTCGTCCCAACACCGAGCCGTTCCCAGGCGCGTGTAATACCCATTGCTCGACTACCGTCTCGTGCAACCTCTCACTGAGTCCATCATGGTTCAGCGCAAAACTGCCGATGATCTCTTTGTCCATATGCTGTCGGACATTCACAGTGCCGAAAAGCAGCTCACGAAGGCGCCGGCGAAGCTCCCACGTGCCGCGTCCTATCCGCAACGCGGCCATGGAAGGCCTCATCGAGGAAGGCCATGAACTGATCGACGAAATTGAAAAAGCCCAGTGCTGGGTGCTGGCCTTGTAGCTGCAGCCAGAAGGTCGAGCACTACGCGATAGCGGCGTATGGCAGTCTGTGCGCGATTGGCAAGCAGCTTGGATTCTGCGAGGGCGTCACGCTGCTCAAGGCGACGCTTGAGGACGCGAAAGCGACCGACGTCAAGCTTGCCGAATTTGCGGAGAAAGCCGGTAACGCGCAGGCAACAGCCTGACGACGCGCTGGCTCACGCGGTGATTGGCCGCGCGAGCCTCACGCGCTCTCGAAGACCTGACCGTCCGAAAACACCGCCCCCAAGGGGAACACTTGCGTGCCAGTGCGACATACCGCATGCCAAGTGCCATACCTATTCATTGCCGACCGCCTTCGAGACCTCGGCCGGATTGCCGTACTGCTGCTCGGGTAAATCCTCGAGCGCGCTCAAAATTTCGTCGTCAGCGCCATTGCTTTTCGCGGTCTCCAGAAGATCGGCCTTGTCGGCCGGATAGGACGCGCCTTTGAGCGCCTTCTGCACGTCGACGAATTTGCGGATCCCGCCACCGTTCGGATTTGACGTTCCCATGTGAGCCTCCCTTGAATTGGTTGACTGAAATATCCGACTGGACAGGCAGACATGCAGCATCGACCGTTCCTCGTCCGCGCGTTGGGTTGATCCGGTTGACGATTCGCCCCATGTCGTCATCCATGGACGCCTCGGAGTTCTGCTGAGCACAGTTGATCGCGAAGCCGCTCTCATTCATCAACAGGCCGTGCTGGCAAGGTTCGGTGAACTGGCGCTTCGCTCAGACGATCTTGACGAGATATTGTCCGAGGCCTGCCGTTGGTCGGCGAGGCGTTGGGAACCGACATGGCGAAGGTCATGGAGTTGCAGGACGACGGGACGACCCTACTAGTGCGCACCAAGGCGAGGTCCACCAGTGCGGCCACACCGATCGCGATCGGTACTTTATAACGGTCGTAGCGCAAAAGCTGGAGGCGCGTGTGTTCAGTCCGCTCGGAATTGCCATCGGAGCGCTTGTTGGACCAGCGGGCCTGTCATATGTCGACCAGTTCGTCGTAACGCCGGTGGAGCGGGCGCAGTCCTGGGGCACCGCGTGACGCCAACCATTGACGGGTCCGGCGCGATCGCTGTCCGCATCGCTGGTGCAACACGTCCCTGCATTCGGGATTCGCGGGCAGACGCACCAAGCCCTGATCGAGAAGGCGGGACGGACCGAGAGCAGCGCATAGGTGAGGATAGCCGTGATCGCCATGCCCGCGCCCATCGGAAGGTGCAGCAGCAGACTGAAGCCACTCGTGCCGCCGAGAAATTCTGGCGAGGTGGGTCGCCGTCGCGGCCAGTTTGCCGATGACCACACGCCGAACCGACCGGACGGCGGAGATAGTGACGGCTTAATTTAGCGAGCCTTTCGCCCGTATCCAATCCGGGCTTAGCGGGTAGACGTGGAACAGCATCGCGACAAGGCTGAAGGCAATGACTACCCGAGCAAGCCGTAACCGTAGCGCGCTGCAGTCTGGAGATTCGTGGTGAAGTTGCCGGGGTCCATCCATGTAAGCGACGGAAACCACGACAGCGGGACCAGCCAACGGCCAGATCGGGCGCGTGCCACAGCGGCGCGCTTGGTACTTCACCTACCTGTAAAGCTGGTGATCTCTCGCTCAGGTTATCGGTGGAAAGCAAATCGCTCATGTTCATAGGTCTTGTACGGTAAGCAGTGGGCCTGCCGGATCGGCAAGCGGGTCCGCGGCGGCAATAGCCCGACGACCGGGTCACGCTGCGGCGCAAGGCGTGCGGATTTCCGCCCCCTGCCATGCGCCGTTATCCTCCCTGCGCGCAAGCTTCTCACCGGGAGGGGGACTGCAAATTGCTAACCGCTTGTAGGTCGCAACGTCTTCTCTCCCTGGCCGGAGGTGTCATGAATATCCCCATGCAGGTAGTGTCTTTCCTGTCATCGCGGGGTTTGAAACTGGCAACTGCCGAATCATGCACTGCCGGGCAGATCGCGTCGTATCTGGCGAGCGTGCCGGGCAGCGGGGCGTGCCTCGATGTCGGCTTTGTGAGCTACTCGCCTTCCGGAAAGGTGGGCTTTCTCGGCGTGAAGGAATCGACCATGAAGCAGTACGGTTTGACCAGCGAGGAAGTCGCCCGCGAGATGGCTGAAGGCGCGCTTCGTGTGGAAGGCTGCTGCGCCGACGTCGTCGTATCCAACACCGGTCTCGCCGATTCCGGGCCCGACGGCGGGCCGCCCCCCGGCACACAGTGCTATGCGTGGTCTTTCCGCACCCGGGACCTGGACATCGTTACGTTTTCCGAAACGCGGCAGTTCTCCGGCGACCGAAATGACGTTCGTTCGGCAGCGGCGCTGTATGCGCTGTCGCGCGTCGAACACTACTTCAACCAGCTCCCGTCCGCCACGGGCGAACGACACTTGAGGTCCACTCCATGAACCCGTCACTCCCTCCCATCGACGACGTATGGCAACAGGCCGTCATCCGGGAACTTGGCGTTCCGCGCGATTTCGACGTCGACGCCGAACGTGAGCGACGCGTGGCTTTCCTCGGCGACTATCTAGCGTCACAGGGGCTACGCACCTATGTGCTGGGTGTTAGCGGCGGCGTCGACTCCTCTACTGCCGGTCGCCTTGCACAGCTTGCCGTAGACCGTCTGCGGGCCCGCAGCTACGAGGCGCGCTTCGTAGCCGTGCGCCTGCCCTACGGAACCCAGCGGGACGAAGAAGATGCGGCCTTGGCGCTCGAGTTCATTCGCCCGGACGAATCGCTCACGGTGAATATCAAGGAGTCTTCGGATGCGATGCTGCTGGCGCTCAAACGCGGCGGCGCTCAATACGTCGATGACTTCCATGAAGATTTCGTGCTCGGCAACGTCAAGGCGCGCCAGCGCATGATCGCGCAGTACGCGATTGCAGGCGCCCGCGTTGGGTCGGTGATCGGCACCGACCACGCTGCGGAATCCCTGATGGGCTTCTTCACCAAATTCGGCGATGGCGCGGCGGACATCCTTCCACTGTCGGGGCTGACGAAGCGTCGGGTTCGCGCGCTCGCCCGGGGATTAGGCGCGTCGGATCGCCTTGCAAACAAAGTCCCGACGGCGGACCTCGAATCTTTAACGCCACAAAAGCCTGATGAGGACAGTTACGGCATCAGCTACGAAAACATCGACGATTTTCTGGAAGGCAGACCGGTCAGCGACGAAGTGCTGACGACGATCCGTCGGTTCTACATGGCTACCCGGCACAAACGCGCCCTCCCCGTTTCACTGACGCCCGCGCGCGAGTAAGCGCCGGACTGCTTGCGTGAACGCGGGCGCGCGTCATCAGCACGAGCAAAGCGGGCCTCGCGCTTGCCACGGGTGCCGCGCGCCGGCCCAACGCAATGCGGGCACAAGGCCGGCGACAGACGACAGCCGGTTGCCCCATCAGTCGACAGATTGGCTGCTTCCACGCCCAGGTGTCGCACTGTCCGCCTCAATCGACGCTCTCATCCTCGTGCGAGTCCCGGCCGGGTCACGATGCCTTCCACATGATTCTCGCGGCCATGTCGATCTTGCGGTACTCGAAGGCGCAAGTCCCGTCACCCGTCGACCGGTTTCCTAGCGGTGTTTCGTTACACGCTGACCATCTTCACGGTCGTGTCCGGCGGGGGGTGGTGTTGGGTCTCGTCATGTCCTGCGAGTTCGGCACGAACTGGGCGGGCTTGGCCCACCGAGTCGGGCCCATTGTCGGTCCGCTGATGGGCTACGAAGTGCTGACGGCCTTCTTCCTCGATCCGGCTTTCCCGGCGTGATGCTGTTCGGACCGCGTCGGTCCGACTCTGCACACTGGTCGGCTGACACTACTTTCCTGCCGACTGGTGGAGCATTGTCTTTAATCCGTCACGATTGTTTTGCGCGACTCTCCGTCACCGCACGCGAGCTGCTGTTTCTTTTGGTCGGCGCGGCCATCACCATTCCGATGGTTTTCGGCTACACCTTGTACGGGAATTCTGTCCGGGCGACGGACAATACTGAGATGTGGCGAGGCCTCGCATGGTTTGTCGGTTTATGGTGCTCGGCGTGTCTCCCATGGCGGGCCTGTTGAAGTCTGCTCTGAGCGCGGCGATGCATGGACCGGCACCGCCCGGCCGGTCCTACCTGCTCGCATCACATCCGCCCGATACGACCTCCTGATGTCCGCGACGTTGGGGGGCGCGGTAAAACAACCTGATATCGCGCCCGCTCCAGCATGCAACTACATGTCTTAAGCCCTCGTGCCCGGAGCGCGCGCGGAGTCGCGGGACAACGGGTGAGCGTTACGCTGCCACGATCAGCGCGTCTGTGTCGCCCGCAATTTCATTGCGCGGCCACGCCCTTCTTCGCCGCGAGATCCTGCGCCATCCTGTAGTGCTCCTTGATGGTTGGCAGCGCCTTCTGAGCCGCTTCCTTGAGCTTCGCGTTCCGGCCCTCGGCAATTTCTCTCTCGAACTCCGCAACGGCCTGCTTGTGCCCTTCCAGTCCCACCTTCTGAATGTAAGCCTGATCGAATTGCTTGCCCTTCAGCGGCCTCAACGAATCGAGAATCGTCGTGTCCGGATTGTCCTTCGGCACTTCGACGCCGTGTGGGACGGCCATCTGGAGCTGCACCGTCAGCCGGGCATGGTCCAACATCATATGGAGAGCAAATGACTTCACGTCGTTGTCGCTCGAATTGCTGGTCGCAAGTTTGCCTGCATCGATTTGCGTCGATGAAGACAGGCTGGCCGCCTGAACAAAGTCCTGGTCTACCTGCGCAAGGGGATTGCTGGCCGTTGTCGACGCTGCTTGCGTCTGTGCGGTTGCTGCGATCGGTAGCAGCCACAGGCAACTGGATACGGCTGCGATCACTGTCATCTTCTTCACGAAATGCCTCATTGGAGTATCGCCGCAAACGAGGAGTTCCCCACATCCGTCATGGCAATGGGGTCGAGCAACCGGCGTGCCTCGCAACGGCCGCATGCGGCCGGCGCCAATCGCAAGTTCGCTTAGCACAAACCTAGCGTATCGATCGCGTCGAAGACTCAGGAGCGTTGAATTGGTGGCTTGTCTTGTATCAGCGGCTGCGCTCGATGGCGAGCGCGGTCCTTCGGCCCAGCTGTTCGCATGACTACAGGGCAGCCCCACCTAACGGCAGGCGGGGCCGCGACGGCCTGTTTCAGACGGGCTTCGCCGGCGTGGTGGATTCTCGCTGACTTGCCCTTTTTGCCCTTCGACCCGTTCAGCTTCGATCTGCGTGCCCCGCACCGTGTCGTTGATGATTTCTACGCTTGGTCGCTTCCTTGCCCACGACAACCTCCCCGACCACTCGCGCAGCTTTCGAGACAACTGGCCGCTCGCCGGTCTCGCGGACTTCGACACACTCTCCTTCAGGTCGGGGGCGCGCCGGGCGGGCGACCGGGCGACGCCCGAAGAAGCATGCTCCTAGCGGAAAACCGAACGCCAGACGTCACGCGTTAGTGGGCAGGACTGTGACCACGTTCACCCCCACTTCCGCGTGCAGCGCGTACCGCGTCGTCGCTCGCCGAGCCGCCTCCTTCCTCGTAAAGGGGTTGATGGCGAAAGCCGAGACTGCCGGACCCCAGAGCGATGATTGCGCCCACGACAAGCGCCGCAAACGAAAACCACGTCGCGCGAGCGACGGCACGGGCAGCGGCATCCGCAGCCTGACGTGTGTTCTGCTCGGCTTGCGGGCCCGAAGCCACCGAGGCGGCGGACGCGACCATGCTCTGAACCTGTTGTTTGACCGAGTCGACCACCGGGTTGCCGCCGGGCGCCTGGCTCTGCGCGGCCCCCACGGTCGCGCCCGCCGTGGCGACGTTGCCGGCAACGCTGACCGCACCTCCGAGGAGGGAAGCCATGCCGTACACGGCGAAAAGAATCATGACTGCCCACGCGAGCACGCCATGCAACCAGCCGAGGACGGGCGCACATCGACCAGCGAGATACGAGTCGGTGAAGACTGAAACGACCGTTGTGACAATCATCCAGACGCCTGAGCCAAAGCCGAACGCGCGCATCGGGTCAGGCTGCGACAGCGGAGACAGGAGGGTTGCGCCAATGGCTGTCCCGAGTACGCTAAGGACCAGATAGACAATGAGTGACAGGATTACGCCGGCAAAAATGGCACCCCATGACACGCGGGGCAGGCCGGTTTGAGTGGCAAGAATTTGCATGGTTGCCTCTCCCAGGTTGAAGGCTGTTCAAGCGCGGTCTCAACAACTAAGAAATCCGAAGCTTCGCCCGCGCAAAAATGCCGCAACAGGCGTTCCTGAGGTGCGGGGGCGTGGGAAACGGCGACCGGGTCCGGCTCCGCGCAAAGGCACAGGAAGCAGAAATGATGCTGCAAACCTACCGAAGCTCGCGGCTACCGCTCCATAGAACTGCCGGCGGTGCCGTTTCGCGTTATGGGCGAAATGAACGCGCGACGTTCCAAGCGGGAAGAACGGGCATGTGATTTGCGGCCGTGACCATCACACCGCACTCGCCGGTAGGCGGGTTTCCGAAACCGAATCGAAGGGGGAGCCATGGCTACAAAGACGCTGAAGGATATGTTCATCCACTCGCTGTCCGATATTTACAGCGCCGAAAAGCAGATGACGAAGTCGTTGCCCAGGATGGCACGCGCGTCGACCAATGCGGGTCTAAGGTCGGCCTTCGAGATGCATCTGGAGGAAACGCGAGGTCAGATTGAGAGAATTGACCGTGTCGTCGAGGCTACCGGCATCAAGCTCAAGCGCATCAAGTGTGTTGCCATGGAGGGTCTCAACGAGGAAGGCCAGGAGCAGATTGACGAGATTGAGAAGGGCCCACTGCTGGACACGGCGCTTATCGCAGCGGCGCAGAAAGTGGAACACTACGAAATTGCCGCATATGGTTCGCTGATTGCGCTGGCGAAACAGCTGGGCGAAACAGAGTCTGCCAAACTTCTGGCCGACACGTTGGAAGAAGAGAAGGCTACCGACCAGAAGCTGTCCCTGATTGCCGAGGAGAAATTGGCAGCAGAATCTCTCCGCCAGTAGAGTCCCGCTCTGCTTTCGCTAGCGGCGGACCGGCGCGGCCGGTACCCTGTCGGGCTGAGAACAGCGCCCTGTTCGTGCCGGCCGCAGCCCTCAGCCTGACGAGGCCAAACGATAACCGCTCCTTCCGGGGGGAGGCGCTCAAGGGTAGTGGAAGTTGCACCGCACGGACAACCGCCAGGTGTCCGTCACCAACTCTGGAGCTGGTGCTCGAGCGTCCTCCTCTGGGGTTGTTTCCTCTCTGATTCATCTGCAAGGGACCCTCCGTTGACCGGGATGTCTCCCGGATGTCAAACGGATCGTCCATTGCAACTATTTCCGCTCGTTGCGCACTTGGCTGGAAGCTTGTCTATATTTCAGCGCAACGCCTTGTCCGGGCGCTTCTTCGTCGACCAATACGTCGCCGTCCTCCGACTGTAAGACCCGGTGGCGCTGTGGAGCGCCGGCGGACCAGCGCCGTTCGTGGCGTTGCCTGGCCGCTCATTTTTATCAGCGTCGTGGCCCAGTCGCGCGTCGGTCTCTTCCGACGACCCATGATCGTTTCTTCCGTAAGGGACGCACCGACCCGATGTTCTTGGTGCTGCCTGTGCGACTATCCGCCAAGCGGCAGCCGCTCCATGCCGCCTCCGGGGGCAGCACTTAGTTTCCCCCGTGGCGTGCGGCGCCCGCCGCCACTTCAGCGACGCGTGCATCCCGCATGACGCTCATGGTCCAACCTTCCCCGGGCGGTGCTCGTGCTCCTGTACATTCGCTTGCATCCCCGAACTGAGAGAGAACGAAGTAATCTCACGCGCGCGGCCTGATTACAGCTGCGCACCGGAGGGGGCCTTTGGACTCCAGATGTTCTCTGACCGGCCGCGAGTTCCTTCTTGCCGAGACCATGTTCGGCAACCCGCCCTGAACGGCCAACGACGGGGACGCGGTCGCGGATGCTCGCCTGCGTATCCGGCGCGCTGCCAGGCATACCGCATGCGCAGTTGCGTTAAAGTAAGCGGTGTGCGCGATGAGCAGGATATTGCTGGTCGACAACGAACCTGCCCTGATTGAGGTTCTGCGAATGTACCTGGAGTCGGAAGGGCACCACATTATGACGGCGCTCGATGGTCGGGAGGCGTTCGAAATGGTGTCTGGCAGACTCCCTGACCTTGTCATCACGGACTGGAAGATGCCCAGGGTGGATGGTCTGGCTCTATGCAGGTTGCTCCGACACACCCACCCGACTGCGGACCTCCCCGTCATCCTGCTTTCGGGCGACCCGCCTCCGACTGACCAACGCGCGCTTCTTTACGACGCCTATCTCCGGAAGCCCGTGCTCGTTGAGCAGTTGCTGACGCTCGTTTCGCAGTTGGTCTCAAAGCGACGTTGAAGCCGGCATCCGGCGTGGCGGGACGCGGCGACGCGGAGGCGAAATGTCTCTAGGTATTTTTGGACACCCAAGGCTAAGACGAGGCCACACGGCCACGGCGACAGCGCAAAACCGGCGGCAGCCGACACCTTCGCCATAGTGACAGTCGCTTGCACTAAAAAACTGCGTAGGGCTCCACGAACAGACGCTGTTCGCCGTGGCGACGAGATACCGCGCGCCGTTTTCGGTATACATCGCCGAGGTTGGAGCAGTCTTCGCCCCGACATAGGCTGCGACGAAGAAGCGACAACCAGGTACGAGCCGTGATCGATCCGGGCTCGTGCCAAGTCTAGTCTCGCGGGCCAAGCCTCGTCTTCGGTATCAAAAACACCGAGTACCCCGGTGGCTGCAACCATCCTCGTCTCGCGCCTGATAGTTCAACTTGCTGCATATCGCTCAGGCGAGAGGATGTCCTCCTGTTGAAGTATGGCCTGACCGAAGAGGCGGGATCCCTTGTAGCGTGCCGATTCCGTCCACGCGCGACCTCGACATACGAGTCGTGAGCATCAACGCGCGGCACATTCCCCTCGGCTGTTATCAGATGGGAAATTTCCGACACGTCAGAGTGACGCCTCGCGTAGGGGCGTGTCGTCGGAAACGACCTGCGCGCAGCAGTGCTTCGCGCGGACGAGGGCTTCGTAACCGGTTCCCGCGCCGGTCTGCCCCGCACTGAGCCCCGTGTCAACCGCAGGTCAGGGCTCGAACGCGGGCATGCGGCTCAACTACGGGCGCGCGTTGCGCGCCGCGCATCTATGACTCCATGCGGTGCCGCCGCGATGGCACGCGGTGGCATCGGCGTCAGGAGCGGCATTAACCGCGTGCCCCGGACGGCTTACGGGTGATGCGTTTCAGTGCTCAGCCGGCCGGAACGCCGGGTCGCTTTCTCTTACCTCCGGGTTGCGGACCAGTATGGCTGTCTGTTGTAGTAGTTGTACGTTGTCTCTCCCCACTTCGCATCGGCCATCGCCGGCCAGTGGTCCTTGTCGAAGCCGGGGTCGTCCTTGAGGCGTTGCGCCAGAATCTCGACGACGAAGCACTTCTCGTCCGTATCGAGAGTCAGCGCGCTCCACGGGATGGCGTGCAGATTAGAACCCATGCCCAGGAAGCCGCCCTCCGAGAGCACTGCATACGGCTGTCAGATTTCCACGAACCTGCAACGCGCGAGAAGACCTGGGCAGTCGATGCATTGGCTTAATCCTGATTCCAGCCACCTCGCCGCACTGCATGCCGTCCTCCAGGTCGGGGACCGCGCCTTCCATGAACCTGGCTGACTGCGGAACGGCAATAGCGAGCATCATCCCACTGCATATAACGGGCGAATGGCTGTCGCTCGAACCCGTCGCCGAGCCGTTAAGACTATGGCTCTCTGGCCTTCGTCTTTGCCTCGGGCCAGGGCCAACCCTTTTGCTCACCGGGCGCATTCCGCTCCAGGGATGGCGCGACCTCCGCTGGCCCCGCCTGCCCCTCGGCTTCGTGAAACGGCTCGGCCCCTGCATCCCTCTTCATCTCGGGAAGCCCGGTCCCGAACCACTTCACCTTCTTCTGGATATGAGCGACGTACGCGCTCCACCGGTCGGGGTTGCCGTCAAAGAGGTCGTGCTGAATGGTTGACGCCAGCGCTTTCCGGTTGAGCTCGGCATCGAGCAGTTCCTTTGGCCACAGGAAGAACGCGCTGGCGACGCGTGCACTGAAATCGGCCACCGTCATCCTAGGAGGAAGCGCCCGGAGGAACTCGAAGTCCCGGAACAAATGCTGTTCCCTGGCAAGCTGCGCCACCGGCGTGTCGGGTGCGCCAGTCCGGGCCAGACAGCTCAATGCCTGGAGCATGTCCCCGAGGTGAAGCAGCAGTTCTCGTCGGTCAAAGCGGTCGTCCATCGGATTATCTCCACTCGTCACGCATCCGGCAGCAACACGTCGATTCCGGCGCGACGCTTCCCGGCGCATCTTGTCCCATCTTGTTCCACCGCGTCTTCGTCGACCCTGCGTCATCGCCTTCTGATCGCATGATCGGGCGGCACTGTGGTACCGGTGAGCCGGATGAGTGCGGGATGTCGTTAGCGCGCTCTGCCTTGTCATCGTCGTGTGCTACGGCGCGCGTGTGTCCCGGTTCTCCGCGCCGGGCCTGCCGCCCGCTGGGACTGGTCATTGGTCGGCCAGCGTTGTGGCGGCCGGTGCCTGAAAGAGTTCAATGCTTTGGAACGCGCAACGCGCATGCCACACGAGACCCGTTTGACATACCCGTAAAGCACTGGCTGACTTGCCACGCACGCGCCGGTGCTAGCGCCCGTTCGAGCCAGGTCGCCACGAGCCCGCCCCACGCCTGGAGTCGCTTCCGGCGGCATGCAAAGCAAGCCCGACAGCGATCTCGCGCGCCCGGTACGCCGCAATGTCCAGCGCATCTCCCTTCGGTACGCGACCGCAGTAGCCCCTTCTTTCGAACACAAGACGCTGGTCCGGGCTCCGCTCCGTCACGCGGACGACCCATAGAAATTCGCCATCGGAATCCGCTACTACGTCCGACCTGACACACACGTCCGCCATCTCGATGCTATGTACGCGCATGGCCCCTCCCTCGTTACCGCCGCGTCGTCCCCGCAAATGCGCATCCAGCATGCCCGGGCGCACGCATCCGCGTGGTCGCAGGCAAACGGACCGAAGGGCATATATGGCTGTAGCCGGAATAACGTGGCCAGACCGTGTATCCGGCCGCGGTGGCTCGCGGCGCGTCAGGCTCATCGCGAAGAGGGGCTGCAAAAAACGGGCTGTCCGCGTTACAGGTCATCGATCCGACTGAACGGGTTCCGGCGGTACTCTGGATCGACTGCGCAACGGGCATCGACGGGCGCGTCAATTGCTATCTGGCGGGACCAACCAGAGGTTTTGCAATGAGAATAGACGCTCATTATCCAGACCGGTCAGTCGTGCATCGCATCTCGGTAGTCGTGCTGACGCATAACCGGGCGGAGGAAGTCATGCGCACCCTCTCGCGCCTGCTCGCGTTGCCGGAGCAGCCCCAGGTGATCGTCGCGGACAATGCTTCCAGCGACGGCACCGTGGGGCTGATCGAAGCTGTTCTGCCGGGTGTACGCATCGTGCAGTGCCCGTCAAATCTGGGCGCCGCAGGCCGCAATCAGGCCGTCGCCTGCGTATCGACTGACTATGTCGCCTTCTGCGACGACGATATGTGGTGGGAGGCCGGCTCCCTGGCACGGGCGGT